>JANNYQ010000077.1:0-10525 GCA_031410215.1 Candidatus Altimarinota bacterium | reverse complement strand
ATATGTTTTTATCTGTCTCTTGTATTTCTTTGGATATCTCGAATATACTCATTACTCATTCATAGCTAGGATAGTACACGCTATCGCCGATCTTATAGGTATTTCCGAGACAGCTCATAGCATTATATGTTAGTATCGTTCCAGATTTCGTTTTGAGAGTATAGATCTCTTGCTGACTGCTGTTTGCATTTTTTATCTGAAAATATATCCCAGTATCAGGTCGAGTCGTTCCTATAGACTGAACGCCTGATATCACACTTCCTTGCATCGCTGGCACGAGATATTGTCTATCTCCATAATTACTCATAGTACTACCACTATATGGTAACTCATATGCGAGATTGACGTAGTCTCACCTGAATATATCAGTTGGATCATATCATCGAAGAGGTATATAGAGTGTTGTTCCTGCAGATTTGAGAGTCTCATATCTGATAATGAAGCTACCCAATATGATGAGTTGTATGATTATAGCTATGATGGTGAAATATTTGCGGTTCATAGTTCAATTGGAGTGAAAAAATAGAGCTTGTCCGATACTCCCTAGTTCATAGTGAGCATAAGTCGCCTACGGATCTTCTCGATGAGAATAGTGAGTACAATACAGGCGATACCACCACCGATGAATATATAGGCTCAGTCTATCTTAGAATCAAATGTGAATGCTATATACTTGCCGAATAGATAGAGTGCGAGATAGATCATCGCGATATTGACGAGTGACCGATTGTCTCGTCTGACTCCGAGATAGATCATCAGAGAGAGCATCGAGAGATAGAGTATATTCATCAGAACTGTAGGAACATACATAGTCATATCACTACTACTCGCATAATAACCATCTGCTCAATATATTCCAGGATTGTTGAGTGTATAGAAAAATATCAAACCGATCGGTATAAGTCCGAGGAGAAGTGGTATATCTGAGGTATTGTCCAGCCTATTCTTGCGTACGATGTCTATGATGATAGCGATAGCTCAGAGGAATACGATAGCACCGAGTATCCACATAGTAGTCTGGAAATCACGATTACTATACCAGGATTCCCCGCCATATCTCCAGAAGTCGAGGAATGTATACGAAAATAGTCCACCCAGTATACTTGATCCTCCCGTCCATGCTATGATACTTGCGAAGTCCGCATATATATTCCTATGATATCTGAGGATAGTGAGTGAGACATATCATATAGCGATGAACAGGTTGGCAATCACGAAGCCAGAGAATCCAAATCCATCGATCACCTCTGCGAAGATATAGGTATATACGAGAACTATACCGAGGAGAAATAGCATCACAAATCGTGTAGTATAGGCAAGTAGTAGAGTCGGAATAGCCCAGATGAGGAGCGCCGATGCAAATGTACCTCATAGGTTGTAGATCTGTCCAAGGAGGAATATAGATGAGCCATAGAGCATAGAACCCAATACAAATAGTGCTTGACCTGTTTTGGGATAGTTCATATTCTGATATGTCCACCAGTATCCCGCTGTATAGGTGAATGTAGTTATTCATATCATAAGGATGGTCTTCGTCATATCTGATATCATATCCCAGTTCGCTGCTATGAGTAGTATCACGCCGAGTCCTGTGATAATCGCACCAAATGTCGCAAATATCTGGATAAACCGAGAGGTTCACTCTCTGTGTGTGCTCTTTTTTTGCCAATTGAGTATTGCTTGTTTCTGGTCATCTGTGATGAGTTGTTCTGATACGAGAATATCGAGATCGATATGAGTAGTAGTCATACAATAAAAAAGAAAGGATATATATATTGTATCCTTTCTACTGAAAATGCAAATTCGTCTCTCTAACTAGAGTTCCCAGCTTGTACCACTCTCTCCTACTCGGAAATCTTGTCATGCAAATAGAGGGTCCAATTTGGCGATGGCGAGATCTTCAAGTGGCTCATCCTGGAGGTCGGCAGCTAGTGGGAATGTCCCATAATGGATTCCGATCGCCTTTTTAATCCGGAGATCTTGCTGCATCTGCATTCCCTCATAGGGACTAGTATGCATCGACGCCATGAACCATCTCGGATTGTATGCTCCGATCGGGAGGAGTCCGATATCAAATCCATCTGGAAACTGAGCCTGAATCGTATCGATAAACGGTCCATATCCAGTATCACCAGCAAAGTAGCCAGTGCTCTCTCCTACTTGCCAAGCGAATCCTCCCCAGAGTGTCCGATTGCGGTCGCTAATTCCGCGGGCCGAGAAGTGTTGACTCGGAACAAATGTGACCTTGCAATTCCCGAATATTTCTGTATCCCACCAGTCCATCTCGATCACATTGTTTATGCCTCGATCGTTCAGGTATTTGCGGTTCCCGAGTCCCGTATATATCGGCATATGATGCTTATCGCAAAGGGTTCGGAGTGTCACGAGATCCATATGATCATAGTGATTGTGTGAGAGAAGGACGGCATCGAGAGGTGGGAGATCATCGAGCGTGACACCAGGATCAGTATATCTCTTGGGTCCTGCCCATTCCACAGGACTCGCTCTCTTGCTCCAGACAGGATCTGTCAGGAGGTTGAGTCAATGGGTTTGTATGAGTACAGTTGCATGCCCGATATAGGTCACTTGCGTCGTGTCACTATCGTGTTTGAGCACTGGTTTGACTGGTGTGATTTCTCGTTTTTTCCAGAGAGATATTTTCTGATTGAGTATCCACTTATAGAATGAGAGGAATCAGTTTTTGCGTTTTCAGCCAAAAAACTCTTCCTCTGTCTCTGTCAGGCGAAATGTCTCTCAGGTACGCCAACTGATATTGAAAAACTGTCTACCATCAAAATGATCAGATGTATCTCCTCCATGACGCTTGCTCGCATGGTGACGATCCATCAGAAGGACAATACCAGTGAAACACAATCCACTGGAAACAAGGGATATAATAATACTCTCAAACATAGAAATATAGATTCAAAAACGCCCGAAAAAATGGACCACCAAATAACGATACGAGTATAGGTAAAAAGGTTTTTTTTGCAATCAGAAATCTGGCAGTTTGTGATCTCATACAATGAGTAATATCTGTGGTTATGTTACTCTCTTGTAACACGAATGTTGTATACCTGCAGGGTAGATATTATTTATACTATACAGCATATGAGTAGAAACTATCCTAATCTTGAAATCGCTATCACTGATCCATATACATTGTCCCATAATGATTTTCTACAACTCCACAACTTCACTCAAGACATGTGGGCAGAGTGATCCTGAGAATTGATTCACTGTAACAACTGTGATACTATTTCAGGAAAAAAAGATGTATTCTCATTCCTGTGATTCGATTTCTATAGCGAGAAAGTATCTACTATTCTCTCTCGGCTCAATATAGATACAATAATATGTCCTCATTGTTCATCTCATTCGACAGAGTTCGTCAATCAGCCACAAAATACTATTCCCACCATGATGCAACGACTCCTCACGAGTAAAGAGTCAAATACTATCATTTGTCGTGATAGGACTGGAGATATTATTGGTTATGGGGAGGTTTATGCTGATACATTCGAGAATGCATACAAGTGGGAACTTTCGCAACACTATGGTAGTATCGATGTGAGCGAGATGAAAAAACGAGTTCATAATTTGATTGGTATAAATCCATCTATTATGGTAGTTTTCTCTGTGTTATGACTTTCACTCAAGTATCGTAGTCCATTTTTATTTGCTCACTTTCTCAAGACATTTTTTGAAAATACTTACTTCAAATATGATGAAAAACCAGGATTGATGGAGATCTGAAAAAATAATGGAGTCTATCAGGTATTCATGAAACTTGGATGAAGATCTCTCAATGAATCTGATCCAGAGTATTTCAAAAAACACCTCAGGGCCTCTCCTCAATATGATAGCGTTATTGCTTTATTTCCGCAAAGTATGTCTCTCTTTCGCAAAAAATTTATTACTGGATCCGTGAGGAATATATTGCAAGTTGTATAGTTGTCTTTTTTGATATTTTCTATAGTATGCAGACACTTTCTTTACAAATATGTATTTTGCTATCTATATTGTGGTACCAATTCTTGCTACTATTTTGGGGTTGAGAGTATACCAATTGCACAAAAACATATCATGATTACTTTTCCTGAGTTTTACCTCTTTTGCGTCAGTCTGGTTTATACTCTATTTTTTATTTTTTTCTGAGTTTTTTACTTCCTATACAGTTTTACTCTATCTCTCTCGGGTCAATTTTATTATCGGTATTAGTGCTGTCTATAGTCTATTATTTTTTATATTTCATTTTGATCAGAAGCGTATTCATAATATTGCCAAATATATATTCTTCACAATTATCCTTACTGGATATTTTTGTATTTTTACAGATAACATCATCACAACAATACAATTCTCAGAAGCAGAGGACGTCTATAGAGAAGTATATGGGAGATGATATGGTATCATCATTGCTTATTATCTAGTCTTTCTTATTGGATTTACCATTGTTTCATTTATTCAGATCCGACAGTCAAGCAATCTCAACAAAATCCGACTCAAAAAAATACTGCAATCAGCATATTTTATGCTTGCTATGTTGATATTTCTACAGGTATTTCTCCCACTTTTTGATATGTGGATACTTGAAAAAGAGTTGATTTTTTTCTATCTCTATTTTGTTGTGCGTACCTATCAGATACTACGGAGATATTATTTTGGCTCTATTGGATACGGTATGGGTAAGACTATAGTTTTCTGCGTAGCCCTCATCATTGCTACCAGTTTTTATTGGCTTGAGCTTTATATTTCAAAAACAGAGTTCTTTGTAGTTTGATTTTGGAATTTTTATGATCCAAGTGGTATCGCATATGTAGTCACCGCAATAGCTATATTCTATTTGAGTTTTGATATACTCTCCCGATATGCCCTCACAGATAGGCACAACTCTCTCTTGAGAGACAAAGTAGCATCTCTACAAAAAGAGATCATCCCTATAGTAGAATATGAGCAAATGAACGAGAAAATAAGAACATATCTCCGAGACCTATTCGTAACAGAACATGTAGATACGATCATTTTCGCAGAACACTCCGATAACTCTTATGCTCATATGAGGTCATATTTTGAACATGGATTCACAGACAATATTTATATACACGATATCGTATTGCGAGAAGAACGACGAAGTGAGTTTGATATTGATACGCTCATTGCTGAGATACCAGAGTGAGCTTTTCTCATATTTCCTATCATGCGAGATGATACTTGCGTTGGTATATTGTTTCTCGGGGTCAAGATGTTTGGCGACTTCTATACTCGAGAAGAGATATCTATACTGCACAATTTTGCTTATTTTGTCTCGAGTCATATCAGATATATACGCACGTACTCAGCACTCCAAGATATATCTCTCCATCTCGACAAGCGAGTTGATGAGAAGACGATCGAGTATAACAATCTTATCAATCGCCAGAAAGAGTTCATCGCGATCATCTCACATGAGATCAAGTCTCCAATATCATCGGCTATATTCCAATCAGATAGTATCATAGATGATATCGAGAGCAATTCACTCACCAGTGAGCAGATCCGATCAGAACTCCATATACTCAATACTCAGCTCCTGCGCACTGGATGACTCATATCGAAGCTATTCTCAGTGCAGTACTATGATACCCACGAAGTGAGCCTCTTCCGAGAAAAAATCGAATTCGCCGTATGGCTCCAGTATGAGATTGATCTTTTTGTTCATCTCCACAGTGATATAGTGTTAGTATGTGATATCGATCCTAGGATCTGATTCATAGACATAGACAAGATACAGTTCCAGCAAGTACTGGGTAATCTCCTAGACAATGCGAGCAAATTCCTCGAGGTAGATAATCCAATGATCTCTATTAGGGCTTATCGTACGTGAGATCAGCTCTATATCTCTCTCGAGGATAGTGGGAGTGGATTCGAGGGAGTCGACATGGAGAATATATTCGACAAGTATACAACTGGATCACAGGGGATGGTATGACTCGGGATGTGACTCTATCTCTGCAAAAAAATCATATCCATGCATGACGGTACCATTGTGGCCAAAAAATCATCACAATATGGATGAGCCCAATTCGATATCTCTCTACCAGTTGCCTAACTATGAATCTCCTCATCATAGAAGATGACATACTCCTGGCATCACAGATTGCTCGAGTATTCGCAGGACGGATGATCACCAATAGAATCCGTATGATCCACTCATCTCTCGAGTTCACCCGAGAGATCCATCTCATCAGATCCTATGATATAGTCATCACGGATCTCCAGTTCCCCTGAGACAGATGAGAACCATGGTGATATACGGCTATCGAGATGATCCGTGAACGAGATATACAGATACCTATCATTGTCCTGAGTGGACGAGGTGAGATCGAGGTGTTGCGTCGAACATTTGCCCTCGGTGCTACCGACTATATCATCAAGCCTATCAGACCCAAGGAGCTCGAACTGCGTATCATGAACTCGCTCAAGCAGTCTCAGTGACTAGCTCTCACATCCAATAGACGTATATATGAGATCTGTGGCCTCATATATTTTTTTGATACGAACGAGTTCTATATAGCTGATCAACGACTCGTTCTGACGCGTATGAACAAGTATCTCTTGTTTCTTTTTGTTACCAATACAGAGATGATCCTCTCTGAAGTATATCTCAAAGATAAAATCTGGTGAGATCGTCTCGATATCGTCGATCGCAATCTCAGAATCACCATACTCAGACTCAGGAATGCACTCGCACCGTATGGTATTGCCCATTGGATACGCAATACGAGAGGTGAGGGATATATATGTGATCCGTCATAGATCGATCTGAGATTGGGATTTTCTGCTCACAACATAGCAAAAATAGTATGCAATAGTACACTATTTTTGCTATATCATAGCTTAGTATCATCCCACTATGGGATATGTCTGATTATGTTTTTCGGATAGCGATAGTGAGGATCTTGTCTTCGTCGATGGTCTCAGTCTTCTCGAGATCAGGAGTCGATATGACTGCCAGAGTCGAGAGCGTCTCAGATGCGATCATCTCACCGAATTGGGTGACGATATCCACACTTCCCTCTCCAGTGAGCGAGAGTGAGATACGATCAGTGACTTGATAATCAGCTTCCTTTCGCATATCCTGGATGAGGCGGATGATATCACGAGCATATCCCTCGAGCCGTAATCCTTCGGTAATGGTAGTATCGAGTGCGACGACCATGCCATATCCACCCTCTACATCGAGAGTACCCTCGAGTGGGAGATATTCCATCGTGTATTCTCAGGTTCGAGGATGAATCCTCCGACATCGATGATCCCATTTTCTTTTTCTACGAAGTTTCCATTTTTTGCCTCAGTGATGACTTTTTGTACATCTTTTCCATATTTTGGTCCGATCTTTCGAGCATCTGGTTTGCAGATTTTCTTCGCGAGATGCTCTGGATTCTCGTATCTGACTTCTTTCACATTGAGCTCATCTCGGATGATCTGCTTGTAATAGTCTGAGAGCTCACGAGTGATCGTGACGGATGCGAGTGGCTGGCGGACTCGGATATTTTTGCGTGAGCGGAGAGCGAGACCGAGTGATACGATACGTTCGCAGATGTCCATATCTCTATTGAGATCATTCGCAACAAGGTGCTTGTTCGCCAGTGTGATATATTCCAGGTGGACTGATTCACGACCCGTGAGACCCTGATAGATATTCTCAGATAAGAACGGCATGAGTGGTGCCATGAGCTTCGATACCTCCGTGAGTACCGAATAGAGAGTTTCGTATGCTGATTTTTTGTCATCGGTCATCCCTGATTCCCAGAATCTGCGACGAGAGAGACGCACATACCAGTTCGTGAGCTCATCCATATAGCCCGTGATAGCACGACATCCACGAGAAACATCATATCCCTCCATTGCATCGTGGACCTGAGCGATGAGGACTTGCAGTTTCGAGAGTATCCACTGATCGAGAGGATTGACGAGTGGAGTCGTCATGAGACGATATGGATGAGCGTTTGCTATATTGGCATCATAGTGAGCCTGATCGTGACTCATTCCCATATATTTATGGAGGATCGGACGAGATGTCCCAGCGTGAGCCACGATGAGGATTCGTTTTCCTGCATATTTCGTGAGGATATTCTCATAGGTGGCGAGGATACGCTCCTCGAATTGTGCGATATTCTCGCTAGAGTTATTTTTGTAGAGTTTGCGGAGCTCTACATGAGATGTACCTGCTGGTAATCATCCCATCTCGGCGATCTCTGCAAGAGTCTTGTTCGCATACTCCCCTGCTGTCTGCTCAGCGAATCCATCATCGATGATATACTCACCCTGGAATCCGATCTCCTCTGCTATGATACGAGCTGTATCATAGGTACGTATACGATCGGTGTGGATAATCACATCAAAATTCTTCCCTTGAGATTTGAGTTCTTTCCCTGCATTCTTCGCTTGTTCTCTCCCTTTTTCTGTGATATGTGGATCATCAGATCAGTCGCTCATCTTACTGGCTACATTCGATGTGCTCTCTGCATGACGAGAGAACCATAACTCTGTCTCGTCGTTTTCCCACTTGTCGATATTGGCATAGGTCGTGAAGAAGCTGTAGGTATTCCAGATCGGGAGCATGACGCCCTTGATCGTCTCCATGATCCCCTCCTCCTTGAAGTCCATATCTCCACCTGAGAGGAGAGGCGAGTTCAACATATAAAAACGGATCGGATCTGCTCCGTATTTCTCGATCGCCATACGAGGATCAGGATAGTTGCCAAAAGACTTTGACATCTTGCGTCCATCGTTCCCGTTCACGACACCTGTAGTGATCACATTGGTGAATGCTGGAGTAGGTTTATCGGCTTCAGTAGGATTCAGCAATACTCCGAGGACATGCATCACATAGAACCATGCCCGCAGTTGTCCGACATACTCAGCGATAAAATCTGCTGGGAAGCTCGCTTGCATCGCCGCCTGATTCTCAAACGGATAATGCATCTGAGCAAACGGCATAGAGCCTGAGTCGAGCCAGACATCGAGGACCTCGGGAATACGAGTGAGTTCTTGTCCAGTTGTTGGAGACTGTAGTTTGATAGCATCGATATATGGTTTGTGGAGATTGAACTCGACTCCATCATATTCTCCTCAGTTGAAGTAGTATACAGTTTTGCCGTCTACCTCCCGAGCCTCGAGCTGTCCATACGCCTTGTTAGCCTCATAGATCTCCTCTCGTGATGATACGACGAATTTTTCTCCGTCTTCGCCTACCCATACTGGCATCGGAGCTCCCCAGTAGCGAGTCCGTGAGATGCACCAGTCTGGAGCGGTCTCGATCCCTTTTTTGAACCGTCACTCTTTCAGGTATTCTGGGAACCAGTTGATCTGCTCATTCGCCTCGATGAGTTTGTCTTTCTGTGATTGGATATCGATGAACCATGATTTTTGGGCTTTTTGCATCAGAGGTGTACCAGATCGTGGACAAAAAGGAACACGATGCGTGATCCCCTCCAGCTTGAAGAGTGTATTGTTTGCTTTCATACGTTCGATATTGATCTTATTCCCACCGTTCTCAGGATTCTCCAGATCGAGATAGTGAGTTCATTCAAAATCGAAAATCTCAGCCGAATACCTACCAGCATCATCCATCGCATGCGATATGTGGATTCCCTCCTTTTTTGCCAATTGGAAGTCGACCTCACCGAACTCTGGAGCCTCGTGTCCGATACCAGTACCATCGGTGTCGGTGATGAAGTCTGCATGGTATATCCGATGATTCTTGTCTCCGTTTTTCTGATAATAATACTCTGGAAATGGTGGCACATATCCGAGTCCGACGAGCTCAGATCCCTTGAATTCTCGGATGACATTAAAAATATCACCCTTTTTATTAAAAATACTACCAAGCCTGTTAAGTGCTACGATAAAATATTCTTTTTTAGTACTCCAATCTACTTTAGATTCTGGAATTACTCATCCAGGTCAATTTCATAAATTTCAATTGATATTATTTTCATCTTGTGTAAAGATAGATTTTTCATATTCGACCAACACATAGTCGATATCCTTCCTGACTGCAAGTGCCATATTGGCAGGGATCGTCCATGGTGTTGTTGTCCAGGCGAGGATACTCGTTCACTCTGGGAACTTGTCATTCGTCTCTAGTGCGAACTTCACTGTGATTGCAGGATCGTTCACCTCCTGATAAGTGTCATCCATCGCCACTTCAAAATTGGAGATCGGAGTTCCGAGTTTCCATGAGTAGAGCGATACTCGTTTCCCTTCGTAGATGAGTCACTTCTTCCAGAGTTCACTGAATACCCACATCACCGACTCCATATAGTCCTGATCCATCGTGCGATACGCGTTGTCCATATCGACCCAGCGACCGATCTTGTCGACATACCAGTTCCACTCAGACGAGACCTCACTCGTGTATGCGTAGCACTCATCGATGAATTTTTTTACTCCACCCGCCTCGATATCCGCATTGGACTTGAGTCCGAGCTTTTTCTGGACTTTTTCCTCGATCGGGAGCCCATGACAGTCCCATCCC
>JANNYQ010000076.1:0-38392 GCA_031410215.1 Candidatus Altimarinota bacterium | reverse complement strand
CAAGATATTCCTGACGGTGACTCCGATCGAAGCAGCACATCGGATATACGCTGATGCGACACGCCAAGGTGTCGAGACCCATGAGACGATCGAGCATACAGTAGCCAATATCGAGACGAGACGAGCAAGTGAGAATGATCGTTATATGAAGTATTATGGACTCCATATTTATGATATGGATCTCTATGATATCGTCGTCGATACGAGTAATCGGACTCCAGATGATGTATTCGAGTTAGTAATCCAATCGATCGATGTATTACCCAAATAAACAAATTCTCACACAAAAACTTGGTAACAATGCATTCGCATGGGAAAGAAGGCGTCTAGAATACACGAGAGATCCCATATTGCATATCCCAACACTGATCGATGGAACAATCAATGATGTAAAAATTGGATCTGAGACAGTTTTCGAAGAAATAGAGGATGTGGAGATCAGATCGTGTGTCGGACTCGAGAATTTCGTACAACTCAGTGAAAATATCATCGTATTCGATAACCACAACCATGCCCTCTACTTCTGGCTCGATGCTGTAAGACAGTGAATCATACGAGCAGAATTCGAACTCATACATATCGATGAGCACTCAGATCTCTGGGACAATGACAATCATCTCGATCTAGAAAAAGCAATAACTAATCCAGAATATTCTTACGAGTTCACCAATCTCTCCTGCAATGTCGGAAACTATATAGTACCAGCGATAGAGTCTGGACTCGTTGGTACTATGATCCGTATAGAGAATGAATACCAGATCGATGCCTATATGGACTATATACCGAGTGAGAATAGTGTCCTGAATCTGGATCTCGATATATTTGCTCCTGAGCTCGATCACATTCCGAGTGAGAAGAAAATCAAAATCATCAAAAACTTGCTCAAACGTGTAAAATATATTACAATAGCTACATCACCTTACTTCATCGAGCAATGACGAGCAATAAGCTATCTACATCAAATACTACAATACTAGAGCTGTCAGAAAATGAGAAAGTAGCGCTCAAAATCCATATCCGAGAAAAAATACAATGAGTCAATATAGTGAGCGCTATGTCTTTATGATTATTTTTTAATAATATTGAAATCTCATCAGTTGGTATACTTCCCTATTCTATAGAAGTCATGAGTAAATGGAATAACTGGATACAATTGCAAAAAGTACTATGTATAGAAAAGGTTCGTGCTAATGCTAGTAAGCCGCCCTCTGTAATTTACGATAAATTGACAGATTTTTTCAGAACTCTCATATCTCTCGGCTTACTTGATCAAACAGATACTACAATACAGTCTATCAGCCAAACAATTGCTAATCTATTACCCGAAAATCCCACTCACTAATGGGATTTTTCTTCATCTTCTCGCTTTCGCCGCATACTCTCATCCAGCTTCTTGATATGATTAGGTTCATGGTGATCGTGTGGTGGATGTGATGTGGTATGAGTTTGTCCAACTTCTGATGTTTCTGACTTTTGTTGACTCGCATAGGTAACACTGAGAGAACTCATGCTGAGTCAGAGAATGAGGATTATGTATATTGGGTTGATTTTCATAATTCAAATAGAACAAGAGGATAAAATGAGTAAAGCGAATTTGGCACTCCAAGGGTACTTCTGCCCCTGGAGGACTTCCTTCAGGGCGCTGCTTCGCAAGGGGCGTCTACGAGCAGAATGCCGAATTAAGAAACCGAAGGAATCATACAGTTATTTTAGCACATATTTGTATATTGACAAATATTTTTGTCACTTTTTTATCAAAAAATAGACTTTTCGCAAGTTTCCCATATAATCCAGCGCATGTGAACCGTAGCAAACCAAGTCATCATCGAGAACAAAAAAGCTCTATTCGACTATGAGGTTATCGAAGAGTTCGAGGCTGGGATAGTCCTTGTCGGCAGTGAAGTCAAGAGTATACGCAATGGAAGTGTCAATCTCAAGTGAGCCTATATCACCCTCCACTCAGGTCGACCTATACTTGTCGGATCTCATATATCAGAATACAAGGGTAGTACTGGAGTCATCATCGATCCCAAGCGAGAACGACTCATTCTCATGTCAAAAAAAGAAATACTAAGGATCTGACAAAAAGTCAAAGAAACGAGTGCCACACTCGTTCCAGTGAGTATTTACTCGAAGGGGAATATATTCAAAGTACGGGTGGCACTCGCGAAATGACGCAAAAAATGGGAGAAAAAAAACCTTCTCAAAGAACGGGATCTCGATAGAGAATCTCGAAAAATATACTAAAATTATGATCAACGACCGATTCATTACCTACTTCCGAGATAATTGTTTCTCGAGCAACGAAACAGAACTGCAACAGTTCCTCGAGGCAATACAAAAACCGATACTCCGTACAATCCGTATCAAACCATGAAAAATGGAACAAGTGAAAAAAAACCTCCAATCAGACGGTTGGATACTCACACCAACTCCTATTGCTAGGGTTTTTGCCATGGATCGTCGTGCTGACTTCGATCCACTTGAGCGCCGACTCGGATTCTCGAGTGATCATCTCATTGGCAACTTCTACATTCAGGAGCTCGCTGCAGCTCATCCTGTCGATATACTTGCCAATTCGACAATCAATGAAGAAAATTTTTTGATCCTTGATGTAGCAGCAAGTCCAGGTGGTAAGACAACACAACTCGCAGAATATTATCCGAAGAGTTTTATCATCGCAAATGAGCCGACCCGAGAGCGACTCCCACAGCTATTACAAAATCTGGAACGCATGGGGAGTGCCAATATCGGTATCACCCTATATCCAGGACAACTCTATCGTCATCATGATGAGATATTCGATCGCGTACTACTGGATGCTCCCTGTAGTGGAGAAGGTACATTGTTCAAGTGAACTGATGCTGTTCGACACTGGCACCTCAAAAATATCAAGGAAATAGCTCGACTCCAGACTAAGCTCCTCGATGCAGCCCTCCATACGCTCAAAGTCGGAGGTGAGATGATATACTCAACCTGTTCACTCAATCTGATCGAGAATGAGTGAGTGCTCGATACTATGTATGAAAAGTATGGAAATGCATTTGAGATAGTTTTTCAGAAGAAATTCTGGCCACATATCGATGGAACAGGTGGGTTTTTTGTGGCAAAAATCAAGAAAACAAAATCCCTATGAGTCAAATATGGGATAAATGAAAATGAGGAGATAGGAGAGAAATCATGGAAAAAATCTGAGCCGAAATTCCAGATAACGAACAACAAAGAACTCCGACTCTTCCGTGGCAATACATCTCCATGGCAATCTCAGAATGGAGTGACTCTCTATGAGCATGAGAACAAGATACTGGCAGTACAAAATGACGAGACAGGAACACGAATCAGAGATAGAGTATTTCTCATGCGATATGGAGAACAGATAGGAATAGTAGATCATGGTCGATTCACGGTAAGCAATCGAGCATGGCGATATCTCGATATGACCAATACTCCGAAGTATAGTATTTCAGATGAGAAAGAACTTGATAAATACCTGAGAGGTGAGCCTATAGTATCAGTTGGGACTGATGAACATATTCTCATCACCTATGCTGAGCAAGTACTCTGACTCGAGTATCGCAAATGAGATACGATATCCAATACATTCTCGAGTGAATGGAGACGCAAATAAAAAATACTACTGAGTACTCAGTAGTATTTTTTGTAACTATCAGTTATTGGATAGAGCTGATCTTCTCAGTAAATGATGAAAATGGATATGCTCACTCGACCGTTGTGTACTTCCCTGTTTTGACATTGAGGAGGAGTGTCCCTGGGGTACCTCACATTCCATATTTCTGAGCCTCAGTCGTCTCAGCTTCGAGTCCTATGAGAGTCGCCTTGCTATCAATACAAGACTGCCATTTCGTCATATCAAGTGAGAGCTTTTTGGCGATATCTCCAAGCTTGGATACTGGATAGACACTCCCTTGTGTCGTACCATCCATGATCGCTTTGTAGAATTGATTATATGCCTTATCTCAGCCCACCTTTTTGGCACAGAGTGCTCCGAGAGCTTTTGCCTCTGTTCCAGGATGATTGACTCCACGATTATTTTTGAATGCGAATGCAACCTTGTCTCCATACTGAGCCAAGAGAGATGCCTGAATTTTTGTCTCACTATACTGTTTGATGCAAAACGGACACTCCATATCAGAGTATTCGATAGCGACGATATCTGCTGATTTGTTCCCTTCGAGAGCAGCACCAGATAGGATCATTGCGATCTCTGTTGGTGTCATGATAGCGCCACTTGCTAATGCTGTAGGTAGAGTAGTTGCCTTAGTTCCACTAGCATATGTAGAAATATATTTCTTCATTGCCTCTATATTCGATGGATTCTGTGGATCATTGACTGAGAGGTTCTGTGCCTGAGTCATGATATCATAGTTTGTCTTGCCACCGACTTTTGAGTATTCGATTTCTAGGAGAGCTTTCTTTACTCCTATAGGATCAACTGAGATACTCGCAGGGAGGGAGAATGAGTTCCCCATAAGCAGAAATAGTCCGAACACATTAAGGATGATGAGAACACCGAGGAGAATAGGAGTGACACAATTGGTTGTGCAAGATTCTGATTTGCCGAACATAAGAGAGAATAATAAAAAATAGACGACTCTATAATATAAGAAGCTAAAGCAAAAGCAAAGCGAGATAGAGAAAACCCTTTGACAATAAGCTTATATATTCTTGCTATATTCATAGTATGCCCTCATCCCCACCATCGCCGCATTGTCCATCGAGTATATTGTCCGAGTCGGTGCAAGGAATAGGATATGAGCAATATCTGCAATCTTTTGTATTTTATTTTTAAGCTTAGTATTGGCACTCACACCTCAGGCAAGGAGGATCATTTTAGCATTTTTCTGCTCAGCGGCTCTGAGTAGCTTTTTGGATAAGATATCCGTTACTACTTCTTCGAATTCATAGGCAATCTGTATCTTTTTATCCTGAGTGAGTCACTCAGGTGTAGCTATCTGAATATCGATATATCGCTTCACCGCACTCTTGAGTCCAGAGAACGAGAAGTCAAGAGACTCACGATCGAGTAGAACGAGTGGGAAAATCCCCTCGTATACCCCTGTATATTTCTCTGCGAGATCGGCAATTTTTTTTCACCCTGGGAAACCCATACCTAGCATCTTCGATACCTTGTCGAAACACTCTCATGCAGCATCGTCATGAGTCTGTCCAATAATCTGGAGATCGAATAGAGAGTTCCACTGGTAGAGCTCAGTATGTCAGCCAGAGACAGTTAGCACTACCGCAGGAAATACCATATCTGATTCTTTTCGATCGAGGAAATTTGCGAATATATGACTCTCAATATGGTCGATTTTTAGTATTGGTTTTTTCATCGAGAGTGCGAGAGTATCTGCAACAACAAGACCCGTGAGAAGCGAGGGAGCGAGACCAGGGCGATCAGTACAAGCGATGAGATCGATATCGGAGAGCTCGATCCCCGCATCACGAAGTGCATCATCGATACATGGGAATATAGCATTCGCATGGCTACGAGCTGCTACCTCAGGTACTACTCCACCTGTGATATCATGCTCGAGCTGAGTACGAGTCGAGAGGGATATGCACTCATCATCACGCATCACCGCTATAGAGGTATCATCACAGGATGTTTCGAATGCGAGGATATACATACATCGGAGTATAGTGAAGAATAGGATTTTGTGAAAAAATTATCAGATAATCCCATGATCTCGCAGTGTCTCCACTTGAGCAATATTACAAATTTTGGATATTTCTGCAGATGATATATCCCTGATTCCATCGACACTTCCTGCGAGTTTCAGGAGCTTGCGTCGTGTGACAGGACCAATGCCTGGGAGTTCTTCGAGGATATTTTTTTTCATGGCCTTGCTTCGAGCGGACCTGTTCGCTGTGATAGAGAATCTATGAGACTCATCTCGAGCCTTTTGGAGTACCATGAGCTCTGGTGTACCCGGGGCGAATATTATGGGGCCTGAGTTACCAGGGAGGAAAATTTCTTCTTCTCGCTTGGCGATGGAGCAAATAGGAGGTATAGAGTTTTGGTCACTTTTTGCAGTATATATGCCCTCTTTGATACCTGATATCGCACTCGAGAGTTGTCATTTGCCTCCATCGATGATGATGAGATGAGGAAAATTATTTTGTTCGATTCCTTCGATTGTCCGTCGCATCATCACTTCATGATGTGAAGCATAGTCATCGATCATTCCATCATCAAGTGTTTTGATCTTGTACTTGCGATATCTCGATGGATCAGGTTTGCCATTGACTATCACTACTCGACTCGCATAGGTGAAGTGTCCATCTGTATGTGATATATCATAGCACTCGAACACGATCTCTCCCTTCGTAGGAACAAGATACGAGAGTCGCTCGAGCACATTGACCATATGGGCTCTCGTGAGGCTCTTATTCTCTAGGGTTGCGAGTTCCCGCTTGTACGCATACTCTCGGAGCTGATCGCGTGTGAAGTCGAGGAGGTCTTTTTTTGGTCAGATTTTCGGAGTTTCGAGTTGGATACGCTGTCATCGGAGAAATCAGGTGAACGCCGTATCACTGAACTCTTGCTGACAGAGCAATATATCAGGAAAATCTGGAGAGTCAGTTGATAGATATTGTCTCATCAGAAATGCTATCATAATATCTTCTCCTTCATCGATTCATATTGTTATTTCATGACGAAATACTCCCACAATCTGTGATCATCTTACTTGTGTGAGTGCTATATATGTTTTATCATACTTTTCATACTGTATACATATATCGATATTTCAATCGACTATATCCCTGACTTTTTGTCGTTCATGCAGACCTCGGAGTGCCGTGATAGTTTCTTTGATTTTCTGAGCCTCTTCGAAGTCGAGATCCTGAGCCTTATTTCGCATATTAGCCTCGAGATCCGAGAATACCGTACTCGCCTCTCCCGATAAGAATCCTTGTACACGAGTAATATTAGTACTATGTTCACCTATCTTCGAGCTATGGAGCATGCAGGGAGCTGGACAAAGACCGATATAATAGTCGATACATGGGAGTGTTAGGCCTGCTTTGTCAGTCACTTGTATATTGTCGTTTCTCTTTGCGAACTTGACACGACAGTTCCTGATGCGAAATATCCGACGCAATGCTCGTACTGATTGCTCCACTGCGGATACATATGGACCAAAATATATGCCTCCATCTCGGATTTTTTGGCGAGTCTTGATGAGTTCTGGAACTGGAGAATTGGTGATCTTGAGGTAGGCAAGATTCTTATCATCTTTCATTAATATATTGTACTTTGGTGTGAGATGCTTGATGATATTGGTCTCGAGGATGAGAGCCTCGACCTCAGTCTGACAGGTGATGATCTCGATATCTGCGATCTTGGTTACCATCTGACGCTTAGCCACTGAGAGATCGCTCGTTTTGACGAAGTAGCTACCAACTCGACTCTTGAGACTCTTCGCCTTGCCTACATACATCACTCCCCCTTTCGCATCCTTCATCTGGTAGACTCAGGGTGTTTTTGGAAGATTAGAGAGAATATGTTGGATATGATCTGGATTTTTTGACATTACTAATAATTAATACTTGCAATATTTGCAATACTTATACAATTGGTATTGTATTCAATTCCTATAATATGCCAACACAACTTGATAGTACCTGGCTTCCTGATAAGGAAAAAGTGATCAACTCAGACTTACTCGGGTGATTGAGTGGAACTCACCAAGTAACGAAAGAAGTATTAGTAATACTAGAAAATCTTGGTGATAGGAAATATAGATGACTGCAATCTATTCCGATTTTCAAAAAATTAGAAGATCATCACTCTGCTATCACGAGTGATGATCTTCTCTGGTATATACAGGGGAAATTATCGGAAGAAGAATTTGTTCTATTGAAAGATATAAAAATCAAATGAGACAGTATGGTTATACCGAGAGCATTATCTAGAAAAATTAATGATGCAATTAAATGAATCGGTAAATAGATATTGGTATTTCTCCCAACAGCAGTAAAGTGTATCTTTGACAGGTGTTATTTTTTGGATATACTGTCTTCCTACTATATCAATACCACACTATGTCAAAAGACTATTATGCCTCTCTCGGTGTCGACAAGACTGCCACAGAGGCTGAGATAAAAAAAGCCTACAAAAAGAAAGCAATGGAACACCATCCCGATCGCAATACAAATGATAAAAAAGCAGAGACAAAGTTCAAGGAAATCAATGAGGCCTATCAGACACTAGGAGACAAAGAAAAACGAAAGAATTATGATCAGACAGGTTCTACTGAGGGCAATCCGTTCGGTGGTGGACAGAGGAGATCGAACGGAAGACAACAGTCTGCTGGATTCGAGGATATTTTTTCTCAGTTTGGCGGATCAAGTGGTAGTGTCGAGTTCGATATCGGAGACCTCTTCGGTGGTGGACGTACACAGTCTCGACAACAAGCGAGAGAGCCAGAACCAACAAAAGAAATCGTGAATCTCGATGTCACTGAGACTGTTGCAATACCATTTTTCGACTTTCTCTATGATACATCTATCTCAGTCAAAACCGTCTATGGCAAAGTCCTCACACTCAAGGTCAAGGCAGGAACCAAACCAGGAACTCGGTTCAAGGTGTCTGGAAAGGGGCGGAGTCAAGATAGAAAAACTGGTGATATGTTCGTCATCGTGGATGCCAAGATGCCTCAAACACCACTTGAACCCAATATAGAGAAGATGATCGAGGCAATCCGCTACCAGATATAGTTTTCCTCTTGCAAACATCGTCATAAAATCTATACTAAGATACATATTCACTGTCTCTTTTTTATGGCAAAAATCCCACAGTACCTGCTTGTAGTACTCGCAACTCTTGCGGTCGGCCTCCTCGGCTATCACGCATATACACTAGCGACGACGACGCTCGTATTCACACTGGTATGAGCTGAGAAACAAGTAGGACAATCCCTCAATGTCGCATTCAACAAACCATGGCTCGCATCTGCTATCTACGGCGGATATCTCGACCCCGAGGCAGTCAAGTGAGCAATTACCAAAAATGGGAAAACATGGGATCCAACAGTTTCTGGAGAGGCGAATTTCGTAGTGAGTGGGGCAAATATACTCATATCTCCAACTAAATTCGTCAAGTGAGATGTCATAACAATAGATGCCAAGACGTATAATAATACAACAACGAGAAAATGGGAGCTTCCACGCAATATCTCACTCACCTACTCCGATGATCCAAGAGGGATAGAGCTGGGGAGAATATGACTCCCAAGAGATATGAACTATGAGCTCACTATATACGGATATAGTGGTATAGACATTGCTGATGTGAGATGGTTTAGTAAAAAAATGGGGGCCGATCGTAGCTGTAGTATCGAATCAGATCCATCTGCATGGACCCTAATGAAACAAAGAGCTCTCGAAAATCATACCATCAGCCAAAAACAAGTCGGTACCTATATATTGGAGTGATACGAATATCCAAGTGATGGATGTATCACTGTGGGAGTTGTGGGCGATAGTACCTCCATCATATTCCCTCCGCTTGATGTATTCACTGCGAGCGGCGTAATGACTGATATACTCTCGCCAGAGTACGATATGCAGAGTCGGATCGAGTTCCATTTTGCGACGGATATATTCGCAGATACTGGGACACTCTATAGTAGAGAATATATGGAGAATAGACAATCAGCCAAGATAGAGTTCCTCAAGCATCTCTCTATATCTCCGGAGATCAATGTGACAGAGGCGGATCTCGAGCTCTCCCCCAATCGGGCAATCGTATATGCGAGACTCTTGGAGTCAAAAGAGTATCGAATCTCCCTCGATAGTATCGAAGATATATATGGTCGATCTACGAGTACCTCACTCGATATCACAGCTAAGGCGATCCCATCACTCTCTCTGAGAATATGAGGTAACAAAACCATACTCAGATATGGTGATGTCATTCCAGCAAAACTCTATCGGAGTCAAGGAGTCAAGGATGAATACGAAGTCAAGCTCTGCCAGATCAGTCTCGAGGGATATGCGAGAGTCGAGCGGATGAACGAGCTCAGGAAAAAAGATCATACACAATCGGTATATGATCTACTCTCAGGATCTACTGTATCAGCCTGTACCAAAAAAACGATCGCAATGACCCCAGGATCTGCGGTTACAACCTTTGATGTGAATGGATTCATAGCGAAGTGACTCACTCCAGGACTCTATATCATGGCGTTCCAAAACAAAGAAGATATCACGGGTCTGGACAGATGGGTCGCACCGAGAGTATTTTCTGTGGTCGATACACATATCACGATGAAAATCGACTCCAGCGGTAAGACACAATTGCTCGCAACCGATATACGAACGGGAGAGCCACGGAGCGAACAAGATATCACACTCCGCAATAATATATCACAACTCTATACTCAGAGCTGGAATCAGGGCAAACAATCATACGATATCACCTATACTCCACTCTCGTCTCTCTCATGGGGTACTGGGATCATACTGGGGAAAACCTGAAAAGATGGAACTCTAGCAAAAAATACAGTAGAACTCGATGGCAATAATCCATACAGTTTGACCTCGGAATGGTGGGGAGACTATGAATGACGATACAACTCATTTGTTGCAGTTTCACGATGAGTTGGTCACTTCGGCTATGTGGTTAGTACATGGAATGACGGGATCACTGGATGGAACTTTGGACTCAAAGAATCCGACTACGGATGGGACAATAGATCTCTCTACAGTGCCTATATCCATACGGATCGCAGACTCTATCTCCCTGGGGAGACCGTCTATATCAAGTGATACCTGAGAAAAAATGAAAAGAATCTCACGATCCCGACTGGAGAAGAGTTCGACATCAATATATCCGATCAGGAATGAAAACAGGTCGCGAGCAAACGCATCAAAGCCAATGACTACGGGTCTGTAGCTACGAGTCTCATACTCGCGAGTGATGCCGCTCTAGGCTCTTATAGTGTCTCCATACAACCTGCGTGAGATACGAATACTTATATTACGAGTGGATATACCAACTTCCAGGTTGAGATATTCTCGAATCCTACATTCACCGCCGAGGTACAACTCTCGAGTCCTCAGGTCACGGGTGGCGTAATCAACAATATCCGAGAAGTCGCCAATATCGACACGCAATATCCATGGTATGAAAAATCATACCAATCTAACTTGACCATCGAGTGAGTAGTAAAAGCACGTTATTATAATGGATCACAAATCCGAAGTATCCCATTCACATATCGAATATATAAAAGTATCCACTACGATATGAGCTACTGGGGAGAGTGCTTCTGGTGATGCTATTACGAGCCGACACCCGAATTTTATACCGAGGGAACGGGATCGATTGATAAGGATGGATATGGTGTACTCCGTACTGAGGTCGCTTTCTCATCATTCTCTGATGACTACATATATACAGCTGAGGTCACGATAGTAGATCCTATCACTGGGGAGACAGTCGTAACTCCAGCGACGCTCGCAGTCGCACTCGGACAGCAGTACAAGATGGCTGATATGAACAATCCTCTCGGGGCGACTCTGACGAGTCGGATGGTGACACCTGGAACTCTGATCACAGCGACGATCAGTCCGAAACACGGAAAGTGGGACCCTAGCCTCTCGAAAAAATACCGATATGAACTCATCAATAGGGTCTATACGAGTGAACAAGTATCAACTCTCAGAGATGAAGAAGCTCCGATAATACATAATATAGATACTGTTATTCAAAGTGGATCTATACTATCTCCCAATCTCAGTCTCGATACCAAGTGACTCACTGCTGGTGAATATTATCTCCGTATCCTCCCGATCACTCGATCAGACATAGCACCACCACAAGAGTCGATCCACGAAACACTCATATATCTCACTGGGAACTACCAGAGTCGAGATAGTACCCTCCGTGTCATACCAGAGCGGACGATATACCATGATGGCGAGACAGCTCGTGTACTTATCACTACACCATTTTCGAGTGGAGGTCATCTCTATATCACTCGCGAACGAGGTGGAGTCATCGACCACGAGTATGTTGCCTATTCTGGGTCGACATATATGCGAGACTATCTGATCGATGATGGTTTTTATCCCAATGTATATATCGGGGCCATCGCATTCCCTCGAGGAGGTCTCTCGGCTAGAGGATACGCAGTAGGATATGGAGAGATCATCATGGATCTCTCAGACAAAAAATGAAATCTGGACATAACTCCAAACAAGATTACCTACAAAAATCGTGAAAACGTCGATATAGATATTTCTCTCACAAATAAAGCTGGAAAATGAGAATCAGGAGAGATAGAGGTGATGGTAGTTGATGAGAGTCTTATCCGACTTCTCGGCAATATCGATCTCGATATTATCCCTCGGTTTTTCCAGAAGTATCCATTCACGATGAAGACTGCACTCACGGCTATAGGTATCGAACGCAACCGGTTCCTCTCTCGAAAATGATCCAATGGCGGAAGTGGAGACAAGGGCGGTGGAGGATCTCAGATCTCATCGCGTACACTATTTCGAAACACTGCCTACTACAATGCGTCAGTTCTCACGGACAAAAATGGGAATGCAAAGGTATCATTCCAGCTCCCCGACAATGTAACAGACTATCGTATCATAGCGATCGGACAGACGAGATCATCAGAGTTCTCAGTGAGTGAAAAAACGATATCAGTAAGACGAGATTATACACTCGAGACGCATGCGCCGTCAATCGCCTATCCTGGAGATACGACGACGATCACAGTATCAGTATTTAACTCAACATCGCAAATAACTGGGGCAACTCTAGATCTCAGTATTGGAACTGGTGGTTCCCTTTTGCAAAAGTCAGAAACCCTGATTCTCCAGCCGAGTCAGGCGATCGGACAGGACTATCAGGTCGCAGTATGAAAAGTATGGAACGGTGATATTCCCTATACTCTGACCCTGCGAGATAGCAAGTGAGTTGTCCTCGATAGTGTGATCAAGACTCTCTATATAGCTCGCCCTCCTCTCATCACCGATATACGACGAGTCTCTGGATCGACAGATACTGGCGTCACTCTCACACTCCCTCAGATGAGCAAGAACACGAGTCCAGACTCTCAGGTCACTATTTCAGTATCAGATAGTCCATTACAAAATCCCGAACGGGTCATCGCAGCACTCATCGCCTATCCATATGGCTGTATCGAACAGACGATATCGAGCACCCTGCCAAATGCTATCGCCATCAGTCTCGGATCAGCTCTCGGTATCAAGGTTGATACTATAACCGCCAAGAAAAATCTCGAAGCAGGAGTAGAGAAAATACTCAAGATGCAGGATGCGAGTGGTGGCTGGAAATACTGGGAAAATGATACGAGTCCCAATACACATATCACACCATATGTCATCAGGTCACTCTACGAGTTCCGAAAACTCGGAGTACATATACCCGATGATGTGATATCTCGAGGACTCAACTATATCAGTACGATATCTGTTACAGATGATGCAGATAGTAGAGCAGAGATATTCGCAACACTCGCCAGTACCAAGCATCCGAGAACAGATGAGATGGGAAACTATATAGACATAAAGAAACTCTCTCGTCATGGCTATCTGATGTATAACGTTGGTCTCGCCTCTCTGGGTAGGCTCGATGCTACTACAAAACAGAGCCTCAAATCCCGTATGAGCTCTCGCAATAGTGAGTCATATTGGTACTGGGATGATACGGCTGATCTCTCGATCTATGCTCGTCTCCTCGGGCAGACAGGAGAGCGAGATGCAGCAGCCAATATCGTATCCGAGCTCCTGAGAGGAGTTGACCTCGAGTCATATTATATATCGACACAGGCACGCATCCAGCTCCTCATGACACTCATATCTCTCTCGAGTGCGAGCGATAGACTCTCATCGATAGATATAGCGACTGGCAAACTCAAGATACCTGTACGTGTAGCCAAGTGAACTCATCGATATAGCTATGATACTCGTAGGTCGTTCATAGGAAATACACTCAATATATCATGACTCACTGGAACCGGGCTCCTCTATTATGAGGTCTCAATTCGAGATGAACCGATCGATATATTCCAAGTACAGCCCATATCACATCCAGAACTCAGTGTCTCACGAGTATTCGAGCGAATCGATGAATCCAAGTGACTCGATACAAATGGACAATTCATGTCAGCAATTCCTGTGATCAGTGGGATGTTTACCAAAGGAGAACTCTACCGAGTACGTATCACTGTCACACCAAAAGCAAGCAATAGTAATAAATACTACCTCACTCTCGAGGACTATATACCCGGTGGCTGGAGACCGATACGATGAGTATTCAAAACAGAGAGTTCGACTACCACTGATGCGAATAGTGAATATGGATACTGGAACTGATGGACGCATATCGAGGCAAGAGTCGATCGTGTCTTCGCCACTCAGGACTATATCTGGCGAACTGATCAGCCATACACCTATACTTACTATATCCGACCAGAGTATGTCGGCACGTATCTTCTCCCTCCAGTCACGGCCTATTATATGTACCAACCGGATATCCACACAACTGGCAAATATGAGAAGGTTACAGTACAGTAATTCTTCAAATTTAGACTCAATCTATTTCTGTGGTATTATAATTCTCCTAGAGAATCTCTACCAGATACTCTGAGCAAATCATCCGCGATAGTGAAAAAAACCTACACTTACGAGCCTCAATCCTACTAACTTACTACTCCATGAAATGTCCAAAATGCCGCAATCTCGATACTCGTGTTATCGACTCTCGTACAACTGATGATGGTAAAGCTATTCGCCGTCGTCGCGAGTGTGAAAAGTGTGAATCAAGATTTACTACATTCGAGCGACTCGAATTCGTATCCTTCATGGTGACCAAGTCATCGGGCGAACTCGAGCCATACGACCGCACCAAGATCGTCAACTCTATGCTCAAGGCTCTCGTGAAGAGACCATTTGACCCCGACAAGCTCGAGGATGCGATCAATACACTTGAGAATGAATGGGCACAGAACAAGCAGGCGATCAGTTCGAAGCGTGTTGGTCGAGATATTCTCCGCAAGCTCCGAGATTTTGACGAGGTGGCATTTGTCCGATATGCATCAATCTACCATAACCATGATAATGTGAAAGGATTTGTGAAATTTATCGAGGAAGAATTGGGATAGCTTTTATAAATTTTAGTTTTTACGTGTCCTCCATCCTCACTATCATCTCACTCCAAAGTGCTCGAATCGAGGCTCCTGGTCTATCAAGGGAGATTATCAGTGTGTTGGAAAAAGTGAAGAAAGCAGGAAAAAAGTCTTTGATTTTTTATTCAAGAAGAGGTAATTCTAGGGCGTGGATCTGTGCGGATTGTGGTCATTATGAGAAGTGTCCACACTGTGATATTGCATTTGCCTACCATACAACTCCTACCAAGCGTCTCATCTGTCATCAGTGTAGTCAGGCGGCACCATTTCCTATCGTGTGCCCGAGCTGCCATGGGAGTCGAATAAATCCAGTATGAGTCGGGATACAACAGATCGAGGAAAATCTCACAATACTTCTCCCAAAGGATACTCGAGTACTCCGCATCGATAGTGATACGAGAGAAAAAACAGAGATTCTCTACTCAAGAATCAATACGAGCGATATTATCCTGACAACCCAGATCGGTGGGAGTATAGTACATCCAAGTATTGGAGCGGTTATCTGGCTCTCTTTTGAGCTCAATCTATCGATCCCCTCTTATCATATCGAGGAAGATATCTACAACGAGATCTCATACTATAAGAAGCAGTGACTCCCCCTGTATATACAGACCTTTACTCCTGATCATCCACTCCTCAGAGAGATCATGGATGGCAATACTCGATCATTTCTCACTTATCTTTCTCGTGAGCGGATTGACTTCAGATATCCACCATTTGCTGAGTTCGTGACGATACGAGTACATGATGAACAGGAAAAAAAAGTCGAAGATATCATGCGAAAACTCATCAATAAAATCGGACTTCTCAAAAAGAATAGTACCTTTTTGGCATTTGATACGGATATCCGTGAGCGGTATGGAGGAGAGTGGCAACAGAAAATTATCCTC
The DNA here is from genome assembly GCA_031410215.1 of Candidatus Altimarinota bacterium. Taxonomy (GTDB): domain Bacteria; phylum Patescibacteriota; class Gracilibacteria; order BD1-5; family UBA2023; genus JABFSX01. Next base: position 22,308 of record JANNYQ010000076.1, on the reverse strand, counting down.
AAAGACAAAGATCTCTCATATATACTCCGAGATCTAGAAGTCGAGATCGTGAGGAATCGGAGTGTGACACTGGAGTGGAGCTAAATTTGTATTCGCTGTTTCTCTCGGATTGTCCATCCGAGTATAGCCAATATGACAAGTCCGAAAAGAATAAAGAATGCAGGAAATCCAAATGCCACCAGAGCTCATCCAATGACAAGTCAGATCACATTCGCAAGATTCTGGATGACTTTCATAGGACCTGATGAGGCATTAGCATTGATCTCCGTGAGTCACTCGTGTTCTGCGTAAATGCGATTGTACATATCGAGGAATTGGTTCTGTCCAGTCGACATACCGCAGGCGTACCCGAGTGAGTTGATGAGAGCAAGTGAGAGTATGATGGCAGGACTCAAAGTCGATCCCATGGCAAATATTCCCATCAATATAAGAGAACCGCCAGAAAGTGCGAGACCGATGATCCCAATTGTTTTGAGTCCTATCCGAGTTCCGATCTTGCTCGCAGTCTCCTGTAGTACGATACCTGGTATACCTATCATAGCGAGCAGGATATAGCTCCATCCTGGCTTCATCTGATCGAGGAATTGGAGGAGGAACGATGATGCAAATGTGTCCCAAAATCCAAATGTCAGGACCAAGGTAATAGTCCAAAATAGCGATATATGCATAGGCTTATGCATACAGATCTCCCAGATGATAGAGAATTCTCGTTTACTGGAAACAAAAACATCTTTCCATGGAATTTTTGTTTCTTTGGAGGTTTGTTTTGGCTTGAGCATGAGATACTTAGCTCCATTGATGATTTTTTCAAGATCGACTTTTTGGACTGTTTCGGTGATATATTCTCGTACATTTTCCTTGTTCCATTTTTGTACAGAGACTCTGAAACTCGCCATATCAGCAATAGTAACGGAGTCCATCGAGTTATCGAAAAATCGAATCGTGAATGCGAGAAATCCAGCAATCACGACGGCGAGGAATATCACGGCAATTGCTGGAGAAAAAGATAATACAAAACCAGACAATACGAGACCGATAAGAGACCCGATACCAAATGTAATATTGTTGCGAGCGAGGATTGTACCGTATTCACTCGGATCAGCATGTGAGAGGACATATCCATATGTCGATACATCGTTGATCTCCTTGGTCAATCCATAGCACACTGATGCCACGATCACTCCGATCCAGTTGATAGCACTCCCGAAGAACCATGCCTTACCAGACTCGAGTGACTCAGGGGTGATGACACCAGAGACATATTCGATGATCCCAAATATCTGGAATATAAACGCAAAAAATATACCAGTCGCAATCAGCTGAGAGATCGCAGCGAAGATGAACATTCGACGAGTTGGAATATAGCGTTGGATGATACCAAGTGGGACATCGATAGAAAATGCGATCAGATTGGCGAATCCGAGAAAGAGCCCGACGAGAACAAGGTTATCGAGCAAGAGTCAGAAGAAAAAAACTACCGAGAAGTGAAAAATCATCCACACAAATCACTGAAAGCTATTGGTAATATAAAAATTGCGAAGGCGATATCCCTCCAGGCCTGTCTGCATAGAGATGATGATCGGATTGGATCCATGATCAAGTGGAAGTACTGATGCTGTTGTATCTGACGTCACTGCAATATCCATACGAGAGGAGAAAAACGAGGAGAAATAAGAAAAAGACCAATATAATATTGGTCTACTCGGGTACTTATGAGGTTAGAGCTGATCACGTGACCAAGTGTGATATACAAGCACTCTATCAGATATTTGAGTATTGTGCAATTCTAGAAATCTATTTATACTTGCACATATATGATAATATATCAGGACTAATATCTAGATTCCCACTCACTGGAGAGCCTTCACTCGACGGAGTCTCTGCATCTGATCATATGCGACGGTTCATTCTAGTTCTGCTCGAACTTGTTTTTTGTTGTGATCTCTTTCTGCCTGCTTCTCAGCCTCACGAGCAATGGCCTCATCGAGGAGGATATCGATCGCCTGAAGTCCCGAGAGGAATCTACGAGCATCCGTCTCTACAAGTTGATCCCGTATACTGATAAATCGGATAATATATCTATCCCAATCAGATATGAGTGCGGCTTGCCTCTCACTCGAGAGAATAGCGAAGATACGAGATATATTATGGCGATCTTCATCAGTGATGGGAGCACGCTCTAGAAGGAGCTGGAGACGAGTATTTTGCATCATTCTGAGAGAAGGTGAAAATAATTAAGCAGTCAATTTGAATTTTTCATCATTGGCAGAATTCTGTACTAGGTTTTTTGGATTTATGGCCATAATAGCAGCAGTTAACATGGCAGTATTGATGGTTGTATTTTCGAGATCTGCCTTGAGCATTTCTGCAACGGTTTTCTGTACATGTGTTGGGACTTGTTTTATTTTTTCGGCAACAATATCAAGCCTATCAAGTATCTCGTTGTAGGTAGCATATTTGTCTCGGAGTGCACTGATATAAAAAAGTACTTGGGGTGTATTCTCTGGACTCTTTTCCAGTATTGGATATTGAGTACTATCTTTTGGATTCTGGTTCATACTATTTGTTGTTATGATATAATAGTATTATATACAATATAATCTTTTTTTGCAAATAAAAGAAATATAAATACTATCATCCTATGAAATCCTTCCCTTGGCAACTCCTACTCGACTGGTATAAGCAAAATGGACGTCACGACTTCCCATGGAGACAATATAACACGGGTAATACGAGTGGATATCGTGTCTGGCTCGCTGAGATACTCCTGCAGCAGACTCAGGCAGATCGGGTGGTTCCTTTTTATACCAAGATACTCGAGAGATATCCCACTATAGAGCGTCTAGCGGATGCGAGCTATGATGAATTCTTCCCATACTATCAGTGACTCGGGTACTACTCCAGAGCAAGGAATCTACTCAAAACTGCGAACATCGTGAGTAGCGAATATATAGGAATATTTCCGAGAGACAAGCAACAACTCAAAAAACTCCCAGGAATTGGAGAATATACGGCACGAGCGATCCTTGCATTTGGCTATGGTGAGGCACTCCTTGCGTGGGATACCAATCTGGAGACGATATTCTCGAGATACTACAAATGAGCCAAAAATATCAAACTCAATGAAAATGAGAAAAATAAAATCGAGAGGGACTTTCAGGATTTTGTATCTGAGAAAGTTTTCGAGCAATGAATGGGGGTTCGGGGGGGAAGCACTGTATGGACAATGAAGAAATCAGGAAAAAACAAAAGTGAAAGGAATACTGAGCGAGTACCCCTTTGCGAAGGGTTGGAAGTGCCTTTGGGACATTGACTCACTACCGATGCTTTTGATACTTTTGGCAGCAAAAGTACGGAGAATGGTGTCTGAGAAATTATGATCATAAGAAACATTAATAATGCCCTTATGGACTGGTCTCGCCTCATGGAACCAAAAGCATCTACATGATTTGATGCAAACATATATATATTCACCGAAAGTGAGTTCTATTTATCAAAATGAGAAAATGAAATCATAAAGAAAAAAATATCCGTTTCTTTCCCTACTCCCGACGCTCAAGTGGTAATAATACTCCATCAGGATCATCGAGTATATTATTCTCTCTCAGATAAATCATATTCTCCATTCATATTACCAGCGAGCGAGGATAGAGATACTCGCCGATATGTACAAGACTATTTCAGATCTAAATATGCTATAGAGCTCTCGGTACGTCCAGTTCACTACAAATGGCTCTCCCAAGATGGTAAGCCATATATAGCAGTGCACGCTCAGATACAAATTGGAACATCAGATATATTCAAACAATATAGCAAAATACAGATGAAAACTTCTATAAAATATCTCTATTCTCTATAATCCGCATGATCATATCAGCTTCATCATCGGTAACAGGTGTTATTGAGAGACGACTCCCCTTTTGGAGGAGTTTCATCGTGGCGAGCTCTGGGATAGATCTGATATCTGTGATCGAGAGGATATCCGAGAACTTCGAGACGAAACCGACATCCACGCACATCCATATAGGCTTCTCTCGAGTTGATTTGGGGTCATAGTGCTTGTCTCCAACGATGAACTGTGTTTCATCAGGGTGTGAAAGTGATACGACCTCTGCGAGTCCATAGATACCAGGAGTCGAACACGACGAATGATAAAAAAATACACAATCCCCGAGTTGCATATGATCTCGCATATAGTTGCGAGCGAGATAGTTGCGTACTCAGAACCAACTTGATGATCCATCTCTTTGGAGGTGGTCTATCGAGTATTCTGTGGGTTCGGATTTCATGAGCCATGAGGACATAGGAAGCATTTCAGTTAGAAAAATCCCGAGAAACTCTCGGGATTTTTGATATCTACTACATCGCAATCTTGTTCGGCACTCCAGCTACGCCATCGAAGAAGACATCGAACTCCTCTTGTGTCATCTCTTCAGCTATGAGGAGAGCATTAGCGATCGTCTCGTGGAGTTCTCGATTCTTGTTGATGATCTTCTGAGCGAGAGCATAGGCATCCTGGAGTAGTCCTCTCACCTTCTGATCGATCATCATACGAGTGTCATTCGACATATCTTTGCGAACTCACTCGACGTGATCTGGAGCGTAGTTCTCAGCTCCGAGCTCCGAGTCGAATCCGTATCTCATCACCATTGCTCTAGCGATCTCAGTGGCTCGCTCGATATCTGAGCTTGCTCCAGTCGTGATATACTCAGACCCGAAGAATATCTCCTCAGCTACTCGTCCACCATAGAGGGTTGCGAGCTCATCGAGATACTTCGCCTTGGATGTATAGGTACGATCTTTGTCTGGGAGGAACCACGTTACTCCACCAGCACCACCGCGAGGGAGGATAGAGATCTTGTGTACTGGATCTGTATGCGGGAGCATCTTGCCTACGATCGCATGTCCGACCTCATGGAGTGCAGTGAGTCGCTTCTCATGATCGGTCATACGGAGTGATTTCTTTTCATTTCCCATCACAACTTTTTCGATAGACTTCTGGATCATTTCTTGAGTTATACTTTTCGCACTTTTCTTACCTGCGAGAATCGCTGCTTCATTCAATAGATTACCAAGCTCAGCACCAGAGAATCCGATCGTGATACCCGCGATACGATCCCATCTGACGTCATCTGCGAATGGTTTTCATTTTGCATGGACTTCGAGGATTTTTTTGCGATCTTCAAGAGTTGGGAGATTGATCGTCACTTTGCGATCGAACCGTCCTGGACGCAGGAGAGCACTATCAAGGACATCAGCACGATTGGTCGCTGCCATAACAATCACATTGGTATCATTATCGAATCAATCCATCTCAGTCAGAATCTGATTAAGTGTCTGCTCTCTTTCATCATGTCCACCTCCGATACCGGGTGATCTTTTCTTACCTATAGCATCTATCTCATCGATGAATATGATAGATGGAGCATGCTCTCGAGCATCACGGAAGAGATCTCGTACACGAGCCGCACCGACACCGACGAACATCTCGACGAACTCAGAACCAGATATCGAGAAAAATGGAACCTCAGATTCTCAGGCAACTGCTCTCGCGAGGAGTGTCTTACCGGTTCCTGGGGGACCAACCATAAGGATGCCTCGTGGGATCTTGGCTCCGAGATCCTTGTATTTGGCTGGATTTTTGAGGAAATCGACGATCTCTTCGAGGTCTGCTTTCTCCTCATCAGAGCCTGCCACGTCCGCGAATGTCACTCGTTCATCGAGCTCTGGATCATACATCTTGGCTCGAGACTTGATGAATGCCATGGGATTACCCATCCCTCCACCACCCATGCGAGACATCATGAATATCATGAGTAGTACAAAGAGGATAGTGAGAGCAACGCTCGGGAGAAACTCCCAAAATGCCTTCGACCAGTCGTTGTTCTCGATCGTTACCCTGGTTGGATTGGTAGGATCTGAAAGTCCGATATCCGTTATAGATACATTGGCTGGGAGTGTTGTACGATCAATATCTCTCTTGGTGAGAGCCTTGCCTCCGACGATATTGGCGACTGCCTGCTTGCGACCCTCTATCTGATTACCAGATATAACGATCTCTTCATACGATCCAGACTGATAGTTTTGTCGGATTTCATTGACCCCAATTTTGTCATTATAGTTAATAGTCTCTGTGGCACTTTGAGCCCAGAGAGTATAGAGTGCCCAGATGAGAGCAATAGACAGGAGTGGAAAGAGAAATGTTCGAGGCGTGATCTCAATAATCTTTACCTGAGTATCTTTTGGAATACGGCGAATTGGTTTTTTTGAGGTTGTTTTTTTGGGGTTTTTTGGAGCCATAATAAAGAAAAATATATACAAAGGTACAGGCACAGTATATGAAAAATGGCCAGAAAAGCAAAGAAAAGTCGCATAATATGGATAAAACTATTGCTGAGAATATCGGATCTCAAATGTGAATGAAAGTTGATCTGGGCGAAAATCCCGAGATACCGAGAGATCAATAAGAAGAGCTCGGAACCGATCCAAATCAGTCTCTGGAAAAACAAATTCAAAGGCATCAAATCCATCGAGTATGATATGGATACCCGTTAGTGGCTTTTTCATATCCTGGAATATAGTTGCGGCTGGATCGAGTGAGCTCATCATATCATAGAGTGCATCCCAGTTATTCCCGAAATATGGAGGAAATGAAAAAGTCGATGCAAATATATCAAAGAGAGACTGTTTATTTTTTACAGAGCAGAGGTTGATGTGGATTTTTTGGATCATAGACTATCGTATACTATATGGTTCACTATTCTCGATATGCTTGACGCTCCACTGTGGATCGAGTCGCTGGAGTGACTCGTATACTCAGTTGAAGTGTAGGGCTCAATATACGACTACTATATTGGTCGTCGGATGAGCTTGAATATATGCGATGATCGCATCATTGCGGCGATCGATGATCGTCGTGAAGAGCTGAGCCTGTGATCCGCTCGTGAGCAGTGACTCAAGATCACCCGATCTCCTAAGTGACCAACTCAGGAGTCATCGCCCCACCCAGCTCGTCCAGAGTCGTTCGCGAGGAGTGAATACTCTCGTTGCAGTCCTGATATCTGACTCGATACTCGATGAGAGTGATCCAGATGCTGCAGTGACCTGAGATCCTGTTCCCATTATTGCGACGATCTCATCGATCGAGAGATCTACCGATACGAGTGATCCAGTAGATATTTCTGCAAACAGAAACTGATTATCCTGACTATCGAGTCATATCAGATCTGCGATAGTCGAGTAGAGTGTTGGAGTGAGGTCGAATCCTATCGATTGGTTGAATCGAGCCTGATTTGCTGGTGTACCTGGTTTCACTCACTCAACGAGGATCGTATATCCACTTGCAGAGAGTGATTTTATTGTTTCTTTTTTGCGAGCAAAAAAATCAGAACTCGCAATATGTGACATCTCGATAAATACAATCTGTTGTCCAGAATGTGAGAGTGTAATATCCGATACTATACCTGGGACCATATGCTGATACTGGACAAAAACAAGCATGAGAGAAACAAAAAATCCGATTGTAGCAGTCATCGTGAGTATATACTGAGGAATGATATGTTTCCAATTCCCTATTTTATTACGGCGAACCATCCAAATCAAGAGAAATACTCAAAAAGCGAGCAGTATGACTTGTATGACAAATGATACGAGAGAAATAATGCCAAAAAATCCCTCGAATATGAGGGCAATAGATGCAAATACATATGCGAGGATTTTTGATAGTTTCATGTTAGCGTTTTTTTCGAGGTTTCTTTTTACCGAAGGTATCGATCTTCTTATCTGCAAGCTTCTGCTCGAGCTCGACGATCTCTTCTCCAAAATGATCCTCACGAGATCCACCTTGCTCCTTGGGCTTGAACATACTCTTGCGAGATCTGAGTTCGAGCTCTATCGGAGTCCCCTCGAATCCGAATACCTCACGGATCTTATTCTCGATATAGCGAACATATGAGAAGTGAAAGTGATCAGCATTGTTAACTGATATCATGAACTTGGGAGGATTGACGTCCACCTGTGATCCGTAGTATATCCGTGGCTTGTGCGACTTGCGGTTTCCTGTTGGAGCGTGATCATAGGTGATCTGTTCGAGGAACTTGTTGAATACTCCGGTCTTGACTCGTTTGTTCCGCTCGATTCGGATCGCTATCGCATGTTCGAGAACGAGATCGATACGCTTGTTCTCGATCGCTGTCGTGAATACGACTGGAGCATACGAGAGAAAGTCAAACTTCTTCGAAAGGTAGTGCATATATCGCTCGAGGATCGTATCCTTGTTGACTCCTGGTTTATTCATAACCTTGTCCCACTTATTGATAACGAGGATTATTCCCTTCTTCTCTTTCATAGCCTCACCGACGATATGCTCATCCTGATGAGCCACTCCCTCGAACGCATCGATCACGACTGCGACAACATCGGATCTCTCAACTGACTTCTCTGCTCGCATCACACTCCACTGTTCGATATTGGCTGATCCGATCTTACCAGCTCGGCGAATACCTGCGGTATCGATGAGGACGATATCCTCATCCTTGAACTTGATGACCGTATCGATCGCATCACGAGTGGTACCTGGCATATCGAATACGATAGAGCGAGTCTCTCCAGCAATAGCATTGACGAGAGATGACTTCCCTACGTTCGGCCTACCGATGATGGCGAGTCTGAGAAGACCCTCATGGAGCTCGTTCGGGACATAACCAAATCCGAGTTCCTTGAGCATCTCGGCTACCTTGACTCTAAGCTCACCAAATCCACGAGTCTGTACGGCACTCACAGGCACTACATCACCAAGTCCAAGACTCATATGCTGATACGCCTCAAGGGCTCGTTTTGGATTGTCTGCCTTGTTCGCGACTACAAGTACTGGCTTCTTGGACCTGCGAAGCAACTTCACGATGTATTCATCGAACTCTGTCATACGATCATACTCCACGACGAAGAGGATCAGATCAGAGGCGAGGATTGCATCGTTGGCTCGACCTCGTACATCTGATAGAAGTGTCTCATTGTCGGCACTCACGATACCCCCACTATCTGCCATCATATAGGAGATACCATGCTCTAGATCGTCGATATGGTACTCGATGATATCACGAGTCGTATTCTCGATATCTGAGATGATTGCGATACGATGACCTGAGAGCGAATTGAATATAGATGACTTCCCGACATTGGGACGACCGATGATGGTGACGCGAGCGAGCATAGGAACTATAGAGTTATGAGATTATATTTTCTTTTGTACTATTTTGTGCACAGTATAGGGAAAATCGAGAAAAAGCAAATGAAACCATTACCGCAGCGTATAGAAAAAATCGATACGATACTCCACCGTCGCAACCACTATCCCGCGTTTAATGATCTCGATACTCATATATCAGTCCCTGCTACGATACCTGAGAGTCACAAGCGGATCGAGCGTATAGATATTGCCATCTCGGGCAAGTGCTGCTAGTGGTCGGTAGCCCATATCCGTGATATACTGTCCTGCGGGGATCGATGGGTCTGTCGAACTCGCAGTTACGATACGAGAGATACCAGATGAAGGTGTAAGGATAACACCAGTAGCTGTGCTCGTATTCTTTGAACTATCGATGAATCTGGCATCATCAGGAAGTGTGAGTATATGTATATGTGATATCGATCCTGATGCATCGACCGTGAGTATCCGCATCGGATCCGTCGGAGTCGCAGGGGCAATATCTGTACGATGCCCAGGACTGAGTGTGATCTCACCTCTTGTGGTTGTGGTTCCGATTTTTGGTCACTTGCTGAGTGTGATCGTCTCAGGAGAGACAAAAAATGAACCCGTAGCAAATCATCCAAATGAGCTCGATAGCGTAGAACCTGAAGAGAGGAGGATCGGCTGCTCTCAAGATCTCACTCGGAACAAGTGAGTTGGTATCCCACCGAGTGACTCAGATATACTACCCATGACCCATCCAGTCCCAGTGACAGTCTCTATGCGTGGTATTGGCGTATAAGCAGTCACCGTGAGTGGCATCGTCGTGGTATTGCCAAGTGCATCGACGGCTCTGAGTACCATATTATACTTGCCTGGTTGTGTGAATACTCCGAACGTGATGTCTCGAGGAGATATCTTCGCTGTGGGACTGTCAGATACGAAGTCATCATCGAATATAGCGTTATTGTTCGTGTCAATCGTGATATCGCTATCTACTGTGAGTGTCGCTACACTGAGATCGGTGAGGATATCATTGAGTTCATAGCTACGAGTCGTGTAGATCGGGAGCCTTATCTCAGTCGGGAGATCGATGATTGGATCACCATTATCACTTGCGGCCTGTGGTGCAAGGAGAGTCACTCCAGCTCGATCGAGTTTTTTATCAGTCAGATTCTGGAGTCTCGCATAGTAGTATCCATCGGCATATGGGAGAGTGATATTGTAGCTATCTGCTCGTTGTCCGAGATCATAGGTGATATAAGTACTACCACCGAGAAGTGAAATATCCTGGCGACCTATCAAATCTCTGACTACTGATCCAGCATCAGAGGTATAGAGACGCATACCAGGGAGGATCGGGAGTCAGACGAATTCATCACTATAAGTATAGCGAGAGTTGCTCTCTGCACCGATAACATAGAGTTGTCCCCTCTCTATCGTGATCTCAGTAGGGCTCGAGAACTCATATCCAGTATGTGGGGCAAGTGATATGGTACGGATCGTAGGAGTAGTCTGGTCGTGATAGCTCAGAGTGACACCCCGATCGCCTGTATAGAGTACTCGACCTGGAGAGAGAGACAGTGACAGTGGACCGGTATATATATCGATACTGCGTCACTCGAGGATAAATGACTGTGTATCAGCAACAGACCCTAGAGAGCGAGTTACACGATGAGTCAGAATACCCGAATGAGATGCAAGTGGCACACTCGCTATACTTGAGAACATATCGATCGTCGTCTTCGGAGATATTCGTGGATCATGAGCTCAGATATCGAGCTTGTCCCACTCGATATACTGATCATAGAACTCTACTCTCCACTCACGCTCAGTCTGAGACGATGGAGTAAATGAGTAGTTCAGATTGTGTGGAGTCGATACATCTTCATAGAAATAATCTGGTACATATGGAGTGAGATCATCACGCGTGATACTCGATATCTTGGTGGTTATATCAACGATCTTATTTGGGACTTGAGTCAAGTTATATTTGATGTAGAGAGCTCCATCGAGGAGATAGATATAGTCGAGATCACCATCTCCATCGATATCGATCGTATCTACTCGGGTATCCTTTGTCACAGGAGCAATATAATCAAAGAGTCGAGTCTGTACTCCACTCGTAGTACGGATATAGATCCCCTGATAGTTCGGAGAATATCCACTTGCCATATTCGCAGATGACGATGATGGAGTGGTGGATGTCGGAGATATCTCAGCAACCATACGAGATACTCGATTCGTGAGAGCGGTGCGAGACGCTGTGAGTCCTCGATCAAGGTCAGATGATGGATCCGCACTCGGAGTTCACTGGAGCTCATCATATGCGGAGAGGAGTCTCGTAGCACGACTCGATGTATCTGATACATCTGCGATGAGTTGTCTCGGCTCTCCGACCATATCACGAGATATGAGATCGACGATATTCTGGAGATGAGCGTTGTTATCATTCTCAGCACTCAGGTAGTCTCTTAGGATATCGAATCGTGTATTATTGTATGCAGTGAGCCCACTCTCTAGCTGATCTGCCTCTAATCGAGCTACTCGGAGTCATCTACTCAGATTAGTACTGATCTGAGTGAGTTCTGGAGCATCGAGTTCTCGAGTGATATATGTGACAAATTCTCCGATTTCGAGAAATATATTTTTTTGCTTATCGATATCTGCTATCATTTTTGTGACTCGATCTGGAAGTGTTTCATTTCATTTTTGATCCAGATAAGCTCCTGGTCTCACGTCGACATTCACGCTTGGGGTCGTGATACTCGTACCGATAGAGCTCGGGATCGCACCCTGGAGATCTGTCTGGAACTCGTTGATCGGCCGCACTGCCGACCGGGAAAACTCAGAGATAAAATCAGAGCGGAGCTCAGAGTTCACATGGCTACCGACTCGAATCTCACGAATCGATGGAAGAGAAAATTGTGGGAGAGAGAGATTGATAAAATCAAACGGTGATGTCCCCTGTCGTTCTGTACGTTGTGCTATTACATCACCTACTTGCCACTCAGGTATCAGTACTGTTTTCTGATAAAAACAATACATCTTCGATATCAGCTTCATAATGCCCAAAAATGCCGATATAGATCCTGCAATTTTTGGGATTTTTGGTGGTGGTGGAAGGTCTGGGAGTTTTATTTTTGGTAGCGAAGGAAGGTCTGGAAGATCTGGAAGAGGAGGAAGTCCAGGGAGTATCGGGAGTCCTGGGAGTGATAGAGATGCAGAGAGTGATCCAGCTGAGAGGGATGGGAGTGATGGGAGACGTATGGGAGAGATACGTGGTACAAAATTGGGCATAGATATATTAATCCCTAGACGAATATCTGAGAGATCAAGAATAATATCTGGCCACTTCGGAAACCGAAGTACTGGTATAGATGGAATGAGTGCTGAGATAAGTTTGAACTTCCAATATTGGAGATTGTTTCGCTCATTGCGACACACGCCACAACTCTTGTTGGCGTCAGCAAATATATCAAGCATCGGTTGCCAGCTCTGGGCAATAGCCTTGATGAGAACATAGAGTTCAGCCCACTTACGGAATCTGACTCCATTGTCCCGCAACCATCCTCCTGTAATCTGTTGTATCGAGGTGATATTGCAGAGAATCTGGGCAATATATCTCTCCTTCCAGGTGATATATTTTTGTATTTTGAGTGGGAATGCTTTATATTCTTCGATGCGCTTGAGATTTTGCGATATACTCGAGACGAATGCTCCATTTTGGAATTTGGCTTTTTTATCGAGACAAGCGGGGGATGGATCATTGATACAAAAATTCTTCAGAGTCGTATCAATCTCTTTTTTATATCCATCGAGTGATCTCTGGTATTTGGCGAGTTCTGTCTTATCAAACCATGGGATATTGAGTGGGATATTGACTTGTTTGATCGAGACAAATGGCAGTTTCCCGATCAATGTATAGGCGGATTTCATAGCATTAAGCGTACCAGGTACTCATCCCCCCTTGGCAGCAAAGACAGTACTACTTCCCTGTTTGATATTATCCAGATTCGCACTTGAGAATTTTTTCCCAAGATTCTTCGAAAAATCAGCATAGCTCGAATCGACCTGGGCATTTTGACCAAAGCTCGTCGGAGGAATAATCGTCAGATTAGGTGGTGTGAAGAGCGATGTTGTGAGCTCTTCCGTCTGTCTTGTAAGCCAATCCATGACAAAATCTGGGAATGCAGCAATTCGTTTATTTTTAACCTTAATAACAGATCCAATATCAGATATTTTTGTATTTGAATCTACCTCTATACTTATCTCAGATCATCCACTCGCAGCTCATCCAATAGCAATGAGTGGTCATACATTGCTAGATCTTGGTCATCGCATACTCATATTTGAGTATATTCCTGTGAGTTGATTCGGATTCGGATTTCTCAAATATCCTACAATGCTCTCTGTGAGAGCACGATTATCTGATTCAGTGATAGTATTTGCTTGAGGTTGACAACTTGAGGCATTCCAACTATCTCAACCAACTCCTCCGAGACCTGATATAGCACTTACATCACCATCACTCGAAGATCCATCTCACTTACACACATTCATGGGTTTAGTTACAACAATACAATTTCCTCATTGTATCAGAGGAGAGAGTCAGCGAGGAGGTATCTGTCAGGCGGTACTCGCTGGACCTCAGAGACAGATGGCTGTACCCATACCGAGAGTGAGAGTCGGTGTGACAAAAATACGAAGAAAATTGGTAGGATCATTTGTACCAAGGTATCATCCAGCATTGGGAGTATTGGATGAACAGGTACTTGTATATCCAATGGGAGATACTGGCCATACAGATGGCATAGGGAAACATCCCCAAGTACCATATATTGGTATACCCGTAAGGGCTGAAAATATAGGAAGTCATTCTCAGACCTTGAGTCCATCACCTATAGGATTCCCAAATAAAACTGGATCTGATCCAGGAGCAAGAGGTGCCCAATTCATAGGAAAACTCATACATGAGCCACCTCCAAATCCACAAGAAAGTCAGTTAGCAATATCCTCAACAGTCTGACTCAGATTATCTGCAAAATTATCGTCAAGTCCGATACTAGCACTACCCTGATTATTTTTAATATTTAGAATTGGTCCAGAATAGTTAATTTTATTCGAGTTCACAAGAGTTTCTTTATCCTTGATGAGATCTTCTCGAGATCTATTCATGATACTATCGGGTATACTATCCTTATTAATATCAATAAGACGGCTACTCATTCCATCAGGGAAGTTTGCGGAACCAAACTCATGAGTTCATTTCGTGTAGTCTCTTGGGTCGGGTCATGAGAGCCAGAGAAGCATACTGGCACCACAAGTAGTAGATGTTTTGAATCCAATATCTCCATATATATCAGTTCCAGTCATTCCTCATTCAAGATCACCCACTATCATCTCTCCGTAGCTAGCTGGTAATGCCACCATCTCATATATGACTTCTATTTTTTCTCCAGGGGATATATCTCAGAGAATAAAATGAGTATCATATTCGCCATCTCATATAGCCTTATATTCTCTTGATATACTGGTATTTGAACGACGTATAATATATTTTTGTGTATCTTTTACACTAAATATTTTGGGAATAGTATCGAGATATTCGACTCATCTCATGATCTGAGATGAGCTGTTCTCGATACGAATAGTAGCTGCAATACGATCATCCGGATAGAGAGTTGCATGAGTTGTATTTGTATATACTTTCTCTACATTGAGTCCGTAGGCCTTAGCATACTGACTCCTGATAAATGTAGATACCCTATTTCCTGTGGTTCCATTTGATATATCATCAAGTGTACCTGAAAGTACCTCGAGACTCACTTGAGCAATAGAAGGAGCTGGATTGAGCTGACTATATTGATAGAATACTTCTCATTTGAGCACGCTATCATCTATGCCTGATGAATTGGTAGGAGCAACTCAGACAGATCACTGGAATTGTGGGGTAGTATTGGTCCGAATAGCACCTCCCACGTTGACGGGCACAGATGAGAGAGTGAGTCCAAGTGTTGGATCGAGGATTTTTTTGATAAAATTCCCTGCTATTTGAGTACCATAGAGTATAGCAAGTTCTCAACCTGCTGTTATATAAACTATATCATCACGTCCGTCAGCATCCATATCATGGATACGGAATTGAGATATGTGACTTGGAAGAGGGGCTCATAATTCGAGAACTATATTCTTTCGAACAAATTTCCGATTAGAATTATCAATGAGGATAAAAGACCCTTGTTTATCAAGTCATAGTATATCTCAGTATCAATCGCGAATAAAATCTGCGAAAATAATGTTTTGAGAATCTATATCTCGGTTGTATGCTATCATACCACGGGATCTGAATTTACCTCATCTATTCAATAATAATCCTATATAGCCATCTTGATATACTACAATCAAGTCCTCTATCCCATCAGCATCCATATCTCGGTGAGCAAAATTCGCTATACTAGATCGAGTATCTCGTTCTAGTATAGATCCAATACTTCGATCTATGCCATCTGTCTCAGTACCTGGACGACCATGATCAATGTGTGCAACTGGATCACCCATATTTATCATGGTATATGTGTGAAAAAACCGAGTAGACTCTCACACTGTGTCACCAGCAGCATATGAGAGAAGCGTAGTATTATTGGATGACCATCCTACAGATGGTACTTCGGATAATGAGCCAAGTGAGTCGGTATGAGAGGGGCCATTTTTGCTATCATCGATATCATGCCCTAGAGATTCTCGAATGGTCTGATATCCATAGGTAGTATTATTCTCACTGGAAATAGACATTTTAGAGAGAGAGAATCCTGAATTAAGCAAGAGAGGTACATTTGGAGACTGACTTTCCTTGAGGGCAATAGATTTTGTATTATCAGTTACATAAGTCAAAACAGCTATATCTCTACCTGATTGGACTATACGCATAGATAATCCATGGACACTCATATCATCCGGTATGATCTGTATATCATTAGATATATATATACTCCCATTAGTATCTATAGTAGCTAATACAGTATTCTCTGATTTGAGAGTGACAATATCATTAGTATTAATTGATGTAAGAGTGGGATCTACTGGAAGTACGATACGAATCGTTGGTTTAATTGGAGTTGTCTCGCAACGCTCTTGTTGAGTTTTTTGACATATATCAAAAAGAACGTTCTTCATTGGATAGAGTACTTGAGCTATTTGCTTATGTGAAGTAAGATCAGATACAGTGAGGAGTGGTAGATTATTGGAAAGAGATATACTCGTCTGTATAGCAGTATCAGAAAGTTGTCCGAGACGATATGATCCATCTGGAAATAGAGAAAAAAGAATATCTTTTTTGTACGGTGAAACAAGTTCTGTTGTCACTGCTAGGCTCTGGGATTGTCATGGAAGAGAATCGTAGAGAATCTGTTCTCATTCACGAACAAAATCACCTCATGCAAGAACCGTATACCTCGCATTATAGTCAGGGGAAAATTGTATTTTTTTGGTGCTGTCAACAATATATGCAATATATTTGGATATACCCATTACCGTATGACTTCATACATCATCAGAATATACTATAGTACTATTTTTGAGTCACGGTACTTCTAGTTTGAAATATCCTGACTGAAGTGGTGAGTTATATAGCCCAGATACAAAATTAATAGTTTTACTAAGTTCGCTATTGCGAACAAGAGTGCCTGCAAGATTTGAATTTGATATATTCCCGTAACGATCTCTCAAGACAAACGATATACTATTCTCTCATCTGATATGATTGATATACATTGGATCTCCGGGGAGCAAGGAGAAGATTATATCAAAAACTGATCAGATACCAGCAATATCGATTGATATCGAGTGATCTCATGATATAGTGCCAGGAATATAGTCAAATATTTCAGAAACACCATCTGTAATAGTTATAGCTTTTTTGGAAAATGAGCCAGCTCCAGCAGGAAGAGTAATACTCGCAACTGCCGAGAGTCAAGCGATACGGCTCCCTGAAGCATCTTGAACTTCAATGTGAGTTGAAACTTGAGTTCCTCCAACTCGAGGGAGACTATCTCGCATGAGCACAATACGAGCTGTATCATGAACGGTGATATCAGTCTGAGTAACCAATCATCAATCTATTGTAGCCGTAATATTGAGTATACCTGGAGTATCAGATCCGACAATTATCGGTACTTGTGATTCAATAACATCGAGAACCATTTTTGTTTTCTTGAGTCCTACTGAGTCAACAATATATCCTCATGTTACCTCAATATCAAGAGAATGAATATCTGGTGTGATAGTATTACCAAGACGATCAAGAAGTCGCACCATAGCAAGAGTACGTTCTCATCTGACAATTGCAGAAGAAATAGGTGTTATACGAACTTGTGATATAGTTCCAGAACGTACTGAAAATGTCATCTCTCATGACAGTCCACTACTATCATATACCGATACTCTATATACTCCAGTTTTCTTGGTAATAGTGGTGGGAATAGTATCTGTAGTAGGATTGAACTTGGAGTTTGAATATACGATATTTCAACTCACATCATCGATAATACGAATAGCAATAAAATTCGTATAAGCAGTTCTAATGGTATCTTGTAATATCTTTTGAATACGAAGTTTCACAGGATCGACTGTCGTTATATCTATTCCAGCTACTATAGCACCTGATTGCTCGAGTTGGAGATCATAATATTCTGGTGTGATTCGAATTGAGAATACCGCTGTATCAATACGGAGTTCGCTACCATCTGGAAGAGGTATAAGATAATATGCTTGTAGATCTATATCTGCTATTTTTCCAAGTGAGTTGATAATGAAGGTGGTGCCCTTCTCTCAAACCTGCATTTCAGATGGAGTAATCGTGAGGTATTTACTCAAATTTCAGGATTCTATTTTTTTTCATTGACTACTACCAGAAACCATCTGGAGGTATGCCTTACTAGTTGGAAGAGATGAGAGGAGTGTATCTTTCTTCTGGAGAGTGAGATCTATAGTGATACTATCGTGCAATGTAATACTAGATCGGGGCATACTTGCTATGAGTCGTGCGCCAGTATAAAATTCCTGGAGTCCAACCATATTATTTGCTATAGCAGATGATACGGAGGAAATAGGAAGAGAATTTGCGGAAGAAAGTCCACTCGATATTCAAATAGTTGTAGGCCCACATGAGCCTGCGAGGATTTTTGGTGGGAATTGTGCTTTTATCCAACACATGATAGCACTCGGCCATTGGAGAAGTGGTACACCATCAGGTGGTCCACATTGAGTAGCAGGATTAGTTATTTTATTCTCATCACCTGAAGCACCGAAATTTCACTCTTGCGTGATATTGACTCATTCAATCTCATTGAGTCAAATAGCATAATCACTCGCGATCGCTGATTCATCTGTGTTCCATGCAGCATCAACTCCATCATATGGAGTAAGTCAGAGATAGGCGATTTCATATCCATCTTTTGATTTTTGGAATCTTGGAGGTTCACTGATACAGTGAGTATCAGAAATAGCTCATGTGAGAGTTGATCATGTGAATCATATATATCGCGAGAGCTCACATGTTGAGTCCTGAGGGGATGTCGTCGATATACTCGATGTCTCTCCTCCTCCATAGGAAAGGGCGGCAGAAATAATAGTTCTATATTTCCCGTTGATATCTGGGTGCAACCAATTGCGAGATCTGATAACTTCGTATATCTCAGTATCTGCGAGGGGCCCATCAAGGAGTTCTTCGGGAGTTCTATATCCAGGTGTAGATGGCTTGCATAGAGGTACATCAGAAAATTGTCCTCCCCAGCATGCTGGATCAGGAGGATTGGCTGTCAATAGTGCTCATCCAGACAATGGTATACCAGCCCAAGCTGCCTTCCCAAGACGATCGAGCTCAAGTCGGAATGCTGTGATAGCTGTTGCAGCTCAAGTACCATATTGACGAATTCGCTCCTTGCCACGCATAGTCATGAGATCTGTAGCTATACGAATCTGATATTGTATGAGTAATTTTTCGAGATCAAATCGAAAAAAGTTGGGATATTTGATCTTATATTCTCATCCAACAGACTGAGCAAATGATATATATCTGTCATGATCTATTGGTATAGACGGAGTAGCATTTGCCTCTTGTGCTGCTTGTATCTCTTCATTTGTAGGCGATTTATGATAAACTCGAGAGTCTTTAATATCCTTGAATACCGCAGTTTCATATGTTGTAAGATCTTTTTTGAGTCAGGAATACTCTTGTGTGATAGTAGGATCTTCTACTGCCATACAGAGATTTATTACTGTATTAGTCTGTACTACTCATCCGTTCTCTTTTTGTACTGCTGCGAGTGCGGCACAAGGTGAATTGAACATTCATCCCCACCCACCTGGAATATCTTGTTCATATTTATTTCGAAAATTACCTCCTTCTGCAGCACCATGTTTTTCATCTCAGAGAATTCAACATGCAGTTTTATAGAGAACATTCGGTTTAGGATTCACCGCTGGACAGATACTACCTGCTCATCATCACTGAACCAGTGTATCAATATATTGATTGAGATTTCTTGGGAGACATTTTTCAGATATGAGTTCACCTGGTTGAAGTGTACATTTTTCTCATGCACTCGGGAGACATGCATAGACAAAATCTGACGACCTTGGGTTGACGGTAGCACCCGAAAAATATGATGTTGGTGCTATATATATAGCAATTTGTCAAAATTCACAGATTCATTTTGGTCATGCTAGAGCAGGATCAAATGACTGAGGATCATCACCAGGTCAAGCAACACTCGCTATCCAATCGAATTCATGTGGAGGAAATCGTGATGCATATGGCACATTAGCACCTCACCAAGAGGCATGACTATGCTCTTCTTGTTGTGTTAGACAAGTTATAGCAGAATCTCATGCTGCCTCTCCACTTTCTTTTTTAGGCCATGGTTCTTCACCATTTTTCCCTCGTGGCTCTTGGAGCATATAGGCAAGACCGTCAGCATAACAAGAGTTACTCGCAAGTGGAGTTATAGTATTAGCATCAGATCATCATGGAATATGAGCAAGTCTGATAGCACCCGTTATAGTAGTTACTTCATTCATACCACCGAGAGAAAATATATTCTCATAGTACCCGCCGATCCAAGATGGTTGCTTAAATACTCAGTTCTCAACATCCATATTAGTGATAATATTTTTACCCCAATAGGTATCTGTCTTAAGGCTATTTATACCACCTGGTGCACAGTTGACTCTTTTTTTGCCATCTCGTTCAAAATTTTTGACATTCTCGATAGTAGTATATCCATTGAATGCCTGATTTGCCTCTACAAGTATACCCTGTTTGTATAGTCAACTTATATAGTCAGAACCACGAGCAATACTACATTGAGTAATATTATCCATTTCTGATACTGGTTTACCAAAAATATATGCAGCATATGTACGACTAATTCTATCAACTGGATCATTGATGGTAGTACTATCAAATGGGGGCATAGCTCCTATTGCTCAGGCATTTTTCTCATACCCCACTTCTACCTCATCGATATATTTTTCGAACTTATCATTGGATGACTTGATAATATTCATAGCAATCTGATCCGCCATAGTGATCAAAAGTGTTGGCTGATCGACTGCTACGGTTGTTCCACTATTATAACGTCAAGCATTATGTACCGCTGCTCGAATATCTCAGAGAGTTTTTTTATTGACCAGCTCATAAAATTGTTTCATGAGTTGCATAGCTGGAATACGAGTTTGTATATCCGGCATTTTTCCTATTTGTGACAATGGGAATACACTATTTTGTGTCTCGGGGTCAACTCCAGCAGCTAGTAATATATTTTTTTCTATATCACTTTGATCATTTTTTTTGAGACTGTTGAGTTCAGAAATTATATACCCAAGGAAGTATTTACTAAATCGATTATATACAATCTCTTCAGCATTTTTGATAAACAATGCGTAAGCGGGTATCTGAGTATAATCAAGTGAACTCTGTTCGAGATACTGATCATAGTAAAAAACTCTCGGTGGAGTACTACTTGGGGTAAATTTTCCACTTTTTGTATAAAAATCATGTGTCTTATCGAGAAACTGTCCTATTTTAGCAATATCAGTAACACCAGACCAACCACGGCCGACAGCTGGATTAATGACGCCATGCCATATATCCACTTGTTCTACTTTTGGATCTTGACTATTATATCTGTATTGAGTACTCGTAGAGTCATAGACAAATACCTTGTCATCGAAGTCTACATATGGATAGAGACTCGAGAATCCCTGCCCCTCTTTTGTCACCTGAGGAATAGGAATATTCCCGATCAAGATGGTACCAACAAGTGATGATGTTCATTTCTCACCATCACCTTCATAGTAGAATTTTTCATTTTTGGCGGCGATAGTCGCCACTGGAGTATTGGGATCAACGACGAGTATCGAGGTCCGTACTCCTCCGAGGTATCCTGCGATATCCTCTGCATACCTTTTGATGGAACTTCTCTGTTGCTTGTAGGTATCACGATCGACGATGATAGAGACAATATCTCGATAGTTCTCAGGTCCCGCCTCAACTCTATCAAAAAAATCCACATGTATCGTCTGTGATACGAGGATCATCATGACGAGCGTTGCGGCAATAGTTTTGTGAAATAGAATGCGAGAAAAAAATTTGGGAATTTTCATGGAGAATATGAGGCTGAGTATATGTCTTTTTAGTACTTATGCAAAGGAAAAACGGAGGAAAAATAAAAATAAATTCGACAAAACAATCTTTTTGTATATTATCTCGCGAGTTAGCTACTGTCAGTATCCATGGGAACGTAGCTCAGTTGGTAGAGCAACGCCCTTTTAAGGCGATGGTCCCGGGTTCAAATCCCGGCGTTCCCACCATTAAAACAATCTTGTCAGATTTCTACGGGACGATACGAGCCTAGTGATGACTATCACTACTTTACGATCATAATTCCACGAGAATAGAAAATTCTCTCTTTTTTAGAGAGATTTTTTTGTTTTTTCCAATTTTTCGGTCTTTTTTCTCGGGAAATCCTTTGTTATAAGCAAAAATACGAAAAATCTGCCGAATTTCGTACTACATTTCTTATATGTTTGTATTACACTTCTTATACATTCTGTATTAC
>JANNYQ010000075.1:0-3942 GCA_031410215.1 Candidatus Altimarinota bacterium | reverse complement strand
TTGAATTTCATCAGATTGCGTTCGACGATATCCTGGACATCCTCGACTGATGGGATACGGTTGGTGAATACCTCACCATAGACATGGTCGAGATCCTTCACGATGAAATCTGTGACCACTGGGACAAATGACTTGTCCATCTCATTGACAGCAGTAGCTGCGGCGAGAATAGCCTCTTCGATACGAGTACGGTTGAAATCAGCGAGTTCACCATTGCGGCGGCGAATAGTCGAGAGAGCCATAGAGGAAAAGTAAAACGAGAAATAAAAAACGACCGAAAATCTATTTGGAAACCAGGTGAGTTTCTGTATAGTATTGGTCGACTATATATGAGATGAAAATGAGATGGCGTATCACATAGATATACAAGATATTGTGTGATACAATCTACTCACTGCACTATATCTTGTCAAAACTTTTTTAAAAATTGGACACCTTTTGTGTTCGGTGACATACTTTTTGCTTATTTGACTTATTCTCACGTTATGTCGTCTCCCGATCTGTCTCCTACAGATGCGAAAAATCGCTCAAAAAATTCACTAAAAAAACACTTTTCTCATGTGATGTGTTTTGGGACTTTTGACATATTCCATCCTGGACATGAGTACTATCTCAGCGAGGCGAGTAGACTCGCAGATCACATGACGATCGTGATTGCTCGAGATCATCGTGTATTCTCAGGCAAGTGACGCGACCCAGTACATACAGAATTGCTCAGGAGAGATATCGTAGAGAGAGCTTTCCCGGACGCGAGCGTGATCCTCGGGAATGAGTCGGATATATTTGCTCCGATCCGCGAGTTGCATCCTGACCTCCTAGTATTCGGCTATGATCAGCGGGTTCCAGAGGACAAGATCAGAGAGCTATTCCCTGATATAGAGATAGTGAGAGTTGACGGATATGAGACGGAGAAATGGAAGAGTTCTATCTTGAGACAGAAATATTAATCAACTAAAATATGGCAAAACTCTATTTCCGCTATGGAGCTATGTGAAGTTCCAAGACTGCCAATGCTCTCATGGTTCGATACAATTATCTCGAAAAATGACAGAAACCTATTTTCCTCAAACCAAAAACCGATATCCGCGATTGACATAATCGTATTGTATCTCGCATTGGTCTTGAGGCAGAGTGTGATTTTGTAGAGGATTTCATTCGGGATTTTGACTCTGATCTGCTCGATTGCGATGCTATCATCATCGATGAGGTACAATTTTTGAAAAAAGAAGAAGTTGATTTTTTTGCAAAGATCACTGATATACATAATATCCCTATTTTGTGCTATTGACTCAGAACTGATCATCGTGCTCAGTTATTCGAGTGATCGAAACGCATGTTTGAACTTGCTGATGTGATCGAAGAGATCCCAACTGTTTGCTGGTGTGGTAAACGTGCCCACTTCAACGCTCGTGTCTATGATGGTCAGATAACGAGGAGTGGTGAGCAAATCCAGCTATGAGGGAACGAGTCATATATATCACTCTGTCGGAGGCATTATTTCTCTGGAGAGATAAATGTATAATATAATGCATACCCTACTCTACTGCCTGCTCATCATCAATATCTTCTCCTACCTCATGATGATCATCGACAAGCTGAAGTCGATATATCAATGGTGGAGAATATCTGAAAAAACTCTCTGGATCCTCGCGATCTTTGGCGGGGTTTTTGGTATATGGACCTGAATGCAGTGGCCGATGTATCACAAGGCTGGGAAATGACATTTTCGCATCTGGATACCTGTGATAGCAGTTGCTTGGTTACTTATTTTATTGTACTTTATTATATAAAGTTGATTTCTCACATCATTTCCATAGAATGACCTCATGCAAAAAAATATAGTCAAAATAGAACATCCGAGACAGTATCACATGGTGGGAGACTGATTCCGTGTGACGAACTACGTCCCAGGATATCGTGGCGAGATGTCGAACGAGACGAGTCCATTTCTAATGCTCGACTACAACGCTCCATGGCAACTCCCTCCACAGGGCAATCATCGTCCTGGAGTGGGATTTCACCCACATAGAGGATTCGAGACAGTGACGATCGTCTACTCTGGCGAGGTCGAGCATCAGGATACGGCTGGCCATGGTGGCGTGATCGGGGCTGATGAGGTGCAATGGATGACGGCGGGATCAGGACTCCTACACAACGAGTTCATGACGGCTGAGTTCTCCCGGATGGGCGGCACACAACACGCGATCCAGCTCTGGGTCAATCTGCGAAGTAGTGATAAAATGACACCCCCAAGATACCAAGCACTCACACGATCTAGTATTCCTGAGGTGACTTTTGACTGAGGACGAGTCAGAGTTATTGCGGGAGAACTACAGAATATAAAATGAGCTGCCAAAACATTTTCACCTGTTGAGCTCTATGATGTCAGATTCGACTCGGAGTGAGAGCTCGAGTTCCAAATCCCCGAGAACTACACCACTATGATCCTCGTGACTGAGTGAGAGATCATGATACATGGCAAAAAACTAGAAAATGGTGATATGGCCTACTTCGCAAGATCTGGATCAGATATATCGATATCCGCAAATACTATTGCAAAAGCTCTCATCATGGCATGAGAACCACTCTGAGAACCGATTGCTCACTATGGGCCATTCGTGATGAATACAGAGGTCGAGATACGGCAGGCGTTCGCTGATCTCAATGCTGGGAAGATGGGGAATCTCGATCTCTAGTATAATCAAGAAAACAATATGTCCAAAATGCCCGTCATATTCATCTGACACGGGAGTCCGATGAATGCAATCGAAAATAATATCTATACTGATAGTTGGAAAAAGATCGCCAAAACCATAGAAAAACCGAGAGCTATCCTCATGTTCTCAGCTCACTGGATCACAGAAAATGAAACCAGGATCTCTACAGCGGAGAAACCCAAGATGATATATGATATGGGCGGGTTCCCACCTGAGCTCTACCGAGTTCGCTATGATGCACCAGGAAGCATGGAGATCTCCGAGGAGATTGTTACTGTGTTGCAAAACAATAGTATGCAGATCAAGCCAGACCATATAAGATGATATGATCACGGAGTCTGGTCGACACTCGTCCACCTCTTTCCTGCTGCCGATATCCCAGTGATCACGATGAGTCTCGACTATCAGGCTACTCCACAAGATCTCATAGAACTCGGTGAGTCTCTTGCGATACTTCGCGAGAGAGGTATTCTCATCGTCGGGAGTGGCAATATCGTCCACAATCTGGGAGCAATAGACTGGTCATGAGAGAAGGTCCATCCATGGGCAGTCGAGTTCGATGCTCGGTTTGCGAGATGACTCGAATCTAGCAAAAACTCTCCCGAGTGGGAGAGCCTGTTGGACTTCAGATCATGGTGAGATATATCTCGTCTTGCACATCCGAGCTATGATCATCTCCTCCCGATTTTTCCTCTCATGGGTGCGAGTTCGGCTGATGATAGCGTCGAGTTCTATACTCCTGATATAGCGATGGGGAGCTTGTCTATGCGGAGTGTGATGTGGAGCTAGGATAATCCTTGAGATATATGAGCTTATTATCCGCAAGTTGTTTGATTATCAAAATATACCATTCATTAAATAAGGTGTACATTTCTAGAAAAGCATTTTTTCATTCTGATGTTTTTGTTTTGGCAAAAGGACAACCTCAAAAAGTTGGTAATGGTACATTCGAATGTATTTTTTCCTTAACATGAGCTACTCAATCGATGATTACCTTTTTTCGACTATCTGGACCAGCTAATAAGTGACCTTCTTCAGATAAAGAATCGCCAATATTTTTTGTAGTTTGTCGTTTCAAGAATAATTCAATTTCATTAATAGAGAGTGCTCATTGACTACTTTCAATAAAAGTAAGTAGCTCAGATAAGTTTGTATTTGGTATTAAATTATAGATTTTACTCTGAAAAGTCATTCAATCATGCTTATTTGCTAGGTCTCTCGTGAG
>JANNYQ010000074.1:0-4557 GCA_031410215.1 Candidatus Altimarinota bacterium | reverse complement strand
AAAACCTGTTGCTCTTAGTTTATTAAATTCTATCTCGCAATGAAGTTCAAGAGTTTCGCCCAACATTTTGGTTGAAAGTTTTTGCTTTAAATCTTTACGTAAAGCAATTTCTTCGTCTTTATGTTTAATTACCTCGTCCTTTGCCTTAAGTTCTGCTGTATGTTTTTCACTTAAAGATTTTTCTAACAATTGAGTTTCTGTTTCTTTAAGTTTTATATTGTTGACTAAATCATTTCGTTCTTTTTCAATCTTTCATGTGGCTTCTATGATAGCTAGCTTCTTTGCAACTTCAGCATTACTATTTATAATTCTTAATTCATTTATTTCTTTTTCTTTTTCATGTAGTTTTTTTCGTTCATTTTCCTTCCACTCATTTTCTATCTTCTCTTGTTGGTAAATATTGTCTCGTTTAATTGCGTCTGTAGCTTTTTGTAATTCCTCCTGAAATTTTTCTTGTTTTATAGATCTCACAACATTTGTAATAGTAGTTGTATCAATATCAGTTTCGTGAATAGATTTTAGATCTATTAGGTCACCTTTAGATGCATCTTCTAGCAAAACAAGGGTATTTTCATCATGAATAGATACTTTGACTTTTTTCATAATCAGCGAAGTGAATGATAGAATTATAAACTTGAGAACTTTCTACTTTTCTCTATACTGGAGTATATCTATTTTTGATTTTTTACAAGGAGAGAGATGAGCCAAAAAACCACCAGTCTCGACATACAAAAAGGGAAGGGGAGTATCCTCGATATTGCTCAGGTATTCCCTATGACGGAGCCTCGTACTCTCGATCTCGCTCGACATGGTGCGGAGTTCTCTGATATGGTAGCCGTTAATAGCCCTGAGACTATCGATATCCATAGAGATGCGATCATCCGCATCAGAAGGTTCCATACGACTCGTACGCTCGATCTAGCTATCCCTGCAGTAGTAGATCCGAGTCGCTGGGAGGCGGGACTCCTCGATATAGTACCTCGTCCGAGGACACTCGATATCGTCGATCCACTCTATATCCCGTATGGATCACTCGATGTGCGTCGTGACCAGATCATACTACGAGACAGGACCTATCCCGATCTCTTTGCTCGGAGTCTGCCGACAGGACTCGTTGCTCGTAGACTACTCAAATGAGCCAAGTCACTCTACCAACAACATCAGAGACAGATAGTCATCTCTCTGATCGCCTTCTTCGTATTCTCTATACCAGTACTCTCGTACGTTGCCTATGCTCTCTCGCATGGATATGAGACGCTCCAGGATCTCGCAGGAGTCCGTACGCCAGAGACGATCCGCACCATGATCCGCTCGGCTCGTGGGGATTTTGAGCGGTCGAGTTTTCTTTTTGCACCATTCTCATGGATACCTATAGCGTCTATCGATACAGTAGCTCGAGCCTCAGCAGGTGGACTCGCACTCACTCGCTCGCTCGATCTGATTGCACAGGCACTGCCAACCACACTCTCGGGCTCTACTACCTCTCGTGACATCGCAGATCCACTCTCATTCAGGGCCGCTGCTCGGGATATCTCACCTCTCGCATCAATCGGGATAGTGGATCCGACGGACTGGATCGTAGAGAACAAAAAGATACTCGAACAAGCCAAAACTGATCTCCAATCAGCGGGTGAGATATATGCATGAGTGACACCGACAGGCGAGCGGACAATCCGTATGCAAAAAATGGGACAGACTCTCTCCCGTGTTGCATCGCTCCTCGACTGGTCGCTCGCGAATGATACTCAGGTCGAGAATATGCTCGGACATATCAATCCGCAGAGGTATATCGTGTTCAATCAGAATCGAGATGAAATACGGGCGAATGGTGGATTCCCCGGATCTATCCTCTCGTTCACTCTGTACAAATGAAACATCCTCGACTACCATGCGGACGATGTCTACTACTACGACTGGAATCTGTATCCCTACAAGGAGATCCCACCACCAGGCATCGCACTCCTCACCGGCAACTATGGACTCAGGGATGTGAACTACTATCCAGATTTCTCAGATACTCTTGATCGGGCAAATTCGTTCATCGAAAGGTCTGGAGACGCGAGTGTGACGACCGCGATCGCCATCCATCAGGGCATCATCGAGGATATCCTGTCCAAAACAGGACCGATCACTGTCTCAGGGGTGACGGTACCATTTGATAGTGAGAACTTCTCACTCCTGATGTCGACACTCGTCGAGAACAAATACGGTGCAGTCAATACGCCCAAGGATATATTGTTCCAGTTTGGGTCTGCTCTCTTGTCGCGTATCCAGTCTCAGAATCTCGCCCTCGATGTCCTCAATATCCTAGAAAAAAATAGAAAAAATGGTGAGATTCTCTTCGCCTCACGAGATACTGAGGTAGATGCTTTCCTCGATCCATACCGCAAGCAACTCCCATGGGAGTCATCCACTTCACCGAACTGGATCTATCCTGTCTGGACATCGGTGTCAGGTAACAAGAGTGATCGCTATATCGATCGCAACTACCAATCTGTCGTCAAAAAAATCGAAGGGTGCAAATACGAGAATACGATCACGCTCGCAACGAAGCATACATTCACAGAGTCTGATACTATAGATTTGCAATCCTACTTCAAACAATTCAACATCACGGACAAAGAGGAACAGGCGAAACTGGACTTCATCCAATGAAATGGCAAAAATCGAGCATTTGTCAGAGTCTATGTACCACTCGGTGCTGCACTCGTAGGTGCTGGATCAGATATCACTGTTGAGACCAACGACGACGCTACCGTGTTCTCGACGCTCATCGAGACACCAGTGGGTGCGAGTGCATCCAAGAGTTGGCAATATACTCTCGATATCCCATCATGTGACTCCTATACTGGATCTGTGGAATGGGTCAGGCAGCCAGGACTCAGAGAAGTAGTCATGCAATAAAAATAAAAAATCCCAACGGAATGTTGGGATTTTTTTAAGAGCATGAGCTTATGCTCAGTTTGAATATAGTATATTTTTTAGATTTTTAGTTATTAGATCAATTTTTTTTTGATCTCAAGCCAGCAGTATTTGGATCGGTGTAGTATCACTAAATCATGATACTATTCCACCAGTTGAAAATAGATATTCAGCAACACTCGCAGCATCAAAAACTCAATCTTTATAGGTATATATATTCATAAGAAGATCCTGTATTTCATCTGGAATCTGTAATTTTGGGAAATTAATATTGAGAGTTGCATCAATTCTTTCTGCAATAGACCTTCTAGTATTTTCAATAGCGTTGTTTATTGCTAAAAGTTGTTCTTGAGTAAATGTAAATACTTCCATATGTTTAATAGGTTAATATAACTATATATTATATATATAGTAAATTTGTCAAATCTTTTTTCAGGTTTTTTGTATAGTTTCCAATTTTTCTCATATAATTCGATTATATGTCTCTCCCCACCAATTTCTCGTCATCTCCTCGCCGTCAGCTGATCCGATCTGCCCTCATCATCTCTGGGCTTATTATGGTGATATTCGGATTTGTACGTAGTCTGGACACTGGTACTGACAGAACACTCTGGGTCATCGACAACTCACTTTCGATGGCGGTTACAGATATCGGCTCTGAGAATGGTATCCTCTTGTCTCGACTCGATCAGGCGAAGCAAATAGTCTCGTCAGGATCTCTCGTGAGATCAGGCGAACAGGGGATCATGACAGCGGCAGGATGAGCAAGACTCGAGATTGCGATGACTGATGAGAGATGAGTATTGTCTGATATTGTCCGTGGGATCACGGTCCAGTCTCAGGGTGGTGGGAGTAGCGTATCGACACCGCTCGAGATGATCCGACTCATCTATGGCAATACGTCCCATCTCTCGATCATCTGGATCACGGATGGTGAGTTCTCTGACTCAGGCTTTACTCTCTCGGGCTGGACTATAGCACCGAGCATCACACTCATCGGAGTCGGGACACGATCAGGCTGACCGATCCTCCTCGGATATGACACAGATGGCCGACCTCGCTACAAGGAGTCAGATAACATCAGAGTCAACTCGATCCGAGACGATGCGAGACTCACATCAGTAGCTGACTCACTCGATGCTGATCTCATATTGCTTGATTCGCTCACAGATCTCACACGTATTGCCAAAAGTTCCGACTCGAATACAATAGCTTCATATCTGATGATCATCTGAACTTTTCTCATTATTGTCTGATTGATGGTATCGAGATTTCGATATCTGAACAAGCACCCTGTCACTGCGTGACACCACAGAGTAAAGTAATTCTGAATAATCAAAAATTGAAACTAAAAATCCTCCTCATTCTCCTTTCTGTGCTCGCGAGTTTCATCGTGATCGAGAGGCAGATGCTCATCACCGGAGTCTCGCTCATATATGCGAATCTGACGCGTGATATGTCCCACTATACGAGTGATCCAGCATGGGTGATGAGATATAACGAGGCAATCTGGCTCTCAGGCAGTGGACGATATATTGAGGCGAAGACACTCCTGGCACCACTCCTCAACGATACAACTATCATCAGGCGGGCCGAGGTCGCTGAGCTCTATGGTGACCTGATCTACTCGACCAG
>JANNYQ010000073.1:0-10648 GCA_031410215.1 Candidatus Altimarinota bacterium | reverse complement strand
GCCATCGCTATATATTCTCTTACATATTCTCGGTATCTTGGGATTCTGATGGACAATCGACTTTTTACCTGGCTCGGAAGTATTTCATATAGCCTCTACCTCTGGCATGGACTGGTGATCAGTGCACTACTTTCATTCTTTTTTCATCAGGTATCAACCTCATTCATACAGTGGATTATATTCAGTATTACTACTATATCTATATCTCTCATTGTAGCATCAGTGAGTGCAAGATGGATAGAAATATTATGATCTAAAAAATAAAATTGATAATACTTTGGAGAGTGAATATGATCATTACCATGGAATGGTTAAAAAATAGTATATATTCTACTTGTTATGAATTCCTCATAACTACATCCTGACTAGTAGTGGGATGTAGAAAGAAACCAACAGAAGATCAGGTCAATGATGAAAGATGGAGAATAAAGCATAAAGATGAAATTACTAAAATAAAGGAAAGTGTAAGGATTCATACTATTAAGAAAGTATTTGACGATGTGTGTACTAAAATACTTCAAGCTAAAAATAGGAGCTTAGGGTCAATAATAAAAGAAAAATTCTTTGGCGAAAAAGAAAAACATGAGCTCACTGCAGGTACAGGAAATCATGTCTATTGGCGTGTCAGAAATATAGTTGAATGAAAACAAAAATTGAGAGATAACTAACAATTTGGTATACTAGATTCTATCCTGAAAATTGTTTTCAAGATGATTCTGTTAAAAAAATTGTCAATGACTCTAAAACCCTCACGAAAGAGCAACTGAGCAGTCTTATGGATAGATGAGCCCTAGAAAAATAATTTCAATTTATCCTCCACCTCTCTCTGTACTATTTCCTGCTCCACTTCCTCGAGACTCTTGAATGATTGAGATATGGCTCCAGCAATCTCATAGGCCTGTTGGAGTTTTTTGATTTGTCATTTGGTGAGTGGCTTTTTGCTATGTTGCCCACCTGATGGGATATGATCTCAATATCACATAGCGAGGTAGATAAAATATAAAAAATTATACTGTTTCTATTTTTCCTCCTAATTTCCCGATTTTTCCGATGATATCTTCATATCCACGCTCTATATACTCAACGTTAGTGATAGTAGTTTGTCCATGAGCGATCATCCCAGCGAGTATCATCGTCACTCCTGCTCTGAGATCCCATGATGAGACTGTTGATCATTTGAGATCCGTTTTCCCGAATACGAGAGCCTCGTGAGGATTCATGATCGCTATGTGTCACTTCATTTTCTCGATCTCGACGAGCCAGTTGAGTCGTCATTCGAAGAGTACCTCATGTACACGTGATACTCACTCTGCCTGTGTGAGGAGGAGTGAAAAAGGGGACTGGAGATCCGTTGGGAATCCTGGATATATATTAGTTTGGAAATTTACGGCCCTGAGGGACTCTCGAGAATTATAAACGGTGATAGTGTCATTGGTTTCATCGAGATCCATCCTGATTCCTGCTTCTCGACATTTCGCAATGAAAAACCTGAGATCACCGATTCTACCATGCTGGATAACGATACTCTCTCGAGCAGTGAGAGCTGCAAGTATGATAAAAGTGCCACTCTCTATATAATCATGTATTACTGTAGTCTCTGCTTCTTGTGGCGGATACTTGATACCATCGATCATGATTGTATGATCATGAGAGACCGATATCGTAATGCCAAGAGATCTAAGAAATTCAATCAGATTCATTACGTGTGGTTCTATGGCTGCGAGCTCTATTTGAGTTCGACCTGAGCGAAATGCTGCAATCATAAGGATATTCTCAGTGGCTGTCACTGCGAATCCTGCTGATATATGGACATCAGTTGTACTATAATTGCCCGAAAAATGCAACATCTCTCCAGTTCATTCATTCATATATCCGAATGCCTCGAATCCGCGAATATGCTCATCGATCGGGCGCTTACCAATATTGCAACCTCCAGGATAAGGGATCTCGAGGGTACGAAATCGCTTGAGAAGTGCTGGGAAGAGAAATATTCCAACTCGGATTTTTTTCACGAGATCAGTATTGAGATGTTCCATGCTCATGGCTCTGGTATCGAGAGTGAGGGTATTTTCCACAAATGTCACAACTACATTCAAAGATCTGATAATATCGAGAAATGTCATCACATCGCCGATACGGGGAACATTGTGGAGTGTATATTGTTCAAAAAAAAGCCCACAAGCGATGAGCGGGAGAGCCGCATTCTTTGATCCAGAGATATCTACACTACCAGAGAGCAATTGAGGTCAAAAGAGAGAGAGCATGGAGATCAACTATAAAAATTATATATACCACTTGAGGATAAAAAACTAAAAGATATAGATAGGGATCTATATATTCTATGTTACGCATATTGTATAGAAACACACAGGATTCGCAACTCGAAGTAGCGAATCCTGTAAAATCTACAATTATGTATTCATAAATGCATATCTATGCGATAGATATGCGGTATCCGATACCTCGGATTGTCTCGATTCCCACACTTTCTCAGATTTTTTTTCTCAGGTTTTTCACATGAGTATCGATCGTACGGTCATAGAGATAGTTCTCATATCCGATGATATCCTTCATGAGTGATTCACGTTTGATGACGCTATCCGTATTCTTTGCGAAGTACTCAAGTATGGCGAATTCGGTTTTTGTGAGCTTTATTTCTTCACCTGCCACTGTCACGACAAAATTCTTGGCATCGATCGAAATATTCCCGAGTATGAGTATTTTATTTGTTTTTAGTTTTTTGCGATTCTCGACCCGCTTGATGATTGTAGCGATACGAGCCATGAGCTCCCGAGGAGAAAATGGCTTTGATACATAGTCATCGGCCCCGAGTCCGAGAAGCATTACCTTGTCATCTTCACTCTCTCTTGCTGAAAGTATGATGATCGGTGTCTCTGATATTGCTCTGATCGCTTCACAGATCTCGATTCCATTTTTGCCTGGGAGATTGATATCGAGCACTACCAGTGTTGGCTTCTCAGTAGTGAATACATCGAGCGCAAGATTGCCATCTTGGCATACTACAATACTATATCCAGATTGTTCGATATACATCGAGAGTGGAGTGATGATACCAGTATCGTCCTCTATTAACAGTATTTTTTGCATATGAAATAATTAATTGTGTACTTTTCTTATTTAGTGTAGTCATCTCATGCCAAAAGTAAATTATACTCCCTCATTATTTCGAGTATTTCGCAAGGAAAAATTGTTTCAATTTCGCTCACATACTGATACAATAGGGTAACAGATAGAGTTGATTTTTCTTTATTTTCTCTATAATCTTCACACAAAGTTTACCCTCATTTTCTCATGCTCAACCAATTCACCACACAATATCGCGATATCATGCTCGCCGCAGAACAACGGGCCAAACAGTTTGGTTATCGAGAGATACTTCCTGAGGATATCCTTATCCAGATTGCCAAAGTGAACGAAGGGAATACGTATGACCTCTTTGGGAGTTTTGGTATCAATGATGCGATCCTGATTGATCTCTTTTCTCGTCCTCCTTTTCAACTTGAGGGTGGCAACCGTGGTGGTGACTATACGGGGATATCACCTCGTCTCAAGGCAGTCATCGTCGACTCGATGCGGACAGCAGCCAAGTTCGGTAAGGGTCAGGCTGGACTCGAGGACTATCTCCTTGCACTCCTCCATTCCGAGACAGATACATGGTTTGTACAGGTTCTTGATTTTATCGGGATCGATCCCAAGGCATTTGACGTCGAGCTTATTGAGATCAATACTCTCATCGCAGGAGCTGGTGGAGCGAATCCTGCAGGGATGTTCGAGACGATCGATGATCTCGTTCATCTCATAGAGGATACATTTGGTGGAGCCAAGGATGATAAAAAATGAAAAGAAAAAATCAAGTGAAAAGAAGAAGGGAAAAAATGAGCTCCATTCGACCAGAATCCTCCTCAAGACAAAAAAGACTCAGCAACGCCGGCACTTGATTTTTTTGGCGTCGATCTCACACTTGAGGCTCGCAATAAAAAAATCGATCCTATATTCGGTCGTGATGATGAGATTGATCGACTCATCTCGATCCTCAATCGCAAGACCAAAAATAATCCATGTCTCGTCGGAGATCCAGGAGTAGGAAAGACTGCCGTAGTTGAGTGACTCGCTCGTCGTATCGTCGAGGGAACGGTACCATTTGCTATGCAGAACAAGCGAATTATCTCACTCAATCTCTCTCAGATGGTTGCAGGAACCAAGTATCGTGGCGAGTTCGAGCAACGCATCAAGATGGTCATTGATGAGGCATCCAAGCTCGAAAATGAAGTCATTATATTTATCGATGAAATACATACAATCATCTGAGCTGGATCTGGAGAGTGATCACTCGATGCTGCCAATATTCTCAAGCCCGCTATGGCTCGTGGTAAGATATCACTTATCGGTGCAACCACCCTCACGGAGTATCAGAAATATATCGAAAAGGACTCAGCACTCGAACGCCGGTTCCAGAAGATCGATGTCGCAGAACCTAGTAAAGAAGTATCTAACCTTATCATCACCGGGATTCGTTCGAGTTTCGAAGAGTTTCATAATCTCATCATCGATGATGATGCTATCATCGATGCAGTTGAACTCTCGACTCGCTATATCACGGACCGCTTCCTCCCAGACAAGGCGATCGATCTTATTGATGAGGCGTGTAGTACTAAGAGTATGACCTACAACTTCGATACCTCTGAAGTCACTGATCTCAAATGAAAGATGCAAATCGTACAAAAAGAAATGGAGGATCTTCTCATCTCTCAGCAATATCAAAAGGCTCTCGCTAAAAGAAAAATCGTAGAGTCAATCGGCACTGAGATCGAGGAAAAAAAGAAAAAACGAACTATCCCTCGCAAGGATCGGCTCCATATCACTGGATCTGATATTCAACGAGTGATCCACCAAATTAGTGGTGTCCCACTCAAAAATCTCGAAAAAGAAGATATGTCTCGTCTGCGTTGACTGGATGGGCTCCTCAAAAGGCGAATTCTCGGACAAAGTGATGCGATCATAGCAATCACGAGCTCACTCAAGCGATCAGGAGTCGGAATATCCAATCCTAATCGTCCTATTGGGTCGTTTCTTTTTCTCGGACCTACAGGGGTCGGGAAAACTGAACTCGTTCGTGTACTGGCCGAGGAGTTCTTCGCTGATTCCAAGGCTCTCATCAAGATCGATATGAGTGAGTTCCAGGACAAATCGAGTGCATCCAAACTCATCGGTACGACGGCTGGATATGTCGGCTATGAGGAGGGTGGTATGCTCACGGAAAAGGTGCGTCGCAAGCCATACTCTATAGTGCTCCTCGATGAGATCGAGAAGGGAAATAGCGACGTCTACAACCTCCTCCTCCAGATCCTCGAAGATGGTGTCGTCACAGATGGTAAGGGTCGGACTGTCAACTTCAAAAATACGATCATTATCATGACTTCCAATATTGGATCTGATGAATTCAATGAGAAAGCAGCACAGATCGGATTCTCAACTGGAGAAAAAGAAGAAGAAAAAATATTTGCGGATTATGGGGAAATACGAGAAAAAGTACTCAAGCAGCTCCCAGATTATTTTTCTCCTGAGTTTCTCAACCGTATCGATAAGACAATCGTATTCTCACCTCTCGATAAAAAAGTACTCAAAAATATCGTCATGCTCCAGCTGGATGATCTAGTAATCCGTCTTGCTACTCTTGGTATTACGGCCAGCTACGACGCCAAGGCCGTGAATCTAATTCTCAGGTCCACCTACAATCCAGAGTACGGAGCCCGTCCGGTGAGACGATATATCCAGGATAGAGTGGAAGATGCTATTGCTGATATGATGATCGCTACAGGCAAAAAGAAACAGCACCTCGCATTATCAGCCAAGTGAGATGAGCTCACATTCACCTGGAAGTAATATATTATACATTATATTATATAAAATAAACTTGACAAATATATAAATAGTATAATATGGTATTAAGATACACTTCTTAATACCTATTTTATGTATAATCGTTCACTTGTTTTGTTCGCCATTTTGTTTAGTATGACTCTTGGGATCATTTCACTCTGAGCTACGAGTGGAACCAATCAGCTACCCGTCTCTGCGTGGATCGGCTGTGATGGTACCGCGGTCACACGGACAGATGTCGGCAAGATCATCATGACGCAGATTGCTCCGAATACGCCCAATTGCAATGGACCCAAGAGCACCAATACTAGACCAACTGCATCAGATGCAGTGACGGATACTGTATCGTATGTAGTAGATATAGTATCTAATACTGGAGTTGTCAGATCATCACTCAATATGTTCGATGACAGTGGTACTCTCGATGCAACTCCGAAAAAGAGAACAATCCTCCTCGATCTCTCCCAAACAGATACCGTGAACTATCGTATCGAGATTATACGACAACAGCAGATCCGCTATGCGAATGCGATAAGATCACTCCGCGTCAGATCAGGAAAAAGTATGCAATCAGATACAGCTGGATATCTCATCCGCAATGATGCGGTCCAGGTCACTGGAGAGTCCACAGGCTGGACGCCAGTACGTACCGGAGAGGTCGTCGTCACTGATTCTCGTGAGAATACGATTGATATCGATACTTCCGGTGGTACGAGTGGATATGTGGGGACACGATATCTCCGTGATGCTACACCATCTGATCTGGTCAAAATAGGGCAAGCCGATATCGCCTATTGGACAGATCTGGTACATACCAATGTATCTCATATGGTCAATATCAGAACCAGTCCTTGGTATGGCTCGTCTATCATCACTACGGTTTCTCGAGATATCGCATTCTACCGTGTTGCGACGGTTGATAACTGGTCCGAAGTCGAGAGTGTAGATGGTAGTATCCATGGATTTATCCGCTCTGACTTCCTCATTGTAGACAAGATACAACTCATTGAGAAGGAGCCACTGTTAAAATAAAAACATAAAGTCACAAATACTCCCGTATCGGGGGTATTTTTATTGGGAAAAAATTTGCGATTTTCACCTAGATATGCTAAACTGTCTCTGTATCTAACACAGAACTATGCCTAATACTATCGAAAATCTTTACATATTCGACGGATTCTCCAAGGAGGTAATCGCGTTTTTCCTCCTCATGAGTCAAACCCAATACCGCAAAGTATGAGAGACTATCCTTAAAAAGTGAGAAGTATCAAACGGATGTGCCTACTATATCAACTCGGGCAAAGTAAAGGTCACACAATGATCCAAGGAACTCGCCACACTCGAGGCTGGGGCATTTTTCGGAGAGATTGCCCTCATCACGGACGAGTTGCGTACAGCGACAGTCGAGGTACTCGAACCAACTGAGCTCCAGGTATTTCTCAAGGATGACTTTCTCACACTCCTCCAGCAGTCCGCTCATAGTGAAGAGATGAAAGAAGAGATCCGAAGGCGGATCATAGAGAATAATAAAAAATAAAACAAATAAAAAAACTCCAGATTAACTTTTGGAGTTTTTTTGAAATCTAGTACATTCCGCCCATTCCTCCACCTGGAGGCATCATTGGTTCTTTTTTCTCTCCGGGAGTATCGACGATCAGTGCCTCAGTCGTGAGGAACATACCCGCTATAGAGATAGCATTCTCAAGAGCAGATCGAGCCACTTTGGTTGGGTCGATGATACCAGCTCGTACGAGATCCTTATACTCATCACGAGCCGCGTCGTATCCATAGTGTGGGTCTTGATTTTTCATCACTTCTGATGCGATAACTGCTCATTCCTTGCCCGCATTGTCAGCGATCTGACGGACAGGGTAGGAGAGGGCTCGCATGACGATATCGGCTCCGACTTTTTCCTCTCGGGTGAATTCTGCTGTCTCCAGTACTCGTCCAGCCTTCAGGAGTGCGACTCCACCACCTGCGACGATCCCTTCGTCTACAGCAGCCTTGGTAGCATTGAGCGCATCTTCGATTCGGAGTTTTTTCTCTCGCATCTCGACCTCAGATGCCGCTCCGACCTTGATCACCGCGATCCCACCTGCGAGCTTGGCAATCCGCTCAGCGAGTTTTTCTCTATCGTAGTTGGATTTGCTCGCATCGAGCTCAGCTCAGAGTTCTCTGACTCGTGCCTCGATGAGGTGTGAGTCTCCGCCACCTGAGATGATCGTCGTCGAATCCTTGGTTGCTATGACTGCTTTGGCCCGACCGAGGTGCTCGACATGAGCGTTCTCGAGCTTGTACCCTGTCTGATCGGTGATGAGTGTGGCACCCGTGAGGATGGCGAGATCTCGGAGCATCTCACGCTTCTTATCACCGAATCCTGGAGCCTTGATCCCGAGGACTGTCAGTACACCTTTTAATTTATTCAAAATAATACCAGTGAGAGCCTCACCATCGATATCGTCCGCGATGATGACGAGTTCGCGAGATCCGCTCTGAGCGAGCGACTCGAGGACTCCGAGGATATCCTTGAGTGACGAGATCTTTTTATCCGTGACGAGGATATAGGCGTCCTCGATACGAGCCTCCATCTTCTCACCATCAGTGATCATGTATGGCGAGATATACCCGTTGTCGAACTGCATCCCCTCAGTCACCTCGACCTCTAGGCCGAATGTGCGACCCTCCTCCACGGTGATCACACCATCTTTGCCGACTTTTTCCATGGCATCAGCAATTATTTTTCCGACTTCGACATCCTGAGCGGATATCGTGGCGACTTGCTCGATCTCCTCACTCGTATTGAGTGGAGTCGACATCTTCGCGAGCTCGGCGATCACGAGGGATCCCGCTTTTTTCATACCGTTCTTGAGCTCTATAGCATTGATCCCAGAGCGGATCTCACGCAGTCCCTCCTTCACCATTGCATATGTGAGGAGTGTCGCTGTCGAGGTCCCATCACCCGCTGCATCGTTGGTGCGGCTCGCTGCCTCCTTGATGAGCTCGGCTCCCATATTCTCGATCGGATCGGCGAGCTCGATCTCACGAGCGATCGTGACACCATCGTTGGTCACC
Source organism: Candidatus Altimarinota bacterium (assembly GCA_031410215.1). Taxonomy (GTDB): domain Bacteria; phylum Patescibacteriota; class Gracilibacteria; order BD1-5; family UBA2023; genus JABFSX01. The sequence continues at coordinate 1,675 of JANNYQ010000073.1, read as the reverse complement.
TGCGGTGCACCGTATCATTTTGAAAAAATAACATTCCGTCACTTGGGCCCGATGGTCGCATATACTACCTTGGCGACCTTCTCCATACCGTTGAACATCTGGAGGCGAGCCTCGTCTCCGAAGTGAATTTGTTTTGACATATAAGTATAAAATGATATAATAATTAAAATTTATTTGTTTAATTTCCTTTTATGAATTTTCTTGATTGACTTACAATTGATTCCATAGCAAAGGATTTTCCTATAGATGCACAGACTTGACTATTTACAGCTGCCAATATGAATAGTAGGTACCCATGAATACCTCTTTATGTTAAGAAAAATAAAGATGGTAGTGATGACTGGGCTGGATGGGAAAATTGGGCTAATGAACAAGTGGCAGCAAAAACTCGAGTTGACTATGAATGAATCCTTTCTAAAACTAAGATTTAGTTTACCCTCGCTAATATATACTCAGCTCAAACAAGCTTATAGGTCGTATCTCCGACCCGTACATCATCTCAGGAATATTGTCCTGATATCACTCGATCTCCTTTTTGGAGGTCGATTTTTTGTAGAGTTCCGTCTTTGTCCAGCTTGCCTGGTCATACGGTGATGACCTCGTAGAGTGATGGTCGTTCCTTGTTCGCGGAGTCGGGGATGATGATACCTGATGCGGTTACCTTGTCTGCATCGATCGGCCTGAGGAGGACTCGATCGGAGAGGGGAGTGATCCGCTCGATCATGTCGTGAGTGATCATAGGGGTGAGAGTTAGAGATAAAAATATACCAAAAATCCATTACCAGTGTATGAAAACCTATACAAAAGTCAAAATAAGGATTTTCTGATTTTGAGCTGTCTTGAATTTTTCGAAAAAGTGTTGTATTCTAATAGAATCCTGTACAATAAGTTTGTTCGATACTTTCTATCCTTTTTGTACTATGAAGCAATCAGACCTCGTTTGGTGAGATACAGTAGCAGAAAAGCAACTCCTGATATGACCTATGGTTTCACTCATAGCTTGAGAATGACAAGATAGACAGTCACAGGCTATTGCGATATCCAAAATAGCTATCATCAGAGCAAATATAGATACAATACTACAAAAGGCATCAGTTACTTTGGCAACTCTATGATGAAAAAATCCAGATTTTTCTATACGGGACATACTCCAGTGAGCCTATATCGTGAAAGAAGCATGAAAGTGGTCTCTCTATGGAGAAGAAATAAAAATGGTGAGAGAATTCGTACAGAAAATAGTCCAAGAGATACAATTCTCTAAAGAAAGAACTCATATTACTCCTATTGCCAGCAATGAAAAATCCTTCAAGATTGCTGCGTAGTACAAAACTAAAAACTCAAAAAACTCCTCCTGAGTATTCAGGAGGAGTTTTTTATACTTCGTGCATTGTGTCGGGCTCAACATGTGGGATCTCGCAACCGATCATCATGAGATACTTCTCCATATGTTCGACATCACGGATCTGTTGCTCATGTCGTTCTGATTTGGCTGTTTCCGTATGGAACTTGTACTTCGTCAGGAGCTTGTAGACGAACTGCCAATAGGCACACTCTGATATATCCTTACCACCCACGGTACGGATCTCTGTGAGATATCGTTGAGAGTAGATGAACTCTGACTTGGTACCGATATTGTCGAGGTCAGCGTCTTGGATGATATTTTCGAGGTGAGTCC
>JANNYQ010000072.1:0-9666 GCA_031410215.1 Candidatus Altimarinota bacterium | reverse complement strand
CGTTCATGATATTAGCCATATAGTATGAGCTTGATTCTATTGCTGCTGCGGACTGTGGCATATTCATGAATATCATCAGATTGTCCGAAACGAATCCTCACATCACTCTCTGGTATTCCGCGAGTTTCGCGAGATTGGGATCTTGTGGATTTGATATATTGATCGGTGTTGACCCTGTAGGGGTAACTACTGGAGCTGGAGCAGTCGGAGCGACTACTACTGGAGCTGGAGCAGTCGGAGCTGGAGCAGTCGGAGCAACAACTACTGGAGCAGTCGGAGCTGGAGCAGTCGGAGCTGGAGCAGTCGGAGCAACAACTACTGGAGCAGTCGGAGCAACAGAAACAATCGTGGTCACCACTGGAGCTGGTGTAGTCGAAACACTTGGAGATATTGCGACCGGCGTAGCTGATACAGTCGAACTACTGGACCCTCCACCACCTGAAATTATTGGAGTTGAGATTAGTACAGGAACAGGAGTACTCGTTGGAGTTATACTGGTTGTTGTTTTTACCTTTCGTAATATATTCATAGCTTCGATTCTTTTTCTCCGATCCGAAAATACTGTTGCACTTACTAGGGTAATTGGCGCTACTGTAGTAGCGTTGACTTTACGCATTGCTTGTACGAATGAAAGAGATTTCTTATTCACCTTTGCTGATCGTACCATTGTATTAGCGAGTGTTACTTTTTGTCTATGGCTCAGTTTGTTCGCAATACTAGTCGTACTGCTGACTGATATGGATCAAGGGCGAAGAGTAGGAGACAATGTCTTGTCTGTGAGAGCGAGTGCTGTACCAGTTCAGAGAAGTGTATTCGTAGTCACAAAACCGAGGACAATGGACGTTAGGAGACGCTGAGACATATTGTTATTTATTTTGAGAAATGATGGGAACTGCATAATTTATGAAAATTATAGACTAAACTGTATAAGTATTTCTAATATATACATTGGACACTATATCACATATAATTATTTTAGTCAACAATCTTACCTTGAATACTGGTTTAAGTAGAGTCAATGAAATATATTAGTATCCCTGTATGAAACTACCGATAAAAAAATAAAACTACCCTATAATAACATATAGAAAAGTTAATAACATATATCATAATAACATATATATAAATATATTATAATTTAGTCAATTCAATTTTTCTACTGATTTCTAGAGAAAATATACAGTTTTAATGTATTTTTTGACAATTTTATATATAAATATGAGCTTTTATTTACTCATATTCCCACCATTCTGACATCTAGTAATTCATTGTAGTAATACTTTTTTACTTTTTATACTCCAGTTATTTGAGTACAATCTAATTATTTTGATAGGAAAAATAGAGTCAATGTGTGTCTTGGATTTGTCCTTGTAAGGGGAATATTGAATACTAGTAGATTAAAAAATAAGCTATTCCAACTTATCAGCATTGGGGTCATATTTACCTCGTCTGTCGGTTGGGAGTCGGTGTTTTGCTTGCTTATTTGATCTAAAAAAGTTGCAAAAAATCAGTTTCACAGTAAAAACAAATCATTCATTGATTCGTTTTTTTATGCAAAAAATTCCCAAAGATTACCCAGTAGAGTACATAAATTGAAAAATAGCTTTTTTTGGTCGTGATTTTGTCGTGACACCGGATGTGCTGATTCCGAGGCTCGAAACAGAGTCTCTGGTGAGACGAGCAAGGCAGATCCTCACAAAAAAATGAAACCAATCCAACATCGTAATAGATATTGGCTGTGGCTCTGGGATAATCGGTACGAGCGTGGCTGATCTCGCAGATGAGGTGATATTCCTCGATATATCACCCGAGGCTCTCGCTGTGACTGAGAAGAACTTTCGATCACATTTTCCAGAGCACAAAGCCCAGTTCATCATATCTGATTTGATCTCCAATATTCCAATTCTCCAAGACTCCAACCCCCTATTCCTCACCAATCTACCCTATATCAAGGCTGATGACTGGATACATATGAGTGCAGATACAGTTCATGAACCTCGGTTGGCACTTTTTGGTGGAGAGCAAACAGGATTTGAGATGTACGAGCGACTATTTTGAGAGATTTCTGAGTTGCAACTTATCCACTTTCAGCTTCTCTGCGAATTCGGTTTCGACCAACGAATAATCGCAGAATCAGTTCTGAAACAATACCCACAATGGGAGTCTTCATTTTTTGCTGACTATGCTGGGATTGAGCGGTTTGGGGAGATTACAATATAGCTACTTCTTGGAATCCCATCATCTCAGTGATATCTGAATCTCATAGATAGTCCAATTGTATGGGCCTGACTGCTCGCAATATCGCTACAACTTTTCATTTATATATAGCGATCTTATAGTCATACATTTGTGTCTCCGTATAGTATCGTTCATTATGGGGCATCTGATAGATATTACCTTCTATCGAGATTTTACGATTACCAATACCTCATCGTATTCTCTCAGTGTGTAGTTTAGTTTTCTCCATAAACTCTGAGGCACCTCAGAGAATATAGGTATATTCGATATATTGATCTACTTCAGGCATATAAAAAGATTCAGTATTAGGCATATATTTTATAATCTAAGAAAATAAAAACCCTCCGTTTGATGGGAGGGTTTGAGAGATATTGTGATATTCACTTACAATCAAAGTCCTCCCAATGACGGAAGAATGACGAGTGCGAGAAGTGAAGAATGAATTACTTTCATAAATTTAAATATATTGAATTTATGAATTTTGTCAAAAATAATTTGCATTTTACATATTATATATATAGTGTATATATGAACTCCATACAGAATATCACCGATCACGAAACATCTTTGCAAAGTAGGATCCATAGAAATAATGTATCTAGACAAGTATATGACATAATAGCTACTCTCAGTGACATGAGTACAAAAGATACACTTACACTGGCATCAGCACTGATTGCACAATGAGGATTTATTGCAATTATTGGTTTTGGTATATACAAGTGAATTACTGGTTAATTTCCTTGCACTTCCTATCTTTTTCCATACTATCGCTTCATGTATATATTGAAGCGATTTGCTATCATACTCGCGAAGACGATCACCATATTTTTCACTATTCTCTCGCTCGCTCTGCTGGTGCTCACTTTTGCGAAACCAGAATGGATCAAGTCAGGGATAGAGTGGACATGAGGACTCATCACGACTCTTGGGAATTGGAACTATCTCATCGCATTCGCGAGTGCCTGTATCGAGTCTATGCCTATCATAGGAACTGCAGTTCCTGGCATGAATATAATGATCCTCGTAGGCGGATTCTGGGGTAAGTCTCATATCATCGGAACTGTCATACTCGCAGCGATCGGTGCGATGCTCGGGAACTACATAGGCTATTGGATAGGCAAATGGTACGGACATGAAATTATCGAGAAATATGGAGACTACTTCGGTCTGGGCAAAACAGAACAACGAATTCTCGAAAAACAAATTGCAAAAAACTGACTCTGGTACATAGTACTCGGCAAGTTCCATAACTTCACGAGATCATTCGTTCCGTTCATCGCAGGAGCGAGCGGTATGCGTGAGCGAGCATTTTGGATATACAATACTATTGGATCTATTATCTGGGCTATCTCGATAAATCTCTTAGGTATTTTTTTTATTGACCAGTATGAGGTAATTCTCGATAATCTCGGGAAAATCATGCTCGTTGTTCTCGGTGGAGTTTTTGTATATTTTTGGATTTTCAAACGAGAAATCCTGAAACAATATATACGAGATAAGCAACGAGAAGTAGAAGAAAAAATAGCGAAAAATAAATAACTCTATCTATGTATCCTCTACTTCAATTCGCTCTCATATTCATCGCATCCCTCATCGTATCCCCTATAGTACTCAGTGGGGTTTCATTTTTGCTGAGCAAATATAAGCTCCTGGATCGTCCTCATCTCTACAAAAGTGAGAAGTGAAGAGAACCGGCACCATATGGAGCAGGTATCGCTATCATCATCACACTGCTACTTCTCTCGCCACTCGTATTTCTTTTTGCTTGATTCTCAGATCTCCTGGAACATCGTCTCATTATCATTCTCGTTATAGGTATTATCATAGCTCTAGTATCATTCGTCGATGACCTGGATACGATAGGCAAGAGTCCGATCAAGGTCCCACCGATCGCAAGACTCTTGATGCAGATCGGAGTCGGTGCCCTCATCGGACTCACCAGTATCAAGATTTCATATATGAGCAATATATTCGGAGGGATTTTGCCACTCGATGACTGGTTTTGGAGCCTTTCTATTGGGGATTTCGCTATGACAATATACTGGATTCCTATCATTGTAACTATTATATGGTATGTAGTAGTGTTCAACGCTGTGAATTTTTCGGACGGAGTTCCAGGACTCACGGGCGGATTTGCGTTGATCAGCTTCATCATCATCGCAGGACTCGCTATGAAGCTCTATATCACAGATACAACTACCCCAAGCCAGGAGAATAGCAGGTTTCTTCTCGCAATCATCGCTATCATCATCCCGATCACCTATGCTCTGACTCGAGCAGACATCTCGAGAAAAATAATCATGGGTGATTCTGGTACTATCATGCTCGCATTCCTCATAGCGACACTCGCCATCATCGCAGGAGGCAAGATCGCAACTGCTATGAGCGTACTTGGAATCTATCTGATAGACTTTATCTATGTGATCACAGCAAGAGTATTGCAATGACAGAACCCTATGAAGTGAGATCAGACCCATCATCTTCACTATCGGCTGATGGAGCTCGGACTCACACAGACGCAGATCCGATCGATCGTATATTCTCTCACGGCGATATTCGGGCTTGCAGCGATATTTTTGACAACAGTCGGCAAGATTATCCTGTTTGCTATGATCGCTCTCGTGACTATATTCCTCACTGAGATACTGGAGAAAGTGAAGCGGAAATAAAAATAAAAACTCCCGAATATTCGGGAGTTTTTATTTTTATTTGCTCATATATCGCTCTGATACTATATTCCAATTGACTACTTTCCAGAAATTCTCAAGATACTTGGCCCTCGCATTACGATAGTCGATATAGTAGGCATGCTCCCACACGTCACACGTGAGGAGTGGTGTGAGTGCTATATCAGTGAGTGGAGTGGCTGCATTGGACGTCGAGATAATATCGAGTGATCCATCGGCAGTCGCCACCAACCATGCCCATCCAGAGCCAAATGTAGCGAGTGCCACCTTATCGAACTCCGCCATGAATAGATCGAGATCTCCCCACTTGGCATCGATAGCAGCGTAGAGCTCCCGTGATGGGATATCATGTCCGACTGGCGAGAGTGAGTCGAAGTAGAATGTATGATTCCATATTTGAGCTGCATTGTTGAATATAGCACCCTTGCTTGTATGGATGACTTGTTCGAGTGTCTGAGCTTCGTGGTCTGTACCAGCGACGAGACGATTCAGGTTGTCGACATAGATCTGGTGGTGTTTGCCAGAGTGGAACTCGAGAGTCTCTTGGCTGATATGAGGAGTGAGAGCATCGAGAGCGTATGAGAGAGGTGGCCGAGTGAACATAGGAAAGTGGGTTAGTGATGTGCCTATTATATCTATATTGACCAAAACCCCAAACACAATTTTCTCAAAAATAAATTTGACAAATATATAGATAAATCCTATGATATGCAAGTTGTAAAATGCACGTTCAGGCGAATGTCTGTAACCCAAGCAGAAAAGATCTTTCTTTTACAATAACTATTCCCTAAGGAGGGGACAATGCCAAAACGAGTTGATAAAAAAAATCAAGATCGTGTCACACTTGACACTATCCTGGCATCAATCCAGCAAGATGGGGTTATCTACGCAGGTAGTCTCAAAAGAAAATGGACCAGTCTGAAAGGGCTAATTAACCCAAAACGGTTGGTACATTTTTTGGAAACAACGGGCACGAAACTTGCCCGTTCGGCTACGGCATACTTGTACACGGTTCGCAAGGACCTCAGTACGGCTTTCAGGCACCGTCCTGAGCTGATCGCAATCTGATTTTCCTCCTCCATCATTCTCTAATTTCCTACATTTTGTAGGTGAAAAGGAGTTTATCAAGGGAATGGTACTAAAAAACCCGCTTCGGTGGGTTTTTTTTTGAGAAAAATTTGTATTTCATAAAAAATATCTATATTCCTACTCTATTATTTTTCAATTAATTAGATTTTTTTCGATATGAGTATAAATGTGGCACCCTTTATCTCTAAGGTTCCTTTTTCTGATTCAAATAGACCCTATAGAGAACCGAAACTTCATGAAGTTCCCAAAGGGAATAGTGAAGAAATTGAAGGATTGCGAAGAAGAGTCAATTCCGCAAATCGTAGAATATTATTTCCAGATGGAAATGACTAGTCCATCATTCTACTTTGATGGGATTTTTTTGCTTTTTCGGATTTTCTCGTATAATCCGTCCTATGGCTATCCTCGATGGGCGACTCGTCGCCTCTACCATTCTCGAAAAGATCAAAAATGAAATCACCTACGCAGGGGTCGCAATCAGACCAATGCTCGCTGTCGTTCTAGTCGGTGATAATCCTGCATCACTCGCCTATATCCGGATGAAGGAGAAACGAGCTCGTGAAGTGGGAATGGGATTCTGATTATATAAATTCCCTATTGCAATCACTCAAACTGAACTCGAAAACGCTGTACGGGATCTATCGGAAAATGAAAAAATACATGGCATCATCGTCCAATCTCCCCTCCCATCACATATCGATCGCTACTCTGTCACTGAGTGTATCGATGAGGAGAAGGATGTCGATGGGTTCACTAGAGCTCAGATTGGGAATATGTATCTCGGACATGACGGTCTCTGGAGCTGTACGCCTAGAGGAATTATGACGATGCTCGCCTACTATCATATTGATATCAAGTGATCCAATGTAGTAGTGATAGGGAGATCCAATATCGTTGGTAAACCAATGGCTCTCATGCTGATCAATGCTGGGGCCACGGTCACTAGCTGCAACAGTGCTACGGATAATCTGAAAGAAATCACAAAAAAAGCAGATATCATCATAGTAGCGGCTGGGTCGCCTGGACTTCTCACACGAGATATGGTCAGTGAGCAATCGATTGTGATTGATGTTGGTTCGACTTTTGTAGATGGCGTGGGCCGATGAGATGCAGACTACGAGAATCTAATAGACTATGTACGAGGGATTACTCCAGTTCCAGGGGGTGTTGGCCCTATGACAGTCGCGACTCTCATCAATAATACATGGAAAGCTTTCCAATCACAAACAAGGAACTAATTATTTCTCGTCATCACATATTCCTTCACTTCATAGAGCTTCTGACTCCCCATATTCTCGAGAATCATATCCATCTGGATACCGATTTCATCGAGAATTTTTTTGGCCTGATTGAGTCCGATGAGTGATACGAGTCACTTGTTCTGGAGTTGATCTTTACCGACTGATTTACCCAGTGTGATACGATCTCATTCATGATCGAGGATATCATCACGGATTTGGAACGCTCGACCGAGTAGTATACCGAACTGTCTATATCGCTCGATTTGGGTGGTGCTCGCTCAACTGAGTATTCCTCAGATCACGAGACATGATGCTATGAATCCTCCGGTCTTGTCATCATGAACTCGGATAATATCATCTATACTATATCTTGCCTGGTCATCGAGAGTATCTCGCACTTGTCCGAGTGCGACTCAGAGGTCTCAGGTACTCTGAGCCAACTTAGAGATGACAGAGATATTACCCAGAGTTGCGAGTTGCTCGAATGCCATAGTCTGGAGCGCATCACCGACGAGTATTGCTATCGTCTCGCTATACTGTTTCCACACAGTTGGGAGTCCACGACGGAGTATATCATTATCCATGCATGGAAGATCGTCATGTACGAGTGTGTAGCAGTGCATGAGCTCAATCCCGATGAGCCCATCGATGATAGTATCGGAACAATCTTGTCAGGTCGACTCTTCATAGACGAGGATAGCGAGGATGGGCCGCAGCCGCTTGCCACCTCACTCGACAGCATGCCGGAGAGCCGAGATGAACTCAGCCTCTACTCAGGAAGTAATAGTACAATATCGATTAGCAAAAAATCGAGATAGTGCATTATTAACTCTATTCTGATATATGGGAAGCCAAGGGGGTGATATCATATATTGTATATTATTTTCAGTAGTTTCGCTTGGTATCGTTATACTGTTCGATCGCCTTATCGAAATCTGTTTTTCAAAAATCGGGCCAGAGTGTAGGAGTAAAATAATACTCTGAGTAGGCACTATGGTAGAGTAAAAATCCAGAATGACGAATAGATCCACCGGTACGGACTATGAGATCTGGAGGCGGATATCGTCCTGTATCAAGATATGTGAGAAAAGTTGTTTTATCCAAAGTACTCGGATCAACTCATTCAGCTATCACTCGCTGGAGTCATCTGATGATCTCATCTTGTCCACTATAGGCGATCGCGAATATAGCGGTCATCTTTTCTCATCATTTGGTTTTTTCTCTAGCGTCAAGGAGGAGACTACGGATATCGGGAGGCACGAAACAGAGATCACCGATTACATCGAATCGAATCGAATTTCGTATGAGTTTTTCTACAAGTTTTGGAATTTTATCACGGAAAAGTTGGAATATACCAGCAATCTCTAGCTCTGACCGTTCGATAATATTCTCCTTGGAGAGGGCCCACAGGCTCACATATTCTATATTTGCGTCGAGGCACAGTGAGAGAACAGGTTCGATATTGTCTCCTCATTTTTCGTGTCAGATGGATATGAGGTTCGATAGACGAGTCGCCCAGCGCCTATTCCCATCCATGATGAACCCTATGTGTCTGAGCATACTGTATACAAAAAGATACCGAGAGTATAGCAAATGGGGAGCGAAAAGCAATGCAAAAAATCGAGATTTGCTTTTTGAGAGAAGGTGGATAGAATATGTGTCGTCGAATTATGTTTCCTCTCCGCGTCCCATAGACCGAAAGAGCGTTATCAGAACCGGCGTTTATTTTCTCTCTTTTCTTTCTATGAGTACAGCAGGTACAAAACGATTATTCGTTGGAAACGTTCCATTCCGCATCGATGCACAGGATCTCCGTGCATTATTCGAAGAAGTTGCTCCAGTAGCAGACTTTTTCTGGCCAACTGACCGCGAAACAGGTCGTAAAAAAGGTTTTTGTTTTGTTGACGTTAACGAGGCTGATATGGCTGCAGTTATCGAAGCAATGAATGGTCGTGAGGTAGAGGGTCGACAGCTCGCTGTCAACGAGGCTCAGCCTCGTGAGGAGCGTCCAGCTCGCCAATACTAATCATCGTATTACAAAAATCCCCTTGAGAAATCAAGGGGATTTTTGATGGTACTTAGGTTTAGTCATTGCGAAGTCGCGTCCCTTCACAAAGCATTGGAAGTAACCCTGGGGTGTAGTAATTCAGCTTTATAAAAATGTTTTAATTCTCTATTTCTTCCAACAGCTATCAATGTGATCATTGATCATTCCTATTGCCTGCATATAAGCGTATATGATTGTCGATCCAACAAATGACATCCCTCTTTTTTTGAGGTCTTTAGAGAGTTTTTTTGATATATCTGATTCCGCTACAGAGTCGCTCAATGTTAGAGGATTATTTATTATGGGCTTTTGATTAACAAAAAAACAAAAAAAAGCATCCAGGCACCCCAAATATTTTTTT
>JANNYQ010000071.1:0-8045 GCA_031410215.1 Candidatus Altimarinota bacterium | reverse complement strand
GAGTTGCTGGTACTCTAGTGTAGAGCCATATCTGAACTGGTGCAGTGGCGAAGTCTAGTACTCCACTTGCTGTCGTAGCGATGACTACGCTGTGTATTGCTCCATCTCGAGCCCCGAGGCCTGAGTAGTGGGAGTAGCGAGGCATAGCAAATCAGTATCCGAGACGAGAATTGGTATAGAGAAGGTATGACCCCGTATCATATACAGTACCAGTGCTCGTACTACCACACTCACCCATGTGAGCTATAGTCATATCTCCGGCCATACAAGTATTGCTATAGGTCTTGCCATCAGAACCACACGCTGGAGCATATTCGAGTGTACAGGCCCGAGCTCCAGTATTTGTACTCGGTGGAGTCACGATAGTACCACTTTTACTACTCTGACATACTCACTCATTTTCGACAATTACACCTTGAGCATTAGCGAAACAGGCATTGGAGTAGGTTTTGCTATCTGTCCCACAGACTGGCTTATAGTCGAGAGTACAGCTGATCGTTCCAGTTGCCATTGATCCAGTTTTATCGAGCGATATCGGTATGATCATTGTACCTGATATGGTGGGCATGATTGGGGTCATTACTGGAGTTTTGGTAGTCCAGAATCCCTCAGAACCAAATATATAGAGAGCGAGAGCGAATACTACAAGACACGCAAGAATAGTTATCAGGACTGCATTGAATATTTGAGAGTTTGATTTTTTCATAATTCAAATGGAGTGAGGGAATAAATGTAGCAAAGCGGAATTTTAACTCACGATAGGAATGCAGAATTAAGAGACCGAAGAGCTCATAATCTAGAAATAATGAGTATATCCCCATTGTCGACGAAATAAGAGAAAATGCAAGTGAAAATCTATCCTCACCACTCTATCTCGTTGCTCCCATGTTCTCTCAGATATGTATTCGTCCGTGAGAATGGTCGAGAACCAAAAAATCCACGATAGGCAGAAAATGGACTCGGATGTGGACTCGTGATGATATGGTGCTTGTTTGAATCAATAAGGGATTGTTTGCTGATAGCCGAGTTACCCCAGAGAATGAATACTATTCATTCTCGTCTTACCGACAGAGCAATGATCATAGCGTCTGTGAAGTTTTCCCATCACTGTCACTGATGACTCGCTGGCCCTCATTTTCTCACAGTCAATACAGTGTTGAGGAGAAGGACTCACTGCTCAGTCCAGTCAGTGAGATCTGTCAGAGTTCTCTGGACTCAGATATCTGAGTCCAGTTCTTTGAATATATTTCTGAGACTTGGTTGTGATTTGCTACCTTCTGGAATAGAGAATGCGAGTCCCATAGCAGCACCAGTTGTATGATACGGATCTTGCCCGAGGATTACAACACGCACATCGTCGAAATGAGTCAGATCAAGAGCTTTGAAAATACTTGGTTCTTTCGGAAAACAAATCTGTTGCGAATATTCGCTTTCTATAAAATTGCTGAGTGATCCCCAGTAAGATTTTTGGAATTCTGAGGTAAGAGCGATTCGCCAAGATGATGGAAGAGATGGGAACATAGTATGAGTATAGAAAGAAAATATGAAATATCAAAAAAATCTCCCGAGTACTCGAGAAAATTTTGAGATCGACTTATTTATCTATTCCATCTGGGAACTGAATCCGCTCGAATGCATCGACTCAATAGATCTGTACCATCTCCTCCTTGCCTCGGAGTGGTGAGTGTCCAAGATCATGAAATGAAAATAACTCAGGATGCACGATCGCATCATGGGTATCTCGAGAGATGATGATATGATGTGGACTCGTATGTGTGAGTCACTCGATGCGAGAGGCAGTATTGACAACATCACCGATCACTGTAGCGTCCATCCGACGCTTGGTACCGATCGTTCCCATGATGACGTCTCCAGTATTGATTCCGATCCCGATATCGATATAGCGTCCGATCGTCGATATCTGGAACTTGCTGATGAATTCTTGGATCTCGATTGCCGCATGGATCGCATCATCCGTGTGTTCATCTGCGAATATAGCGAGCATACCATCACCAAGATATTTGTCGATATAGCCATGATGCGAATATATGATATCACCAATTCCATCGAAATAAATATTGAGAAGGAGTAAGGCTCGATAGGGATCACCAATCGACTCACTCACAGTCGTGAACTTCATGATATCAAGGAACATAATAGTAAGTCGTTTGCGTTCTGCAGTTCCGAGGACAATCCGCTCATACCCACGGAATCCGATCTGAGAATGGATTTCTTTTGGTATAAATGTATCGAACACTTTTTTGAAGTCATTATAGTCTTTTTTGAGCAATTTGTTCTCGATATATGTCCGCTGAAATAAAGAGAGGAATTCAGCATTCTCTGAGAACTCCTCATCGTGAGGCATAACTACAGGATCCCGCTTGTCGCGGATGAAGGCTTGAAAATGTTTGAACAATCGTCCATGCTCAGTCCAATAGCGAGAGTTGATAGCAATATAGCTCGCGAGCATCGCGAAGCTGAGTATGATTACAATAATGAGATATATGAGGATATGTGACTCGAGGGCAAAGAGACTCATCCAGGCTATGAGTGATAGATTGAGTATGAGAAACGATGAGAGGAGGATATTATTTGTACGAGAGATACTAGTTCGCATAGAGTGATAGATGAATATATTATCACTCTATCATAATATGAGAAAATATACAAAAAAATCCCACACCTGACCGTGTGAGATTTTTATTTTTTACAAAGCATTTGTACCAAGACTAAACCATGCTCGTGCTCGATGTCGTGATCTCGAGTTCGCCTGAGCTATACTCATCATCGAATTGTCCATCTCGCTCATGGGAAAAGTACTCACCAACATCTCGATTGTTATCGAAATATTGGAGTGTAGGAATAAGACGACCTATGATGACGTTCTCCTTGAGTCCATCGAGATGATCCACCTTGCGTGAGCAAGAGGCATCTACGAGGACTCGGACTGTCTCCTGGAACGAAGCCGCCGAGAGCCAACTCTCCGTGAAGAGCGAGATCTTCGTCAGACCGAGGAGGAGATCGACACCAAGTGCCTCTGTCCCTCCCGTCTTCGCGAGCTCCTTGTTTTCTTTGCGGAATCTGATCACATCGACGATATCACCAGGGAAAAATGTAGAGTCTCAAGCATTAGTAATACGGATCTTTGAGAACATCTGGCGAGCAATGAGCTCGATATGTTTCGCATTGACCGTCTGACCCTGAGATGAGTAGATCTCCTTGATATCATTGACAATATACATCTCTGTTGCGAGCATACCGGCCGTGTCCATGAGAGATTGTAGATTGATATGTCCTTCTGTGAGCTTGCTACCAATCTTGACCGTATCACCCTCGCGGACGAGGATATTGCGACCTGCTGGCACCTCGAACGTGACACGCTCGAGACCGAGATCCTCGACTGTGATCACATCGTCTGTGAGCTTGGTCACGAGACCTGAATGAGTGGCTTGGACTTTTTGTTTTGATTCTTTGCTTTTTGCGATGATCTGTTTGACCTCGATAGTATCTCATTTTGAGATAGTGGCTCGCATGGTCTCATCGAGAGTATAGTACTCACGAGTATTGAGTTCGAGTGCTTCGACCGTGACAGTAGTGATATTGCCCTCCGACTCCACCGAGATAATCTGAGCATCGAATGGAGCGATTTCAGCAAGATACTTGGGATTGCGAGCCTCGAAGAGCTCCTCTACACGAGAGAGACCAGCTGTGATATCCACACCTGCTGATGCAACTCCACCCGAGTGGAATGTTCTCATCGTCAGCTGTGTACCAGGCTCACCGATCGACTGAGCGGCAATGATACCGACTGGAGTACCGATGGTAACCAAATTCGATGTCGCAAGATCGAGACCATAACACTTTTGACATACACCTTCTTCTGTCTCACACGTGAGGATAGATCTGACTGGAACTACTGTAGCACCTGACTCGACGATCTCCTTGAGAACTGTTTTATTGATGAGTGTACCCGATGGAGCAATAACTTTTTTGTCTGATCCGATGACATCCTTCGCGGTGAATTTACCGAATATCTTGTTCTCGAATGTGTCTCCAAAGAGTGACTTCTCACTCGTTGAGTCAATAGTCTCGAAGTGGATAGTTCCACAGTCTTCTTCTCGAGAGAGGACGTTCTGTGCTGCATCGACAAGTCGACGTGTGAGGTATCCTGACTGAGCCGTCTTGAGGGCAGTATCCGCCTTTCCTTTTCGCCCACCGTGTGTCGCGATGAAGTATTCTAGAGTGGTGAATCCTTCCTTGAGGTTGGATTTGATCGGAAGCTCGATCGTCTTACCTGTTGGTGATACCACGAGACCCTTCATACCACAGAGCTGTGTCACATTTCCCCAGTTTCCTCGAGCTCCTGAGTCGATGAGATTGTAGATTGGATTCTTTGGATCAAAGTTTCGTTTCATCTCTTTCTCGATTCGAGACTTCACGAGAGACCAGACCTGAAGTGACTGGAGATACCTTTCGTTGTCAGTGACGAGACCATGCCAATGAGCCTTTTGAATTTCTTTGATTTTCTCTTCACCTTCGGCTACGAATACATATTTCTCTTCTGGAATGATCATATCAAATGCCGATACTGTCAATCCAGATATCGTTGCATACTTGAATCCGAGATTCTTGATCGCATCAGCGAGATAGGCAGTCGCCTCTCCACCAAGAAGATCAAATGATCGAGCAAGGATTTTTTTTGCAGCATTCTTACCAACTGTCTCATTAACGAATCTGAGAGACTCTGGGAGGATTTCATTGAAAAGGAATCGACCATATGTTGTATCGATAAGCTGTCCTTCGACTCGGATTTTGACTGGTGTATGGAGAGTGATGACCTCATTCTCATACGCTGCGAGTGCATCATCACCAGAGGCAAATGCAAGAGTAGATTCTCCAGTATCAATCTTCGTCAGATAATAACATCCTAGAATCATATCCTGTGAAGGAGCTACAATTGGTTCACCATTTGACGGGTTGAGCATATTTTTCGACGTGACCATGAGGTTCGACGCTTCGAATTGTGCCTCGATCGTAAGTGGGAGATGGACTGCCATCTGATCTCCATCGAAGTCAGCATTGAACGCTGTACAACAGAGTGGATGCAGACGGATCGCCTTACCACCGATGAGCACCGGGCGGAAAGCCTGGATACCAAGACGGTGAAGTGTCGGAGCACGGTTGAGGAGTACATATTTGCCTTCTATGACGGTATCGAGTGCATCCCATACTTCTTTAGTTTTCTCTTCGATGATCTTCTCAGCGTGTTTGACATTGTATGCCTGCTCGAGCGCTATGAGACGACCGATGACAAAAGGTTTAAACAGAGTAAGTGCCATCGTCTTTGGGAGACCACACTCATTCATCTTGAGTTCAGGTCCGACGATAATAACGGAACGACCAGAGTAGTCGACTCGCTTACCGAGGAGATTCTGACGAAATCGTCCCTGCTTTCCCTTAAGGACATCAGAGAGTGATTTGAGTTTCTTTTTGCTGGCTGTCGTATATCCAGGACGGTTCGACCTGACATCTCCTGAGAGGAGTGTATCGACCGCTTCTTGGAGCATTCTTTTTTCATTTTTGAGGATGACGTCTGGGGCTCCGAGCTCAGAGAGCTTGCGGAGACGATTGTTGCGGTTGATGACACGGCGATAGAGATCGTTGAGATCTGACGAAGCAAATCGTCCACCATCAAGCTGGATCATAGGACGTAGATCAGGAGGGAGGATCTGGAGAGCTGAGAGAATAAAGTTTTCAGGTCGCTGTCCTGATTTAAAGAGCGATGAAGCGAGCTTAAGTTTTTGAAGAATCTTCTTGTGTTTACTCTTTGGAGAGACTTTGAGCTCTGCTTGCTCTGTCGCGATAAATTCTTTGAGATCGATACGTTCGAGGAGGAGCTTGAGGAACTCAGCACCTGTTCCACCCTTGAATACGTGTGGAAACTTCTCATAAATGATACGGTAGTCGAGCTCTCCGATGACCTCTGCTGGGCGGATAACCTTGAGGAGATCTTTGAGCTTGTTGTACTCGGCATCGAGCTGGTCGAGTTTGCTCATATGCATCATCTCGAGTTCGTGAAATTCTTTCTTCGAGATTTCCTTAGCCTCGAGTTTGAGTGTGAGCTCATTCATGGTATTCTGGAGATCTTTTTGTACATTTATCTTTTGATTTTTGTACGCATTCTCGAGCTCAGCAATAGCCTCTTCTCGCTTATCTTCATAGACATCAGTGACAATATATGAGGCAAAGTAGATCACTTGCTCGAGCTTCTTCACTGAGATATCGAGCATGAGTCCGATACGAGATGGGACTGATTTGAGATACCAAATATGAGCTACTGGGGCTGCAAGCTCGATATGACCAGTTCGCTGGCGTCGTACCTGAGAGGTAGTCACCTCAACACCACATCGTTCACATACGACTCACTTGTAGCGGATTCGTTTATATTTGCCACAGGCACACTCGTAGTTCTTGCGTGGGCCAAAAATCTGCTCACAAAAGAGTCCACCACGCTCAGGGCGTTGTGTACGGTAGTTGATCGTCTCAGAGATGAGTACCTCTCAATATGAGAGTGCTCGGATATCATCCTTATCAGAGAGTCCGACGGAGATAGCTCGGAGATTGTCGAGGGATTTTCACTGAGTGATGTCTCGTTTTCCTGCATGTTTACCGATTTGTGAGTAGTCGGTGATTTTATCATTGAGGAAATTTTCGAGATCTTTTGTCATTGGGAACATAGGCTTTTTTTAGTTAGTGATTAGGATTGGTTTCATCATTATAAGTGAGGAGGAATCCGTTTTTCTGGATCCTTCACTCCACTTAGAATGACGGAGCAAATCACTTTTTGCATCCGTATCACGCGAAGTGAAGAGGTCGTAAGGAGGAAATATATCCTCTTTCTCTTGGGCAATGCCATACGGATGAAGTGGTGGGATGTTTGTCTACTATTTACTATCTCTGGTAACTATTATATCTACTCTTTGTCGTCTTCGATGATCGATCCGCTGACTGGAGCATCTTCTCCAACTACTGTTTCAGTTGACTCTGGGATATCGATCTCGATGTCGAACTGTCCATCGAGTTTCTCGAGTTCTTCGTATCGAGCCTTCATCACTGCCTCGAATTCTTCGACCTCTTCTCCGGAGAGGAGATCGATATTGAGGTTGAGTGCCTGGAGCTCTCTGAGGAGAACATTGAACGACTCTGGTACATTTGGACGCTTGATACGTTTTCCCTTCACGATTGCTTCGTAGAGCTGAGTACGACCGTTGATATCATCTGACTTGACCGTGAGCATCTCTTGGAGGATATTGGCAGCACCATACCCCTCGAGAGCCCACACTTCCATCTCTCCGAGACGTTGTCCACCATTTTGAGCCTTACCTCCGAGTGGTTGCTGTGTGACCATAGAGTATGGACCAACACTACGAGCATGGATCTTGTCTTCGACGAGATGATGGAGCTTCAGCATATACTTGACTCCGACCATCGTTCGCTCTTTGAATTTTTCACCAGTTTTCCCATTGTAGAGTTGGACCTTGCCATCTGCTGGGATACCTGCCTCAACCATGAGAGCTGAGATCTGATCAGTCGTGAGACCGTTGAGGATCGGAGTTGCTACATTGATACCGAGTTTGCGAGCAGCACCACCGAGATGTGTCTCGAGGACTTGTCCGATATTCATACGAGAGAGGACACCGAGTGGATTGAGGATGATATCGATAGGAGTACCATCTTCCATGAATGGCATATCAGCTACTGGTACGATACGAGAGACGATACCCTTGTTTCCGTGACGACCCGCCATCTTGTCACCAACCTCGATCTTGCGAGTTTGTGCCACATACACCTTGACCTGTTTGAATACTCCAGTAGGGAGATTGTCTCCATCTTCACGACGGAGCGTATGTACTGCGATCACCTTTCCCCCTGAACCTGATGGGAGTATGAGTGATGAGTCCTTCACATCCTTTGACTTGTCACCGAAGATCGCTCGGAGAAGTCTCTCTTCTGGAGAGAGCTCGACCTCACCCTTTGGTGTGACC
>JANNYQ010000070.1:0-10067 GCA_031410215.1 Candidatus Altimarinota bacterium | reverse complement strand
CAGAGCTCTTCATGGCTGCGGTAGGCAATATCGTCTCCAATGCTCAGAAATTCACCTCAGATGATGGCAAGATCGAGATCCAACTATCGAAAAATAATTTGAAAATATCAGATACAGGTATCGGAATAGCGCCAAAAGATCTCACTCATATATTCGACCGACTCTATAAGGTAGATGTAGCAAGACCGAGTGGTTCTGGTCATGGACTCGGACTCTCTATCGCTCGCAAGATCATCGAGGATCTCCATGATATGAGTCTCTCAGTCGAGAGCAATGTATGACAGGGAACGACGTTCACCATCGACTGGTCTAAATAAAAACCAACGAATTAATCTAGCGTCAATCCGTCTCAGTACAATGTTCATATTACTCTTAAATATCAATCATGTTATCACTTGCATTCGTATCATTCATTGCCTGAGTTCTCACGATCCTCGCACCATGTGTCCTCCCGGTTCTTCCTGTCATCCTCGCAGGATCCGTGGGTGAAAAGTGAAAATGGTACCCATATATTGTCACGGGATCTCTCGCTCTCTCGATCGTACTCTTTACTATCCTACTCAAGGCATCAACGCTCCTCATCAATGTGCCACCAGAGTTCTGGAAATACCTCTCTGGTGTTATCCTTCTCGTACTTGGCCTCGTTTATATATTCCCGCATACCTGGACTCAAATCAGTGCTAGGGTCTTTGGTTCCCGAGCCAATAATACTCTGGATCAAGCTCAAAATATCGAGTCGTCGACCTTGAGATGAGTAGTTACTGGGGCAGTACTCTGACCAGTTTTCTCTACGTGTTCGCCTACCTACTCGCTCCTACTCGCGACCGTGTTCCCCGTTTCTTTTGTCTCGGGAATAGTATACACACTCATCTATGCACTCGGACTCTCTCTCGTACTCTTGCTGATTTCATATTTTGGTTCATCTCTCGTTCGCAGACTCAAGATCTATGCTGATGAACGTGGTATGTTTCGCAAAGTACTCGGACTGATCCTCGCTATAGTCGGACTCCTGATCATCACAGGAATAGATAAAAAAATCGAAACTGCAGCTATCGAAATATTTGATATCACAAGTGTTGAACAAGGAATAATTGAGAGATTTTTGCCATCAGAGTCACCAATCTCTCCAGAAAGAGTCACTATAGAAGTAACCAATACAGGAGCTAATAATTCTAATGTTCCAACTCTCAATATAGCAAATCCGACTCTCGCTCCAGAGATCCCAGCTTCACTCACGAACTGGATCAACTCAAATCCTCTCACCATGGCGAGTCTGAAAGGAAAAGTTGTCGTCATCGACTTCTGGACATACTCATGTATCAACTGTCAGCGAACCCTCCCATATCTCACTGCTTGGGATGTGAAGTATCGAGACCAATGACTCGTCATCATCGGTGTCCATGCTCCTGAATTCGCTTTTGAAAAAATAAAAAATAATGTAGAAAAAGCAGTAGTAGCTGGGAAGATCGCCTATCCAGTCGTTCTGGATAATGAATTCACTCTCTGGAATCTCTATAACAATAGATATTGGCCAGCCAAATACTTCATCGATCGAGAATGAAAAATTCGACATACCCATTTTGGTGAAGGTGAATACAAGGAGAGTGAAGAAGTGATACAGTATCTTTTATCTGAGTGACAATCTGCACCCACAGTAGCCACTGGAACTGTGAGTGTCGCTACCAATACAGGAGCTATCACAACAAAGACACAATCTCCAGAGACCTATCTCGGTACTGATCGTCGAGCCAATATGGTCTGACCAGATGCTCCTCTCGCAACCAATGAGTGGTCTCTGGGTGGACAATGGGGTGAACAGGCTGAGTCTATCACCTCTAGCCGTAGTGCTACGTTCAAATACAACTTCTCAGCTCGTTATGTCTATCTCGTTCTCGGTGGGAGTGGAACCATATCAGTGAGAGTCGATGGGAAGACAGATAATCTCTGACAAGATGTGAGCAATGGGATCATCACTGTTGATTGAGATCGGATGTATCATCTCGTGCGTTCGCCTTCATTTCTGGAGAATTCGATTCTTGAACTCGAGTTCTCTCCAGGTATTAGTGCTTATGCCTTCACATTTGGTTCGTAGACGGCTCTCCTGAATATGAATACATACCTCATCTTTTTAGATTTACTCCCTTATTTATCCTACGTATGAACAAGATATGATTCATCTGAGTACTCACAGTGATCCTTGCATCCTGCACTCAGGCTCCGACATCCCGTGATAGTGTAACAATACCCCTAGATGATACCCAGGTGATGAAATCTGGATCTATGATGAGTGGTGCTATGATGCAGAAAAAGGAATCAGGATATCAGACCTATACTCCAGAACTCGTAGAATCTGCACTCAAAAACAAACAAAAGGTAGTGCTCTTCTTTGCTGCGAGCTGGTGTCCATCGTGCAAGGCTCTTGATGTTGCTATCAGATCAGATCTCGGATCTATCCCTGCAGATTCACTGATTGTAAAGATAAACTACGATACCTCGACAGCTCTCAAACAAAAATATGGAGTCGTCACACAACACACCACCGTTGTACTCAATTCTGACGGCCAAGAAAAATCGAAAAAGATCGGAGCAAAGACAATAGGAGAGACACTCGGTAACTAATACAAACTTTATGATAAAAATATGACTTTCACTTCTCGTACTCTTGGGTATAATAGGATGAGCTTTTTACTACTCTAACTTTACAACTATGAATACAACGACAACAGCTACATCAACAACAGAAACAAACAATTGAAACCTAAAAAAAGCCTATTTTGCAGGAGGATGTTTCTGGTGTATGGAGGGTATATTCGAGGCACAGAGTGGCGTCACTACTGCCGTATCGGGATATGCAGGAGGCGCACAAGAAGATTCCAATTATGAGCTCGTATCAGCAGGCAATACGGAGCATCGCGAAGCGGTCGAGATTAGTTATGATCCTGCCGTCATCAGCTATGCAACATTGGTAGATCTCTACTTCACTCAGATAGATCCGACTCAGACTGATGGGCAGTTCGGTGATCGGGGATATCGCTATACAACGGCAATACTCTATACTACAGATGATGAGAAAAAAATTGCCGAGACGGCGATCAATACACTCGAAAATTCCAAAAAATTCGATAAGCCGATAGCCGTGAAGGTGGAGCCTCGGACCACTTTTTTCGCTGCGGAAGAGTATCATCAGGACTACTACAAGAAGTCCGCATTTCGCTACAATCTCTATGCACAAGGTAGTGGCCGCAAGGGATATATCGATGAGAACTGGATGAATGAGATACAAGCAATAGAAACAAAAGATAAATCTGCAAAAAATCCAAAAGAAAATATCCGAGAAAAACTCACGGATATTCAGTACAGAGTTACTCAAGAGGAGTGAACTGAGTCTCCATTTAGCAATGAATATTGGGATAATAAGAAAGATGGAATCTATGTCGATATCGTCGATGGATCACCACTCTTTGCCTCTCTCGACAAGTTCGATAGTGGGACAGGTTGGCCGAGCTTCACTCGAGTGATGACAGGTGCGAGTACCATAGAAAAGACGGATACTCAGTTATTCTCGACTCGTACAGAGGTGAGGAGCAAAAATGCTGATTCTCATCTCGGCCACCTCTTCAATGACGGACCACGGGACCAGTGAGGAATGAGGTATTGTATCAATTCTGCAGCCCTCAGATTCGTCCCTGTAGCAGACCTCGAACGTGAATGATATGGTGAGTACGTGACTTTATTTGAACAAAAATAAATCCTAATCTAGGTTCGGTGGCTCATTGTATTCATCAATAGCCCTATTGATAATAGAGATTTCATATAACTGATGAAGTATATCTATATATCTGGAATATCGTAGTGCATATCATGCTCGGTCTCATATATTGAGTTCTCGCAAACATATTTTCGCCTCAATCATAAGAAGATGATATTTCCTACGATTGATAATACGTTCATCCATTAGATCTCCTGATGAGGGGAGTCAAATCCACCAAATATATTTCTCAATTTGAGATCTAGAATAATTAACAGAGATAGCTCTGAGATCTTTTCAGATTCGTATTTCCATATTCTTTCACTCTGCCAGGAGCTGTATAGCAGAGTCAGATACAATATTTATTGTGGTTTCAATTCTCAATTTCCCCATCATGTCATGAGTACATATTGGTTCTTGAGAAGTATTGCGATGTAGATGATTAGATGCTAACATTTCATATCAAATTTATATGAATATATTAATAATATATATAGTATTGTCAATACTATTGAAAGTAACTTTTTAGGATTATAAAAGAGTATGTGATACTATGATTGTATCTATTTTTCCTCACTCCTATGTCTCTCATCACCTCTACCAATCCTGCTGACAACTACACTCCTCTCGGATCTATAGAGTCTACTTCTCCCTCCGAGATTGCAACGATCGTCGCCCAATCGCACCGGTCTCAGTGCCTCTGGCGAGATATGCCAGTGGTAGAGCGAGTCCGACTCCTGCGAGAACTCTATGATACATTCACCCGACAAAAAGAAACCATCGCTACGAGTATCTCAACCGAGATGGGTATGCCGATCCGACTCGCTCGTGATGAGGTCGGCTACGGACTCAGCTATATGCTCTGGTATCTCGATCACGCAGAGGAGAGTCTCACTCCTGAGATTGTTTTTGAAAACGATACCGAGATCCATACGGTCACCCACGAACCGAAAGGGCTGATTGCTGCGATAACTCCTTGGAATTATCCTTTTATGCTCTGTATCTGGGCGTGTGTCCAGCCACTTCTCGCGGGTAATAGTGTCATCTGGAAGATCTCGAAGGAGGTGATCCTGACAGGTAGACTGATTGGCTCGATGATCGAGAACTCGTCTCTCCCAGTATGAGTCTGGACGGAGATATATGGCGATGGTCGGACTGGTGATCACCTCACGGATTCGAGTATCGACGGGATCACCTTCACGGGATCGACGAGAATCGGGAATATGTTGTCACAGAAGGCTCTCGAAAAGGGGATCACTGCCGTGATGGAGCTCGGTGGATCTGCTCCAGGAGTCGTGTGCGAGGATGCGGATATCGACTCAGTTATCGAGACGATCTACTATATGCGATATTCGAACTCAGGTCAGATGTGCGACGGACTCAAGCGACTCATCGTCCATACGAGTCGACATGATGAACTTATTGCAAAACTTTCTGAAAAACTCCTCTCCAAAAAACTCGGGAATCCGCTCGATCCATCTACTGATATCGGACCACTCGTGTCTGAGATTCAACTCACGAGTGTCACCGAACTATATGATGATGCTATCGCGAAGTGAGCAACGATCCTAGCTGAGCTCCCAGTTTCTTCGGGTCTTCATTGAGCATTTTTTGCACCAGTGATCCTCGGGAATATCACTCCCGATATGCGAGTCTGGCGAGAGGAAGTATTCGGACCGATCCTCCCGATTGTCATATTTGATACTATTGAACAAGCGATAGAGCTGGCCAATGACACTGAGTATGGGCTTGGTGCATATGTTTTCACAGAGAATAGAGACACATTTGCTCATCTGGCCCGTCATATAGAGAGTGGTATGGTTCAGATGAATACTGTGAATTATTGTATCCCATCCGATCCGTTCGGTGGATACAAGTCATCGGGTATCGGTCGTGAACATGGGAAAGCCGGATTTTACGAGCTCTGCAATACAAAAGTAGTGAGTATGTCCAAATAAATATCAATATATGCACGATTTCTCTCTTTTATTCATCATTCTCTCGATCGTCATTTACCTGATCGGATTCCTACCGTATATATACCGTGTTTTCCATGGGCGAGTAGTGCCACATCCTTTTACTTGGACGATCGGTGCCATCCTCGTCTCGATCAATACACTCCAACTCCTCTGAACTGATGGGATATCGCTCTCTCTCGCATCACCATTGCTCAGGGTCGGGGCACTCGCTCTCGGAGCGATTATTGGTTGGATTTTTGTACGACGTATACATATCGGGATATTCGACTATATATCACTCATATTGGCTATCATCGTGATCGGTATTGCCTGAGTATGGGGAGTATCGCAGGCTATCATCCCCACTATAGTGATTGATATACTAGTACTCTATCCAACACTGCACAAAATCTGGCGGGACCCACACTCTGAGGATATGCTCGCATGGATCGGGACGACCCTATCACTCCTCTGCTTATTATTTTCTTTTGAGCACCATAGTTGGGCGAATTCACTCTTCTGGATATATAGCATGAGTGTGAATATGATAGTTGCTATCTTCATCATCTATCGCACTCGGTATATGGACAGATGGACGAGTAGAGTCAAGTCATTTTTTGCTTCTATTCTCGCTTTCACGAGCAAAGTATAGTACGATTTATCTGTTCTTAATGTTGTAGTACAATATCATCTCACATTCTCATATCTTATGCCAAAATCTCTTAAAACCGCTCTCGAATACGCTAATACCTGGACGGATATCATCAAACTCGACAAACACCCAGACAAGAAACAGTCAGAGTGGATCATATCTGAGTCAATCCACAACTTCGGTGAGCACTTCAACAAGTGATGGCTCGAAAATCGCAAATCCGTCACTCAGTGAGGGATGTGGGCAGCGACCGAATACGCTGGACAATGATCCGTATTCTCTGACGTTCTCGGGCGTGAATATATCGACTGGCTCGGTGGCTATGGACTCTTCTCTCATGGATGGTCCAACCCAGATATCATCTCTGTCGTATCCGCTCAGCTCGCTCGTAGCCCTATGCCATCACAAGAGCTCATCGATCCACTCCGAGGCGTACTCGCGAGGCTCATTGCTGAGATTACGCCAGGTGATTTGCAGTATAGTTTTTTCTGTGCGAGTGGTACAGAGGCCAATGAGTGAGCGATCAAGCTCGCCAAGATGTATACCAAAAAGTCAGCATTTATCTCGACTATCAATGCGTTCCACGGCAAAACTATGGGATCTCTCTCTATGATGGGGAAAGCTCTCTATCGTGATCCTGTCGGGCAGATGTACGGAGGCCCAGTATATTTCGTGGAATATGGCAATGCAGATGCGATGCAAGCTCAGCTCGAGACCTGCAAAAAGCTCGGTATAGGAGTCGCAGGAGTCATCATCGAACCGATCCAATGAGAGGCTGGAGCTATAGTGCCACCAGATGACTACTGGCCACGAGTACGAGCGATCACTCGTGAGCATGGAGCACTCCTCATAGCGGATGAGGTACAGACGGGACTCGGTCGTACGGGTCGGATATTTGGCGTGGATCACTGGGATGTCGTCCCTGATATCATGACTCTCGGGAAGTCACTCGGTGGAGGTGTGATGCCGATATCAGCGTTCGTCTCCACTGCCGAGATCTGGCAATGTATGATGTACCCCAATCCGTTCGTCCATACGACGACGACTGGAGGTGGAGCACTCGCATGCAGTGCTGCGATCGCAGGGATACAGGTCATGCTCCGAGATGATCTCGCAGGGCAAGCAAGAGAAAAATGAGACTATATGATGGCGAAACTCCAAACATTTGTGAAGAAGTATCCGAAAATCTATGAAAAAGTCACGGGTAAGTGACTCCTCATCGGTCAACACTTCACATCGAAAGAGATCGGATATCAGGTAGCATCAGAGTTATTCAAACGATGAGTTCTCGTCGGTGGCACACTGAACTCTGCCAAGACGATCCGCATCGAGCCACCACTCGTGATCGACTATGAGACGATCGATCGAGGTCTTGCTATCTTAGGCGATACTTTGGAGTTCATCTCCGCTCAGATCGAACGAGAGGGGAAGAGTACATTTTTTGATGAGATAAAAAAATACATCCACGAAAAAACAGCATAAAAAGAGTTGCAAATATTTTTACAACTCTATAATGAGATAAGTTCTCATATTAAATAATCATAATATTCTATGTCCACCAACAATCCATTCCTTTCCGCTCAGTCTCAGATGCAGACGGCATACGCTTTTCTCACTGGTCGCTACGATGCTCAGTTCCCGAAGATGATGAATCCTGAACGAGTCATCGAGGTCAATATCCCAGTCCAGATGGATAATGGTGAGATCCGCAACTTCGTCGGATATCGTTCTCAACATAACGGAGCTCGTGGCCCATACAAGGGAGGGATCCGCTACCATCAGGATGTCACGATCGACGAGGTCAAGGCTCTCTCGACCTGGATGAGTATCAAGTGTGCGACTCTCGATCTCCCACTCGGAGGAAGCAAGGGTGGTATCATCGTGAATCCCAAGGAGCTCTCCGAAAACGAGCTCGAACAACTCTCTCGCGGATGGGTGCAGCGGCTGTACAAGTATCTCGGACCGCTCGATGATGTCCCAGCACCAGATGTCAATACAAACGGGCAGATCATGTCATGGATGGTAGATGAATACTCAAGATTGGTAGGTCACTGGACTCCAGGGACATTCACCGGCAAGCCTCTCTCGATCGGTGGATCTCTCGGACGAGATACTGCGACCGCTCAGGGTGGACTCTATGTCCTCGAGGCATATCTCAAAAGCAGCAACGAATCACTCAAGGGCAAAAAAGTAGTCATCCAATGAGCCTGAAATGCTGGACTCAATATGATCGAACTCATAGCAAAAACTGGGGCAATCCTCATCGGAACCTCTGACTCTCATGGTGCCATCTATGACGAGGCAGGTCTGGATATCGCTCATATCGTAGAGCTGAAGAAAAATAAACAAGCCCTCACAGAATATACATGGGGGACTCAGATAACCAACTCTGAGCTCCTCGAACTCGAGTGTGATATCCTCATCCCAGCAGCTCTGGAGAACCAGATCACAGGAGATAATGTACAAAATATAAAAGCAAAACTCATCCTCGAACTCGCGAACGGGCCGATAACTCCTGATGCAGATACGGTACTCTTCGGAAAATGAATCGCCGTGATCCCAGATATCCTCGCGAATGCGGGAGGTGTGACGGTATCCTACTTCGAGCAAGTACAGAACAACGCGAACTACTACTGGTCTCGTGAAGAGGTACAACAGAAACTAAAACTCAAGATGGAAACGGCTCTCGCAGGAGTATTGAAAAGCTCAAACGAACACAAAGTAATGCTCCGAACAGGAGCGTATGTCGTCGCTATGGAGCGGATACTGGAGGCGATGAAGGTGAGAGGGGAGTAAATGTAGTTGGAGAAAAAGAAAATCCCACTGATGAGGTGGGATTTTTATTTTACTAAATATAGAAGATTGCTAATTATCCTGTGAACTTATATTAACTGAAGTAAATAATAACTCCCTTGAATATTCTCTAAATATTATTAGACAGTATTTATATTTTCAAGGTTTTTGTAATGAAACCAAACAGTCTGGATTATATCCATAGTTCTAAGTGGAGTTGTTCCCATACCTGGAGAAAACTCGTATATATTTCAACATAGTGTTCCTTTGAAATATAGAAAACTAGCATTATATGTTCCTCCATCATGAAGACTATTTCTAGTATTTCGCATGACCTCAAATTCTTCAAGCAGTGTATCTTTATTTACAAGATTGGAATTATTGATAATGTTTTTAAAAATTTTATTGATGTTAAATTCGGTTGAATGAAAAACATTAAAGTATTTCTGTCTTAAATATTTCTCATATGCGTTCCATATCACTGAAAATTGTCCTATGTTATTAATTCTTATATACTCTAAGAGAAGACTATTTTTGGAAAATAATTCATAATATTTATCTATACCTTCTATACTAGAAAGATTGATATGGCGTGATTGATCTAAAATAGCATGCGATAAATAATCAAAATATAACACAGTTGTAAAATTCATTAATTCTTTAACGAAAGTATCGGTATTGTTAATACTGTCAAATTCTTTCTGAATTTTTATTATCTCACTTAAAGTGTCTGCTATTGTTGACATAATTTTCATATTTTTTTACTAAAATAAATTACATAACAATATTTATTCTCCTTATTTTAGAATATTTTTTTACCCCCCTTTTTTTTCAAACCCCCTTTTCCCGAAATATTGATATAGTCTGGTATGAAAATCAGATGCTATTTTTTTGTACCAAAAGTATCACAACTCGC
>JANNYQ010000069.1:0-10015 GCA_031410215.1 Candidatus Altimarinota bacterium | reverse complement strand
CGCCTTTAGCTAACTCTCGTTTTTTAGATATGAGTTTATAATATAACATAAACTGTTTTGGGGTTCGGGTCAGTAAATATCTCCATACATTTGGATATTGCCCACTTTCATCTAGTAGTATGACATATCAATCAATCATTAACTGTAACATATCTTTCTGTTGTACGGTACTAAGTACGTTACATAAAGAATTTATATACTCCATATCTGCATGTTTCTCATGACCGGGCACAAAAGATACAAGTCAGTGTGTACAGGACTGAAGTCACTTAGTAAATAATCTTTCATATTCAATTGGTCACCACTGTATCATACCTACTCATTTTGAAAGTACCATAAAAAAAATTATAATGTAGATATAACTATTATAGTTCACTTTTTATTTTTTGTCAATTTTACTTTTTATTTTCTAATATTTTCTATCCATCTCGCACTCGCGACTGCTACTATGAGTGATATACTCATAGTAGCAACACTGAATATACTCCAATCAACGAATGAGGTAGAGACCTGATAAAATCATACTGTGAGAAGTACGCTGATCACAAGTCCATGCCAGAGATAGAGACTATATGAGATACCTGCGAGCCAAGTGAAAAGTCGATTGTCCATCCACACTCCTAGATACCGAGAATATATGAGAGCAAATATCGCGATCGCCCAGAGTCCTGGCACGAGTGGGAATCTATATGGACTCATCGGATACGAGTATGCGAGATCTGGAGATCATCTGATGAGCCAGAGATACGAGAATATAGCAACTATCGATGTCATGAAGACACAATCCCAAACAAGACGTTTTGGCATATCACGATATCCGGTGACGAGTCATCCGATGATCATCCCCATGATAGAGTAGAGTGCGAATATGAATGGGCTATAATGAGGAAACCAGATACCCATGATCCCTTCTCATGGTGTCCATGGGAGCGATACCCAGACTTGGTGAAGTCAGAGAAATATACAAATATAAGCAATTATTAAACCATATATGTATTTTTTGTGTATTCGAGTCAGGCCGATCATCATGAGAACGGTGAATATATATCACATCATATCATATCAGATGAACCAGAGTGGTCAGTTGATCATAGTCGGGAAGAATGTCGATGGTGATACCCAATTCAAAAATGTGAATCCAGATACAAGACCAACTAGACTACTCGAGGTAAATCCTGAGAGATATACACCCCAGATAAATGAGACCGTCAGAACAGCATAGTATACAGGGGCAATACGCCACCATCTATCCAGGATCACTTTACGAGTATCGGGTTTCTTTTCTCCATGGAGTATATATCCCCAGTATCCGATGGAGCGGAGCAGTCCTGTGAGGATAAAAAACACCGCCACTACTACTGGGAACATATTCACAAATTGATATAGAGCCCAATCCCACGACGCGAGATTGGCAATCGGTCTTATCTGTTGGAGATGATACAGTACAATGAGGACTGCGATGATACCACGTAGGCCAGATATTCCAGAGAGTTTTTGCATAGAACAATGATAATCAGAGATTTATTTTTTGCAACTCTAGCTCGACTTATTAGTGGTTTTGGATAGAATTCTCCCACCTATTACACTACACCATGACTCTATTTGCTGACATACTCGCCTCACTCAATCCCCGTCAAAGAGAAGCTGTAGAAACCATATACTGACCAGTACTCGTGATCGCATGACCAGGGAGCGGAAAAACTCAAATCCTCGGAGCACGTATAGCGAATATCCTCCAGGAAACTGACTATCTTCCATCTAATATTCTCTGTCTCACATTCACCGATAATGCCGCTCGCAATATGCGAGATCGACTGGCTCGTATGATCTGACCTGATGCGTATCGTGTGGCAATACATACGTTTCATAGCTTTGGTAATGAAATCCTCGCTCGCTATCGGTATCTGTTCCGTGAATACAGTGACTCAGGGACGATAGATACGGTGACTGCATCTCGCATCCTCGACGAGATACTTGCTCCTCTCGCCTGGAACGATCCATACAGACCAGGTATGCGAGCCTGAGAGACGATATCTGATATTCTCGGTCGTATCGGTGATCTCAAGAAGTGAGGTATTACTCCTACTCTCTATCATATGATCCTCGATATGAACCGACGAACTATCGATGAACTCGCTCCTATGTTGCAAGAGTCGTTTGAACAGATTGATGCTCTCGGACAAAAAAAGGATGAAAAAATACAGAAGATCGCTATATTCCATAGAATGACAGAAATAGTTCAACAAATGTCCGATAATGAAAATATCGGAGGATACGACTCACTGATAAGAATTATACAACTCGGGATTGATGATGCCTGGGCAGAGTATGAGTGAGATAATAGCACCAAGTTCCTCACCGCCTGGAAAGATGCCTGGACAAGCAAAAACTACAAGTGAGAACGCATATGGAAGGAGTGAGAAAAACTCAAAAAACAACTCTCACTCGCAAGTATCTATGAGTCCTATCAGGCAAAACTGGAATCAGAGTGACTCGTCGATTTCTCGGATATGATACTGAGAGCTATCGAGCTCGTCGAGCGAGACCCGATGATCCAAGCCAATCTCGCCGAACAATACCAGTTCATCCTCATCGATGAGTTCCAAGATACCAACGAGGCACAGATGCGACTCGTGAACTCGATACTCTCGGTGGATAGCGGAAGTCCAAACATATTCGCAGTCGGCGATGATGATCAGTCCATCTACAAGTTCCAGTGAGCCAATGTGAAAAATATCCGAGACTTCCATGATCGCTACGAGAATACACACCTGATCATATTGGATACTAACTATCGATCGACTAGTGATATCATCACCTCTAGTCGTGCAGTTATAGTATCAGAAAAGTCCGATATATCGACGATATTCCCTGGTACGACCAAGGAGTTCCGCTCACAAAGTGGATCATGAGAATGAGTTATACAAAATACATACTCAAGCGAACTCCATGAACTGACTCACATAGTCTCAGATATAGAGGCAAAGATAGCATCAGGAGTCGAGCCTCAGAATATCGCTATCATCGTGAAAAAGAATAAATCCCTCGAGATACTCGCCAAGTGACTCCTCGCGGCAGGTATCCCCGTCAGTATGAGCAAATCCGAATCTATCTGGGAAGATGAGATCATCGTACTTATCACTAATATACTCAAGTATCTGAGCTCACTCGATACGAATCAAGAACTCAGAGAAGTACTCGTAGAAATCATCTCTCATCCTTGTTGGAATATCCCACGCCTCACACTCTGGCAACTCTCTCGTGATATCTATCATAGTCGCCGAGTAGAGAACAAGAGTTGGATCTGACAACTCTCGAGTCATGAGACGCCTGAGATACGCGATCTCGGATACTATCTCCAAGAGCTATCGAATATGAGTGAGAATAGTCGTCTCGAGGATCTCTTCGATGCGATAACTGGAGCAGCATCTCTCGTACTCCCAGATGAGTATAATGCGGATAGTCGAGCCAATCCTATACAGATATCGATGCTCTGAGGTGAGAAAAAAGAATTCACTTCACCCATATATACTTACTTTTTCGGACATTTATCAAATTATAATAGTACAATATCAGAGTCATATCAACTCAAAGCACGATCTCTCGCCAATATAGCAAAACTGACCAATGAGATTCGCAACTACAAGAAACAAAAACCACTCCTGATGCTCCCAGATGCGATCGAGCTGATCTCGATGATCGAGAAATATGCCATCCGTATCGAGACCTCTCATCTCATCGGGAACGAGCAAGCTGCTGTCAATCTGATCACCGTCCACAAGGCGAAGTGACTCGAGTGGGATCATGTGTATGTGCCATTTCTCACCAAGCGTGAGTATAAGCTCGGCAAGATCTCTGGAGCGACTCTCCCGAAGAATCTCCCCCTCGAGGCGGACAAAGATGATGATGCAGATATCGAGCGTCTCGTCTATACGGGATATACGAGAGCACGCAAAACTCTCACCGTCAGCTACTCGGCTATGAGTATGGACGAGAGATCCAATGAACCACTCCCCTGTATCGGATCCGAGAGACCTGAATGGGCAGAGCGATCAGATATCACGCCGATGAGTCTCGCAGACAATCTAGCAAATGCGAGTCAATCACTCTGGAGTCTGCCATACGATAACCAAGAGGAGACATTTCTCAGCGATCGCATCGACAAGCAATTCATTATGAGTGCGACTGCCCTACAGAACTTCCTCGATGTCACGTCAGGTGGACCGACACACTTCGTGGCGAACAATATCCTCAGATTCCCAGGGGCGAAGAATATCGCAGGATGCTATGGATCTGCGATGCATACCGCTCTCGAGTTATTTTTCACAGACTATAAGCTCAACAACTCGTACAAAAAAGAAATCCTCTACACCGAGTTCGAGAAGAGTCTCCGTAAAGAGGGATTCGAAAAGGCTATCGAGGATACCTGGATCAGTAAGTGACGAGAAAATCTCGAAGCTCTCTACACCGAGCTCGTCGGCAAGTCCTATGGTGAACTCACCCTGGAGAAGGACTTCCGTACTGAGTGAGGCGGAGTCTGGCTATCTGATATTCAATTGACTGGAAAGATCGATCGAGTGGAGCGACTCGCGGATGATACTCTCATCATCACTGACTACAAGACGGGTGGAGGATTCGATAGTTTTGATGGCAAGTGAGCCGACTATGCAAAGGTGAAACAATGGAAATATAGACTCCAACTCGCCTTTTATGCCATCCTATTCGAGCTCTCGCCCCGATATAGGGCGTTCCCTCGACGGCAATTCGAGCTCTTTTTCATAGAGAAAAATCACGACGAAGATAGGTTCCATCGAGTGACTGAGTATATTCATGAAGGAGAGATCGAGCGGACGAAGTCACTCATCAGAGCAGTCAGCGAGTGTATACGTACACTCAGATTCCCGGATGTGAGCAAGTATTCAGCTACTATTGATGGGATCAGATTATTTGAAGAGGATCTTTTGAGTTGAAATATCTAATTATTTCCTCCAGTTCCTCGCAATTCCCCACCATATGAGTCATCATATAGCTCCTGCAAGATGCCCAACGAGTGAGATACCTGGGATGAGTCCGATACCGATATTGATAGCGAGCATCGCGAGGACCTGAGGCGCCATCGGATGACGAGTCGTATAGAGATCGATCCAGAGATATGAGAGGAGTGCCATACACCATCCTGATATCCCGATTGTGAGACTCCTTGGTGCAAATATGAGGAGAGCAATTGCGACAAATACAGTCGACGTGATAAAGAACCACGTATAGCGGTCTCATGACATACGAGCCTCTACCTCAGGTCATGCCGTATAGAGGAAGTAACTATTCGCAAGGAGATGTATGATTCCTCCATGGAGGAATTGGAATAGCATCACTTGTACTATCAACGATATATAGTCCCCAGTCGCATAGTAATACCCGTTCATCCCATAGAGACTCACGAACTGTGGGAATATGAATCCTATCACAGAGACTACGATAGATATGAGGATGAGGAGGTGCGAGAGTGATCGTTGTGGAAAAAAAGAAAACATAAAAAAATCTCAAGAATAGTACTTGAGATTTTATGAGTTTTTTAGTTTTTAGCAATTATTTTCGGAGTTCGAGCTTACCGATGAGATCAGTATATCGAGCTTCGTCTTTTCGCTTGAGATAGTCGAGGAGCTTACGTCGCTTTGCCACCATCATGACGATACCACGGCGAGAATGGTTATCTTGTTTGTGGATTTCGAGGTGATTTTTGAGAGATTCGATACGAGATGTGAGGATCGCAACTTGGACTTCTGGAGATCCAGTGTCACCTGTTTTGGTTGCGTATTGCTCCATGAGAGCTTTTTTGACTGCGTGTTCCATAGTATGTGGAGAAAAGTATCTAATAATAAATAGTGCCAGACCCGCAGATACACGAGTGAAGACAGACGAAGTATAGGAAAAAGGGGACGAAAAGCAAATTTTTCTAACGATGAAATTCGAAGTTTTTCATAAATTCAATTAAAGTGTTTGTCTTAATGCTGTGATATTGAATGCGTAGTCCATCATCGTAGAGCCGAGGATACCGAGATATCCAGTATATCCATTGACTTCGATTTTTTTCACGATCATCGTCGATGACTCCAGTTCTGGGATGACACTCTCTTCACCGATGAATGCTGATACGCGAGGGCCGATATCGAGTGACTGAAGATAGTCGATGAATTGATGTTTATTCTCAAGACACTTGATGACCTGATACATCTCCTCGCCGAGAGCTCCATGATGACGCTCGAGATAGTTCGAGAGTCCAAGATAGTAAGAGGTTCCGAGTGACGGGATACAGGCGAATGTGATCTCTCCTGTCGTCTTCGTCAGACGAGCAACGAGCCCATAGAGAACATCATCTATACGGTTCTGTTCTAGTTTTTCACTCAGAGATTGCTCCGCTTCGATGAATACTCCTGGCATCGTCTCCATCAGATAGTCGACAAAAACACGGAGTCCCCTATTGGTCGGAAGGCGTCCCGCCGAGTTGTACGGCTGAAAAATCAATCCCATATCCTCGAGGGATGCCATATCATTGCGGATCGTCGCACTCGATACATTGAGATTATATTTTTTCAGGAGATTTTTGGATCCCATGATCTCTCCAGTTTTGAGGTATTCTTCGACGATATGCTTGAGAACTTGTACCTTTCGGTCTTGGATTTTTGGCATATTATCCGGTTATTTTTCCACGAAAGAGTGAGCCCTTGCGACTCGTGAGCTCAACTCGATCTCCAGCTTTGACTCCATCGATATCTACGATATAGTCTACTCCATCGAGTGATACCTTGTAGTCTTCTCAGACTTTTTTGACCTTGCGTGTCTCACCGAGATAGGTATCGAGCCCCTGGAGATGTTCTGGCATATGAGATACCAGCAGACGAGGGAGATAGTATGAGGCAGTGAGTGTCACGAGAGCGAATATGATACCTTGACTAGCCGTCACTTCCATGAGTCCCATATACCAGACGAATAATGCTGTCACAAATCCTGCGAGTGATATAGCAAGTCCATAGAACGTGACGGTGATCATCTCGATGATGAGAAAGACGATACCAATTCAGATCCAGAAAAGTACAAGTGAACTCATAAAGTGAATAGTTAATTATTTCGCCCCACCGAATATCTTCGAAACTCCAGCAAGAATATCCGAATCAAGGATAAACTTGGTATTATTACCGAGTGCCACCTGAATGGTCTGGAGCTGAGCCTTTACTACTGCATTACCCGTGAAGAATTGTTGAGCCGCAACCGCATCGAGTTCGAGTGCTTTCGCATTTGCCTCAGCAATAGCTACTTTCGCATTTGCCTCTCCTTGTGCCTGAAGGATTTGAGATTCTTTTTGTCACTCAGCCTGGAGAATTTTTGATTGCTTATCAGCTTCTGCTTGTGTGATCATTGCTACTTTGTAGCCCTCAGCTGCAGTGATTTTTGCACTCTTTTCACTCTGTGCATTTTTGATCATATTCATCATCTCTTGTACACTCGCTGGTGGTTCGAGTTTTTTGATTTCTACACGCATCACCTTGACTCCCCATTTCGCCGTCTCACGGTCGAGTGATTCGAGGAGTTTCGCATTGATCGTATCACGATTCGAGAGAGTATCGTTGAGTTCCATGGTTCCGAGGACACTACGGAGATTGGTCTGAGCGAGTGAGACGACTGCAACGAATACATTGTTGATGTCATAGGTAGCCTTGTATGGATCGGTGATCTGAGCATAGACGACTCCATCGACCGTGACTGCTACATTATCCTTAGTGATGATCTGTTGTTCTGGGACATTGATCACCTGTTCTCGAATATCGACCTTGCGGACTGACTGGACACCAGGTATGAGGAAAAAAATACCAGGACCGACAGTGTCGGTATACCGACCCAGGAACTCTCGGAGTCCGACCTCACCTTGAGTGATCTTACGAACAAAGAATGGTATCAATACGGCAACGATGACGAGAAGATAGAATATATTCATATGGAAAGGGTTGCTAAAATAATAAAAACACTATAATCCTATGGTTTTCATACTAAAAATCAAGAGATAATTATGCCAAATATCGTAGCCATCTGAGGTGGTGCTGGAACATTCAATGTACTCTATGGGATCAAACGCAATCTTGACTACAATATCTCTGCGATAATCTCCGTCGCGGACAACGGTGGCACTACAGGACTCATTCGTGACAAATATGGGATTCTCCCTCCTGGAGATATGCGTCGAGCTATCGCAGCACTCGCGGGGAATACAGAGATCGTTCGCAAATTATTCGAGTACAGTTTTGATGGAGAAGAAGGAGTGATCGGATCGAACAAAGTGGGGAATATCCTCTTGACTGCACTGGTGGATATCTGTGATGGTGACTTCGAATGTGGACTCTCCACTATGGAGACGATGTTCGATGTGCGGGGGCACGTGATCCCAGTGACACTCGAGGATGTCCATCTGGCTGTCAGATTCGATGATGGTACTGAGATCATAGGAGAGAAAAATATCGATATCAGTGACAAAAATCCTGGTGAAAGGACACATAATATAGATCAAAATATCACAGATGCGTGGCTCATCGGAGATGGTAATCTCAATCCTAGAGCGGAAAAAGCTATTCTTGAGGCTGATTATATTATAATCGGGCCTGGCGATCTCTATACTAGCATCGTACCCAATTTGTTGTCAAAATGAATGCAAGAGGCACTCGGTGCAAGTCATGCTCATATTATTTATGTGTGCAATGCAATGACTAAGCGAGGAGAGACGACCAATATGGAAGTGATCGACTTCATCGATACTATCGAGCGATATATCGGTACTGCGCAGCTCGACTACGTGATCGTGAATAATGGGCATATCGATGCTGATATCCTGGCAAAATATAAACAGGAAGAGAACAAAAATCCACTCTATACCCAGGATCACTCCTTATTCGATGGGAAGTCATACCAAGTGATCGAGTGTGATATGATCAATGGTGCTGATATTGTGCGACATGACCCAATCAAGCTCGCGAAGGTATTAGAGGATATCGTAGGAAAATAATATTGATTTACTATAAAAAACTTCCTGATATTCAGGAAGTTTTGTGTTGGCTACTCTGTATCCCGTACCACTATAGAGAGCAGCTTATTGGGTATGAATATCTCTTTCACAAGGATTTTGTTCTCGAGCCACTTCGCGATATCAGGGGTCTCGTGAGCGTATGCGGAGACCTCGTCTTGCATCACACCGTTGAGTCCTGTATAGGTACCTCTGAGTTTCCCATTGATCTGGATGGCGATCGTCACATCATCATCGATGAGCATCCACTCATCATATTCTGGCCACTCAGCATTGTAGACAGACTCTTTCTTTCGGAGCTTTTCCCAAAGCTCCTCCGCCATATGTGGAGCAAACGGATGGAGCATGATAGCGAATCTCTCACTCCACTCGGACGCAAACTCAGGATCGTTTGGGATACCCTCATTTAGGAGGATCTGGAGCGCAGAGATCGCCGTGTTGAACTTGTATGCGACGATATCTTCCCCGACTTTTTTCACGGTCTTATGTAGGAGCTTCATCCCTCGCATATCGTCCTTAGCTTTGTTTTTTCCTTCGACGATAGTCGAGTATGCCTTATCGAGGAATCGGCGGACACCGATGATGGCATCAGGATTCCATGGAGCCGCATCAATGAACGCTGACATACTCATCTCATAGAGACGAAGTGTATCTGCACCATATTCAGCGACGATCACATTCGGATTGATGACATTGCCTTTCGATTTTGACATCTTGTTCCCATCTGGCCCGAGAATGAGTCACACATTTGTCAGTTTCTGGAACGGCTCAGCATGCGGAACAACTCCGATATCGTAGAGTACCTTATGCCAAAAACGAGCATAGAGAAGGTGGAGTACTGCATGTTCAGCACCACCGACATAGAGATCGACAGGCATCCACGCTTTTTCTTTTTCACGGTCAACCATCGCCATTTCATTGCGTGGATCGATGAACCGTAAATAGTAC
>JANNYQ010000068.1:0-1695 GCA_031410215.1 Candidatus Altimarinota bacterium | reverse complement strand
CGCCAAGGAAGAACTCTATCAGACAAGTGGTCATGCTGGTAAATACCTCGAAGATATGTTCTCCGTGTATGGTGGGACGAGCAAAGAGAACTTTTTCCTCAAGCCGATGAACTGTCCTCATCATATGCAGATATTCGCGGATAATCAGTTCTCCTATCGAGATATGCCTGTGAGATATTTTGAGCCGGCGACCGTATACCGTGATGAGAAGACGGGACAACTCTCAGGACTCACTCGCGTCAGATCGATCACTCAGGATGACGGTCATCTCTTCTGTCGAGTCGGGCAGATCAAGGACGAGGTCTCATCTATCGTCGATGTGATCAAACAATTCTATACGACTTTTGGCCTGATGGACGGATACTGGGTGTCACTCTCGATCCGCGATCCACTCACACCAGAGAAGTATCTCGGAGGTGATGATGTCTGGGAGATCGCTGAACAGGCTCTAGAGGAAGCCGCTATTGCGAACTCTCTCAACTATCGTCCGATGCCAGGTGAGGCCGCGTTCTACGGACCGAAACTCGACTTCATGTTCAAGGATGCGATCGGACGCGAGTGGCAACTTGCCACGATCCAGTGTGATTTTAACCAACCTGCCCGGTTCAAGTTATCTTTTAAAAATGAGAAAAACGAAGATGAACAGCCAGTCGTGATCCATCGGGCGATCTCG
The DNA here is from genome assembly GCA_031410215.1 of Candidatus Altimarinota bacterium. Classification (GTDB taxonomy): domain Bacteria; phylum Patescibacteriota; class Gracilibacteria; order BD1-5; family UBA2023; genus JABFSX01. Next base: position 1,022 of record JANNYQ010000068.1, on the reverse strand, counting down.
GGATCTCTCGAGCGGTTCATGGGGATCATGATCGAGCACTTTGCAGGGACATTCCCACTGTGGCTCGCACCAGAACAGGTCCGTATCATCCCTGTTGGTGAGAACTTCTTCCCATATGCAGATGAGGTATACGCAGATCTCAAGAAATCAGGACTCCGAGTCAAGTTCGACGACTCCAATGACTCTCTCGGCAAGAAGATGCGAAATGCTGAGATCGACCATGTGAACTATATCCTCGTCGTCGGTGATGCCGAGATGCAGAGTTGCACTATCGCCGTCCGCAACTACAAGACGCAGGAGAAGACGACCGAGACTATATCAGATTTTGCCAGTAGGGTAAAAGCTGAGATAGAGACGAAGGCGCTCTAGTATCCGGCACCCGCAAAGCATGAAGCAATCCAATTTCCATATAAAAATCCCGAATTTCTCGGGGTTTTTTGATTTCAATTGTCTTTATTTTTTCTTTGATCAGAATCAAGGTCTGGATAAAATCAAAACAAATCCTACAGAGGATATCGGCAAAAATATGGCTCTCGGAGTCAGAGATTTCCTAACTTCCAGTTCTGTTTTAATTCCTCATTTTTTCTTTTATGCCTATCAACTTCTGAATCTCATTCATCGTACATCTCATCATCGTGATCGTCTGGGATGTGAATAACTGGCTCATCAAAGTATCACAATAGCTACGGTACTCATACCTTCAGCTAATATTGCCTGTATCAGGTATTGTGAGTGTCATCGAAACTGACCATCAGAAGAATGTAGTATATTTATCGCCATGACCGATTGGAAATGGCGGGTTGATCGTTATCAAGACTATGAGAAATACGGACATATTGTAGGTGAAGTATTTCATAGTTGGACCAAAAGGAGCAGGAATCTTGCAGCATTTATTTTTCAGTATTTTTTTAAGATATAAAAATGAATTTCTAACTCTATTACATATGAATTACTTTTGATTCCTCTCACTTATTGCGAAAAAAATACGCTTCTGAATATATATATTTATCCTGTTTTTTAGT
>JANNYQ010000067.1:0-54904 GCA_031410215.1 Candidatus Altimarinota bacterium | reverse complement strand
TCATATCGATCTCCTCACGACCTGACTCTCTCAGAGAACTGGAGTAGCCAAAATAAAACTAATACGAGCCTCATGGACTCGAAGACAATCCAAACTGACGAAAGTGAAACGGCTAAAAAATAGGGAACACGCCTTTGCTCTGAGACCAGGGTTTATCCTCCCAAAAACCGTAGTCCTCATCGACGACATTATATCGACAGGATCGACGGCGAATACGTGTGCAAAAATCCTCAAAGCAGCTGGAGTAGAGAAAGTGTATGGAATATTTATTGCCTCAAATCAGTAATATTTTGAAAAATAATTGTATTCTCATGTCTATTGAGTAGAATAGGGCGATTGTATCGTTAGCCCATTTTGTTATGTCAGAAACCATCGAGATCATCGGAGCGGAGACCCACAATCTCAAAAATATCTCCGTCTCCATCCCAAAAAATACCCTTACCGTCATCACGGGAGTATCTGGATCAGGCAAGTCATCACTCGCGTTCGATACCCTCTATGCCGAGGGGCAACGCCGGTATCTCGAGTCACTCTCGACCTATGCTCGTACTATCATCTCAGATATCTCTGAGGCGACCCATGTCCGTGAGATCAAGTGACTCTCTCCGACGATCGCCATACATCAGAAGACAGTGTCGAACAATCCCCGATCGACTGTTGGAACCATCACAGAGATATATGATTTCTTCAGACTGCTCTATACGAGCATCGGGACATCATATTGTATCAACCACGGAGATATCCCACTCAAAAAAGACAGCCTCAAGCATATTGTCGACTATGTGTCGAAGTTTGGCGAAGGTGATCGGTTCCATATCCTGATGCCTCTAGTGCTCGATAGTGATGAGATGACTGGCGATCAACTGGCGAAGAGAGTCACTGATATAGGATTTGTCAGATTCCAGATTGGGGAGGTTACCTACTCGGTAGCTGATCCGCTCGATATCACCGTGAACGAAGATGATCGAGTTTATGTGGTTGTCGATCGCCTCATCCGCAAGATCGATGACAACTTCGATACTCGGCTCGTCGACTCCCTCCGTATTGCTCTCGAGAAGTGAGGAGGGCGAGTCTCTATATCTCGCTGAGATACCTATCATCACTTTTCACTCCATGCGAGTTGCCCGATCTGTGACTATCAGATCGACAACCTCTCTATATCGAATTTTTCATTCAACTCGCATCGTGGTGCCTGTACGAGTTGTCATGGACTCGGTGCATCGACGACATTTCTCGAGGCTGATATCGTCAAGTCTGAGCTCACGATCGCAGAATGAGCTCTCCTCCCTTGGCAAGAGCACCCCTTCTATACTCTTCTCCTCGAGGCTGTGTGTACCAAAGAAGATATCCCACTCAATACCTCCTGGTCACTCATGAAGCCTCGAGATCGACAAAAAATTCTCTATGGTGTACCTGGATCGTTTGAGCTCGCCTATCTTGGCAAACATCAGGATGGCAAAGTACACAAGTCAAGATATGAGGGGCTCATCCCCAATCTCGAGCGTCGACATAGTGAGGCAGATAGTGCTCATGATGCATATTTCAAGCGGATTGCGAATTTCGCCACGGAACAGATTTGTCGAACGTGTGAGGGGTATAGGCTCCAGCGACCCTATCTCAATATCCGAATCTCAGACAAAAATATTGGCGAACTGACGATGAAAAGTGTCGAAGATTCGCTTATATTTTTCTCACAACTCTCTCTCACAAAATCAGAAGAACACATCGCCAAGCCGATACTCAAGAATATTGTCGAACGACTCGAGTTCCTCTCTGGTGTTGGACTCGAGTATATGACCCTCGCTCGTCGAGCAGGTACTCTCTCGGGAGGTGAGTCTCAGAGAATCAGGCTCGCTACACAGATAGGGACTCGGCTCGAGGGGATTATCTATGTCCTCGATGAGCCATCGATCGGTCTCCATCCTCGTGACAATGATATGTTGATCGCCAATCTCAAACGCTTGGCGAACATCGGCAATACGGTCGTCGTCGTCGAACACGATGAGGATATCATGCGAGAGAGTGACTATATCATCGACATCGGGCCGGGTGCCTGAGTCCATGGTGGCGAGGTTCTCTTCTCTGGAAAATATGATGATCTCCTCAAATCAGACACACATACGGCTGACTATCTCTCGCTCCGCAAAAATGTTGTCAGACGTAATCCAGTGACAAAATCGCCAAAAAAATTCATAGAAATATATGGGGCAGTCGAGAACAATCTCAAGAATATCAATGTCCGAGTCCCTCTCGAGTGCATGACAGTCGTCACGGGAGTCTCTGGATCCGGGAAGTCATCTCTCATCATCGACATCTTGTCGAACTACCTCATGAACCACTTCTATCCGAGTGCTCGCCATATCGGTCGCCATGACCGCATCGAGTGAGTCAATCACATCGACAAGACGATCATCATCGACCAGTCGCCTATAGGCAAAACTCCACACTCCAATATCGCCACCTATACCGGGCTCTTCACGCATGTTCGTGAGGTATTCGCGGCATCGCTCGACGCTCAGAAGCGAGGATTTGGGCCTGGGAGATTCTCATTCAATACGAAGTGAGGTCGTTGTGAGATCTGTGAGGGGAGCGGAACCAAGAAGATCGAGATGCACTTCCTCCCGGATGTCTATGTCGAGTGTGAATCATGTATGGGGTCGAGATACAACAACGAGACCCTCCAGGTACAATTCAAGGGTAAAAATATCTCAGAAGTTCTGGGCATGACAATCGAGGATGCCAGTACCTTCTTTGTCAGCTTCCCTCGTATCAAGCGGGTTCTCGATGTCCTCATCGATGTTGGTCTCGGATATATCACACTCGGGCAATCCGCACCGACACTCTCGGGTGGAGAGTCTCAGCGTATCAAACTCGCGTTCGACCTCGCCAAGCGGTCAACTGGTCAGACTCTCTATATCCTCGATGAGCCGACGACAGGCCTCCACTTCTCTGATGTGCAGAAGCTGCTCGATATCCTCGATAGACTCGTCGAGAAAGGGAACTCAGTACTCGTCATCGAGCACAATCTCGACATCATCGCCAATGCTGACGCCATCATCGACATCGGTCCAGAGGGTGGCGACAAGTGAGGCAATCTGGTATTCGCATGACCTCGTGACAAGATCCTCACGGTCGAGCATAGCTATACTGCCAAGGCACTCAGGAAATATATGGAGAAAAGAGGGAAGTAGAGGATTTGCAAAAATGGTTGATTTATGATAGTCTTATATAAATCAAAATATATATGCAAAAAATATCTACCTCATCTCTCGCTAAAGAGAGAAAAATTGTTCCAGCAAAACTTTTTGAAGTATTACAAGAAGCTGGTTATATAGTAAGAAATAAAGAGTGATGGGAGCTTACGGATTTCGGAAAGAAGGTATGAGGAGAAACCCAAAAAAGTGATAAATATGGAGAATATATAGTATGGCCTATGGATATGAAGATTGAGAAAGATACCAAAAAGATAAACTTCTCAAAAAAACTTCTCAATGCTACAGCTATAGGTGACCACTTTAAGGCTTCTTCACAAAGACTAAATCTCATTCTTTCCGAACTAGGACTTGCTGAAAAAGATGTTGCTGGCTGGAGAATTACGAAACTCGGAAAATCTCTAGGCTGAAGTGAACATACTCACGATATTTCTTGAGCCCATTATGTACTATGGCCAGAAAATATACTTACATACTCACGATTAGTTGAGGTTTTCAATCATGAATTAAATGTACAATGACATGAAACAGAAAATCTTCAGGAAATAGTAAAAACTCCTAATAATGGTTTTCGTGAAAAGTTTGAGGCAAAATTAAGAACACTTGATTGACACTACGTTCGCTCAAAGGCAGAAGTAATAATTGATAATTTACTCTATCAGTATAGAATTGTCCATGCCTATGAAAGAAAACTTCCAGTAGAAGAAGATGTATATTCAGATTTCTATATTCCTTCTTGAGATGGCGTTCCACAATCAGTATATATTGAATATTGGGGACTTGAAAACGATGAAAAATATCTTGCTAGAAAAAAACAGAAACAGGATATTTATAAGAAAAATGAACTTGCATTGATCGAATTATCAGATGAAGATATCCAAAATTTGGATGATATTCTTCCGAGAAAACTACTACAATTCAAAATAAAGATAAAGGGCTAAAACTATTACTCCCCAATCCTCAATATATCCTCATGTACTGAGTTCGCAGCGAGACATCCCTCTGCTGCTGACATGATCGTCTGTCGGAACTTGTTACTGTTGGTCGTCACATCTCCTGCTGCATAGAGTCATTTCACAGTTGTCTCTTGACGCTTATCGACCACGAGACATCCCTCTGTATCCTTCTCTGGAGAGAGATGATCCACGAGTCCCGTGAACGGCTCGTTACCAACCGCGATGAATATCCCATCGACAGGTAGTGTCGATCCATCCTTGCAGAGTATCCCCGTCATTCCCATCATCCCTCATTGGATCTCAGCCACCTCAGTGAAGTAGTGGAATATGATATTCGAGTGTTTTTTCGCCTTTTCTACCCAGATGTCCTCAGCCCTGATTTTGTCTGTTCGTATCAGTATATGTACCTCACTACAGATCTCAGCGAGATAGAGTGCCTCAGTGATAGCGGTATTACCACCACCGACGACTGCCACCTTGAGTCCTCAGAAGAAGTTGCCATCACAGGTCGCACAGTATGATACCCCCTGTCCTATGAGTTCTATTTCGCCAGGTACACCGAGTTTTTTGTACTTGTTACCTGTCGCGAGTATCACAGTTCGAGACTGGTATATCTTACCCGTACTGGTTGTCACAGTATATGCATATTCGCCATCCTTCGCCAATGTTTCGACACGCTCTTGGAGTATGGTCGATCCTGCTACTATAGCGTGTTCAGCGAAGTCATCCATGATGGTTTTGCCAGTCTCGGATAGTACTCCTGGCCAATTCTCCACACAATGACTGGTTGCAAGGGCTCCACCTGGGAGTTCACCGATGATGATGTTGGAGAGCTTATACCTGCTTGCGTACATCCCAGCTGGGAGTCAGGCAGATCAGGCACCGATGATGATTGTATCGAATACTGGAGACATAGGTTTTGAATATTAAAAATAATGAGAATCGATCTCATTATATGAAAAAGTAAAAAAAGACAAGTTTTTAGATGGTGGGCGATTTTGCTGGGACATTATGGTGGGCTCGATACTCACTGATGATTGTATTGATGCGATTCCCATTTTCTACTGGATTCGGAGCAAATCTGACGATCATATCTGAGTTCTCACTCGCAGTATGGATATGGACATGTCAGTACCTGAGAACGGTCTGGAGTATGCCGGTGACCTCAGCATTGACCTCTTGGACACGATCCAGACCACATTCCGTGACACGACGGGAGAGTGATGATAGTTGATCGATTCCGATGATCCGCTGATCTGTGATGATGAACAGATCGAGCTCGTCATTCATCCATGAGAGCAGGATAAATGTGAGAAAAAACATCCAATAGATACTGAGGCCTCCCCAGAATATCCCAGTTCCAAATATAGTAATAAGTGGATTCATCATAGAGAGGATTATGAGTGTAGTGACAATGAGCCCGAGTATGTATCCGATCTTGAATGCAAAAACAATCCAATGTCGATGAAGAATCATGATGATGTGCTCACCGGGTCGCATTTGTGATGCAGCTTTTATGGTTGTGGGCATGTGATATGGGGTGGCTTGAAGTAGAGAGGATAGATGCGAGTTTCTGGTGTTTTTATGAGGAATACACGATGGATATTCGCCCTATCTTCACTATATTGTATATATTTTATATCTCCTGTCGAATTGATCTCTGATATTATCCCTTCATAGGTTCCTGCTGTTAAGAGCACCTTCGCTATACTGACGACCTCAGTACTAGATTTGATGAGATATTCTCGTGGATTGGCCTCGATGATTGCCTGATTCCCACTTGTGATGAGATCAAAAAAATGACAGGACTTTATACTAAGGCGTCTCGTATAGGAGATCGCATTGATCGCCAGCGTGACGACACGCATAAGGGTAAATGGCCCAGGACCAGTAATACACCAGACAGCATCGATATGGTATTCATCGACAATATCGACAAGAAATTTTGGAAATGTTGAAGAAGTATCCAGATTCTTCGCGAGAGTTTTTACTATAGTCTGATCTCAATGAAAAATCAGGAAGGTGATCTCTGGAGTGAGTGGATTGATGTAGAGAATAGTGTTCATATATTAGCTACCACGATAGGAGAGTGCCTCGAGAATATGGCGAACTTCGACAGTTGGCGAGCCATCGATATCCGCGATCGTACGACCGACACGGAGTATACGGTAATATACTCGAGTTGATAGCTTGAGCTTCTCTGTCGATGATATGGCGATCTTGATACCATCTTCGCTGATGTTCGCCAGTGATTCGATCTCGACATTGCTCATCTCAGCATTGGAGTGGAGTCGCTTACCAGCGAACCGGATATATTGCATCTCTCGAGCTCGCATGACCGTATCCTTGAGTTCTCGACTGGTCTGACCAGATCGTTTTTCTCCGAGCTCGCCTGTCTTGACCCGAGGCACCTGGATGAATATATCGACACGGTCGAGGATCGGCCCAGAAAGACGAGATCTATATTTGTCGATCGCCATCGGTGAGCAGATACAGGGTTTCTCAGTATCTCCCATATAGCCACATGGACACGGATTCATCGCACCCACGAGTGCGAATCTGGCAGGATATCTGCATGACTGATTGACACGGTTGATCGTGATCTCGCCATCTTCGAGGGGTTGGCGAAGTGTCTCAAGTATGGATTTGCTGAACTCGAGGAACTCATCGAGGAATAGTACTCCCTTGTGGGCGAGTGATATTTCACCTGGTCTCGCATCTCGTCCACCTCCGATGATCGATGCCTCACTCGCTGTATGGTGTATTACTCGGAATGGTCGATCCACGATGAGTGGGAGATCTCTCGTGAGGAGTCCCGCTACGGAGTAGATCTTTGATAACTCTATCTGCTCCTCAAGTTGCATATCAGGAAGGATACCTGCCATTGCTTTGGCGAGCATGGTTTTGCCTGATCCTGGAGGTCACTGCATCAGGATATTGTGTCCACCAGCAGCGGCGATAAGGAGAGCTCGCTTCGCGTGCTCCTGCCCGATGATATCGGAGAAGTCAGGAGAGTAGACTCGCATCTCACTCGCTATCGGTTCTGGTCTGATGGCTCATGTGGGGATAGGTGTATCTCCTGTGAGGATACCGACTACATCGGAGAGACTCGCGATCCCGATCACATCGATATCTGGGATCACGGATGCCTCGAGGGCGTTATCCATCGGGACGAATATCCGTTTCATGCCTAGCTCTCGTGCAAGTATGGTCGCAGGGAGGGCTCACTGGATCGGTCTCACGAGTCCATCGAGTGCCAGTTCTCACAGAAAGAGCGATTCTCAAACAATATCTGTCCGAAAATCGATATCCTTGCCGAGTATTCATAGTGCTATAGGGAGATCATAGACGGGTCACTTTTTTCTCAGATCTGCGGGAGCGAGATTGACCGTGATACGAGCTCCACCTGGGAACGCATATCCAGAGTTCTTCACCGCACTCCGTACTCGCTCTCTCGACTCCTGTATCGCTGCATCTCCGAGTCCAACGATAGTGAATTGTCCCATACCCGTGATCACATCGACCTCGACCTCCACGAGATGACCAGATATCCCATAGATAGATGAAGAGAAGAGTTTTTGCATAGACTGGATGGATTACGATTTGATCGTATTGTAGATATCCAGCCATCAAATGCAAGTATCAACTTTGGAAAGAATTAGACTTTTTTATTTGGTGTATTTTTGTACCATCTTTTTTTGCACGATTTTGTCCTATTGTAAAGCAAAAAGTTCTGTTTTATTTTGTGAAATAGTCTCTATATGGTATTATGGATCAATGAATCGACTATTGCTCACTATCCTTGCGATATTGCCTACATCCTATAACTCCGTCCTCGCTATCAGCGTACGGACCGCTACCCGATCGGAACAGGCAATTATTTCTCCTTGGTCTTCTTTCTGGGACTCATTAGTATGGGTTTTTGATAATGTGCTCAATATCTTCCTTGCCATTATCATCGTCTGGATCTGTATCCGATTGATGCGACTCACCTATGAGGTGATGATGACACCACGAATGCGATATATGAAAGTGACACTCCCACGAGCTGACTCCAAGCTCGATAAAGAACAAGACACGAAGAAGGACTTCAAAGAGAAAATTGGTATCATGACCCTTTTTTATAAAAGTGTCCATAAAATCGCGACAATTAGTGCATGGAATACCATCCTCAACTTCATATTTTGCCATGCGAAAATATCACTCGAGATGATATATTCTGGAGGTCAAGTGCATTTTTATCTCGCGGCATATCAAGAGCACATGACACTGATAACTCAACAGGTCACCTCGAACTATCCAGATGCTGAGGTAAAACTGGTATCCCGAGAAGATCTCCCAGAGATTAAGCCACTTGGGTACGCTCTTGAGGCCGCATCGATCAGCAAACGAAACGACGATATCTATCCGCTCAAGACCTATAAGTATTTCGAAGATGATCCACTCTCATCGTTTACCAACAATTTTGGTTCCCTCAAAAAAACTGATGTCGCGGCCATCCAGATAGTGATGAAGCCACTCGGCCACAGCTGGAATCGCAAGGCAAAAAAAGCCGCCTGACTCGTTGCAAAGTGAGAATATAAAAAATGACTCAAATGAGGACTCCTCATGTCGGGACTCAACTTTATACTTCTACCAATTTCTTGGTTTTTTTCTCGTTTTATATCAAATGAAGAAACAGCATCCAATGCCCCAGGAGCCAGTAGTGGAGACTCTTACAAGATATTTAACCAAGCAGAAACCGAGTCACAGAAGATGGTAGGGGAGTCAGCGGGACAACCAGGGTTCGAGGCGTCGATTCGTATCCTCGTCTCATCTGATACTCGTGAGTCTGCTCATCAGGGGCTCCAGTCTCTCGTTGCTGCGACATCTATATTCACCGATGAATACAACAATCAACTCGACAATCCACAGATGATCGAGGATATGTTGCGTATTCTCTTCACGCCGCTTCGTTATTTTGCCTTCTCATATCGCTTGATCGGTATTTTCCAGAAGATTTCTCGGTTCTCATCCGATGAGATGTCAACTATATTCCATTTCCCGGATATCAAGTATAATAAGTCACCAATAATCGCCTGGCTTGACTACAAGATGCTCTCGATCCCTCAAAATCTCAAGTTTCCGAAAATCCCTCTTATTCTCAAGGACTACAAGCGTGATGCTACGGGTTCCATTTTCACCACGGATGGATCGCTCCTCAGGGTCGATAAAAATAAAAACCTATGGCGTGACGAGAACAAAAGTCTCCAACTCATAGGGGGCATGCCGGTCTCTGTATTCTCAGAATGAGCCGATATGGGCAAGCCGATCGATGCTGGAAAAACTCCAGTACAGGTCGACTCGCAACGGACTCTTGGATGATTTCCACTCTACAAGGAGGCGGTGCTCATGGGATGGAATGAATATCGTAATATGAAGACACCGATATATTTTGATCGCAAGGATCGAGGCAGACATCACTATATCATCGGTAAATCAGGAGGGTGAAAATCAGTCCTCATAGGATATCTGGCTCGTCAGGATCTCTGGAATGGCAATGGACTCTGTGTGATCGATCCGCATGGAGATCTCGTGGAGGATATACTCGCATTCACCCCAAAAGAACGAGCTCAAGATATGATCATATTCGATCCATCAGACTATGAGCGACCACTCGGACTCAATATGCTCGATCTGATCGCTACAGAACCCGCTCTCCAGGCTATAGAAAAGGATCGAGCTGCACTGGACGCTACCTCTATTTTCATCAAGATGTATGGAGATGAGATATTTGGCCCCCGTATTCAGCATTATTTCCGCAATGGATGTCTCACTCTGATGGACGATGCAGAGGATGGGGGTACGCTCATCGACGTGCCACGCCTTTTTGTAGATGAAGCATTCATGAAATACAAGGTATCCAAAATCAAGAATGTGATGGTGAAAGCTTTTTGGGAACATGAGTATGCTCAGACAGGTGATCGTGAAAAGCAAGAGATGATTCCGTTTTTCTCAGCAAAATTCGGACCATTCATCACTAACACGACGATGCGAAATATCATCGGTCAGACCAAATCAGCGTTCAACCTGCGAAAAGTGATGGATGATCAAAAAGTACTCATGGTGAATCTCTCGAAGGGAAAAATCGGAGATCTCAATGCTCAGCTCCTCGGTCTCATAATGGTATCAAAAATCAATATGGCGGCGATGAGTCGAGCGGATATGCCCGAAGATCAACGCAAGGATTTTTATCTTTATGTGGATGAGTTCCAGAACTTCGCGACTGATACATTCGGTGAGATCCTCTCAGAGGCCCGCAAGTATAGACTCGCCCTCATCATGGCTCACCAGTTCATCGCCCAGATCGGTGGCAATGGTAGCAAAAAGTGAGATAAACCATCGATCAAGGATGCGGTGTTCGGCAATGCTGGTACTATCATGTCGTTCAAGGTGGGGGCTGATGACGCGGAGTATCTGGAAAAAGAATACGCACCGCTCCTCTCCCAGCAAGATATCATCGGTATCGCCAACTTCACCACCTATTGCAAGCTCAATATCGACAATGCGACAACGAGACCATTCGATATGAAGACCATGTGGGACAATACCTACAAGAACGCTGAAGTCTCGAAAATCATCAAAGAATACTCACGAAAGATGTATGGCCGAAAAAAGGAATACGTCGATATGGAACTCGAAGCTCGTATGGGTATCGTCCGCGAAGAAGAGCCCAATCTCTCCCCGATTCTTTCAGATCCATCAATAGCTCAATAAAATACATATATGCTTCATCGAATTATATTCATCATCGTCATATTCCTGGTTATTCTGGATAGTTTTATACTATTCGGATTGGGCGGGCGTGGACCATTGGAGTGATTTGCACATTGGAATACGATACTTACTGCCTGATTTATTGTTGTGCAATTTCCTGTACTCTACTTCGTTCTTTATAAGGCGTATATCGGTCCAATCCAGATGTTGATCCAGGATATTGCTCGGTTCATGACTGGTATAACCGAAGAACCACAGATCCAGGCAAATTCATGGAGTGAATGAATGAATAGTGTAATCCGATTCTTCATTAAATCACTTCAGATTCTGAAGGTATTCAAACAAGAACTCCGAGATGGTCGCAAACTCAGATCTGAGGTAGATATCGCAAGCGAGATCCAGGCACAGACCCTCAATCAAGATAATGTAATTGTTCCATGACTCACTATCGCCATGGCTACCACTCCCGCTACGGAGGTTGGAGGTGACTCACTCGATATCATAGCAGGACATGATAATAATCACTATATCTATGTTGGTGATGTGACAGGACATGGGGTACCATCAGGATTTGTCATGATGATGGTCAATGCGCTGATATCAGCATTTGCATTATCTGAGTCCAATGGTGCGAGTATCCTCGCTCAGACCAATGCGATCCTCAAGCCTCGGATCAAACAGAATATGATGATGACTGCCGTCATGCTGCGTTGGGATGCCGCCTCACAGAGGATGTACTATACCGGTGCTGGACATGAATTCATCCTCGTCTACAAGCTTAAAGAGAATAAAATCTATAAACTTAAAAGTGGAGGTGTCGCAATCGGTATGGTCAAGGATTCGTCCAAAATTCTCAAAGAACAACGTATAGCCTTTGATCCCGGAGACCTGATCATCCTCTATACGGACGGTATCAGTGAGGCGAGATACAGATCTGAACAAAACTGACTCCTTTTCTCAGTTGACCGTATCATTGAATCAATTATCAGATTGGATATCAAGTCTGCTGAGAATGTATTTCGTAAAATCACGATCGATCTCTCCGCATGGATGTGATATAAATACAAACAATATGACGATATCACACTCATAGTAGTGGAGTATAACACTATGAGTAAAGCACCACAAACACTCCTTGATCTTCAAGACCGTATCGACTATAGCAATATCACGGAGTGGAACTGGTGAGTCTGAAAAAAGAAAATTTAATATCCAACAAAACTCTACTTCTCCTCCGAGTCTAATATATTCACCATATGCCTGTTCCTACTCTCGCAGAACTCATCACCAAAAATTACACCTGAGACGTAGAGTGACTCGAGACTATTGTGTCAATCTCATCTTCTCAGGTTCCGAGGGTACCAGTATCGCCAGTATCGACACTTTCGCCAATCTCGACTCCAGTGGCGAATACTCAAGTGGTTCCAGCATATATTGCAGATAGTGATCACAAGCTAACACGAGAAGAAGCAATGGAGCTCAAGGATACAGAGCGAGAATATAACGAGTCACTTGCATTTATCAAGGATGCGATCGCACCCGCTATGATGCGGATTGATGCCACCAAGCTCCAGATCGGTGATACTTATATTCGGACGATATTCACCTATGCCTATCCAGATGTATTGGAGGGGAATTGGCTCTCACCACTTATCAACTGGGATGTGAAGTTTGATATATCGATGTACGTCTATCCAGTTGACTCAGCTCGTGTGATGAAGTTTCTCCGCAAACGGCTCACGCAACTCGGCTCACAGAGAGCGATGAACAATGGGAAATGACTCATTGGGGATCCGCATCTGGATGCCCAGATTCAAGATGTCGAAGAGCTCCAACAATACCTCACTCGTGGTCAAGAGAAGTATTTTCACTTCTCGCTCTATATCACTACCTATGCGGAGAGTGAAGATGAGATGAAAAAACTCACAAATATGCTTGATATGATGCTTGCAGGTCGCAATATTCTGACGAAGCAGACATTTTTGAGGGCTGAACAAGGATTCATTGCGACAGGGCCATTCGCTCGTGACGAGGTCAACGTGTTTCGTAATATTTCTACAAAAGGACTCTCGACGACATTTCCATTTTCCTCGAACTCGCTCTCACAGGATGATGGTATATTCTACGGGATCAATACCCATAACAAGTCACTGATCATATTCGATAGGTTCCGCTCTGAGAATGCGAATATGTGTGTATTTGCCAAGTCAGGAGGATGAAAATCATTCGCCGTGAAACTCGAGATCCTCAGGGCCCTCATGATGTGAACAGATGTGATCGTACTCGATCCTGAGAATGAGTATAAGGCACTCGTTGATACAGTAGGTGGGACATATCTCAATATTTCACTCAACTCCAACGAGAAGATCAACCCCTTTGACCTCCCACGTTCTCTCAAGGACTCAGAGACTCATGTCGGAGATCTCCTGAGAGGTGCTATAGTCAATATGATCGGACTCCTGCGTCTGATGCTCGGCGTCATCACTCCAAACGAAGAGGCTCTCCTCGAGAAAGCGATCATCACGACCTACTCACTTAAGGGTATTACGATGGATGATGACTCTATCGACGGCAAAGAGATACCCCTTCTCAAGGATCTTGCATCAGTCCTTGAGACAATGGATGGAGCATCAGGGCTCGTCAATCGACTAGATAAATATGTGACGGGAGTATTTGCTGGAGTATTTTCACGACCGACCAATGTCGATCTCAAGTGAGGTCTCGTCGTATTCTCAGTACGAGATCTCGATGATATCCTTCGTCCCATTGCGATGTATATCCTCCTCAGCTATGTATGGAACGTAGCAAGATCGAGTGAAAAAAAACGATTCCTCGTCGTCGATGAAGCGTGGAATATCATGCAATATGAAGATTCTGCGAAGTTCCTTTTTGGTCTGGTCAAGCGAGCCCGCAAGTACGGACTCGGGGTCACGACAATCACACAGGATGTCGAGGACTTCATGGGGTCATCCTATGGCAAGGCGATAGTCACGAATTCCTCTATTCAGCTCCTCCTCAAACAGTCTCCTGCATCGATCGATGTACTACAGAATGTATTCAAGCTCACCGAACAAGAGAAATATATTCTCCTCAATGCCTCGGTCGGTACGGGTCTATTCTTTGCCTGAGGAGAACATGTCGGGATAGAGATATTGTCCTCTTATTTCGAAGAGAAAATCATCACCACCAAGCCAAATGTATAATCCAAATCGTTCACAGAGGGGCTCTGCCCTCCTCGTCGGACTCATCATAGTAGTGCTTCTCACTATTTTGACGACTAGTTTTCTCGAGAAAGTACTCGGGCTCGGGCGTACGAGCGGTGCTATCGGTAATTCCGCTCAGGCATATACCCTTGCGACAGGACTCATCGAGGAACAACTGATGAATGGTGCCATGACTAGGACAGAACCATGGAATATACCAACTAGATCAGAGTGAGGCACTACTTCGACATGACGGACTCTTACGGCCTATACTGGTGGCAATATGGTACCCGATATTTTAAAATGAAATAGTGAATTCGATAAAAATTGGAATATTATTGCTCTCGGTGAGCCAGTACAGATTGTGATTCCTCAGAATATCTCATGGTGAGTTGTGAATTTTCGTTTCCGGGTCGCAAATATACCATGAAGTAGTAATACCGGCAGTTCGATGAGTAATTCTGGTATTATTCTTTGGACATTTGGATCATCGTGAGCATCGCTCTATGCGAGCGGTGAATTAGAGGTTTTCAGATGAAGTGATATAACAGGGTTAAATAGATCAATAGCATCATTTAATGGATTTACAAATACTGGATCTAGCTTTAGATTTGATAATTTTTATTGAGATCTCGTGAGTGGAGTTGGTACAAGCTGAGCAAAATGCAGTGGATTCCAGTGTACTCTCAAGCTCTCGATGATTCGCCCATTTGTAACACTTGGCTGACAATCATATCCATTTCTTGAATATCAGATTGATTTCTGACCGACTCGTATCCCAAGTCAGTATATGATCATCGACTCAAGCTCATCGATATATGGCTACATCCGCTCACGTCAAATTCGTATCCCACAGATTACCAGCAACACAGCTACTGACTTCGCTGTATTACAATAAATGATCTCTGTCCCAATCTCTCATCCTGCTGATGCTGGACAACGACTCGACAGGTTCGTCCGCAAATATCTCCCTGGTGCTCCACTTGGTGCTATATTCAAGATGCTTCGCACTGGCAAGATCAAGGTGAATGCAAAAAAGAAAGACCAGACTTATAAACTCGAACTTTGAGATGAGGTGTCTTTTTGGCTTACAGATACTGAGATGCAGGAGTTTGCACAGGATACAAAATCAAAAAACCCTCATATTTTTTTATCCTGAGCCGCGAAGGATCTATCTCAAGAAAAAGAGTGAATAAAGCTCGCCATCCTCTACGAAGATGAATATCTCATGGTAGTGAACAAGCCACCAGGGATCAATGTCCATGCAGGAGATCATAAGACGACAGAGTCCAATACCATCGATCAAGTACAGGACTATCTGCAGGGACGATACGATAGTCTCACGTTCCGCCCAGCACTCGTACATCGTATCGATCGTGATACAAGTGGATGTCTGCTGATTGCTAAGGACAAATGAGCTCTTGAGACACTCCTATCAGAGCTCCAGGCTCATGATATGGAAAAAATATATCATACAATTGTAGCCTGAATCCCTACCAAGAGACAAGACACAATCAAGGCTCGACTTCTCAGGATCCCTGATGCCAAAAATGAGGCAAAAGTCCAAGTCGATGCGGCAGGGCAAAGTGCTATAACTCATTATGTAGTATCACAAACATTCACAGCCCACCAACCTTTTTCTCTCCTTGAGTGTCGCATCGATACGGGTCGTACCCATCAGATTCGTGTGCATATGGCGTATATCGGACATCCAGTACTTGCCGATCGTGCCTACGGCGATAAGAGCATCAATTCCTATGTCCGCCGTAATCTCGGTATCACTAGGCAACTTCTTCATGCTCGGTCTCTGACATTTGTCCATCCAAAAACTTGAAAAAAACTCACGGTAGAGGCACCATATCCATCCGATTTCCTAAGTATCCTTAATTTATCCAAAAAAGATTTGCAACAAATAGTCTCTCCTGATATAATACATGCATAATCATTCAATACTATGAACTGGAAAAATATCACTGACAAACTCAATCCCTATATCATAAAGATGGATCCATATCTCAAGACCGCTCGGGAATATGGACAAAAAGCCACAGAATTCGCAGAAGATCAAGTACAGGCAACGCCTCTTTTTATCAGGTCTCAGGCAGAGTATGATGCCCTCATCACGGAGAAGCGAGCTATCATCATCGCCTATGATGAGACGGATATTGTAGCACAGGAAATCAGAATCCTCTCTCCTGTGTGGCTCACCCGAGCATTTATGGATACGACTCGTCTGAGATATATTTCACTCATCGAGTCTCGTGATCTCGCGAGCAACCTCGGGCTCACGAGTCCACTCGATATGCGAGTCCGATTCGAATGACAAGAGACGGCACATCTCACAGATATACTGAGTATCAAGACCTGGTGGCAGACTCCCATCTATAGTAAAATCGAACCAAAAAATCAACCAATCACCGATCCACTTGCTGGGAAATAATATATAATCTTCTCTCCTATGTTCAACGCACTCGATATCCTCTATATGGTCCTCGCGATCATCCTCCTCCCTATCGGAACACTCCTTTCTATGGTACTCTACCGAGTGTATAGGATGATGGATCGAGTAGAGGGAATTCTTGGTTTTGCTGATCGTGTTGTCAGCTATGTATCAGAGTTTGAGAAGATCCCATTGATGATTATACAGAAATTTATGGGGAAATAACTTTTTCTTGGCTTCCATCTTAAAATCCCTATAATCCCACTAATAACCTATAATAGTGGGATTTATGTATTCACTTCGTATTCTTTTTTTTATTCTCCCACTCTACTTCTCTCATGCATTCTCACCACTTGGCGTGACTATATGAGAGAGTTATTCATTTGAGCGATACAAGGTATATTTTTTCCTGACCTTACTCGTCGTTGCATACTTCGAGATTTTGATTCGATATCCACATCGTATTTGGGATATTTTCCGCAAATATATCCCCTATATCGTTGCCCTACTTGTTATTCCTATAGCATCGGCTTTATATTTTTCTACTTTTCTCGATCTCGATTGGCTTATGGGCAGTCACGAGAAACATCATGGATATCTCTTTTATCTTGGTGTGATTTCACTTGTTCTTCTCTTGCTGGGCAGTCCCAGAGATCATCTCAAATCATACCTGAGATGGAGTATATATGCTTCTGTGATAGTTTCTCTCCTTGCTATAGGAGAATGTATGGGAGGTATATGGGATATCTATCATCGAGGTGAGATGCTATCGGCATATCCAGGACGATCTGTGAGTACTCTTGGCAATCCGAACTATGTGGCAGGATACTTATTGCTTTTCCTACCACTTTTCTCTCAGATTCGTGCTCCTGAGAGGTGGCTTGCTCTCGGACTCTGGAGTCTTGCTATCCTGACTACAGGGAGCTATATTGCCATAGGACTGACTTGATTATACTATTTGTATAAGTGATTTCGATATATGCGTTTGCAGCCTCTGGCATCACTTTTACTCATAGTGAGTATCACTTTCTTTGCTCTCTATATTACGAGTATATATTTCGATCCTGAGAAGCTATTATCGCTCACGAGTCGATTCGTTCTCATGCGTGAGAGTATTTTCTTGATGACCAAAGATCCGATTTCTTTTCTTATATGATTTGGTCCAGACTCGATTCTAACTCATTTTTCTCTGGATCGCTCGATCCTAGTGAATTCTTATTTTCCGAGCAGCATGAGCATCGATTCATCTCACAATATGTTCATCGATATACTTTTTCAGTATGGAATATTGCCGATATTGATGATCGGACATGCTCTGGTTACTATTTGGAGAAATAAAATAGAAGAACTGCAGATTGCAATTCTTCTTGGTGGGATTTTCCTCGCACTCAATGTACTCATTGTGACACATATCGTGGTATTTGCTCTACTGGTGGTATCATACGCGAGTAATAAACGAGCATAAGTCGCTATTTCGCTCAAAAAATCTCCTCGAATATATTGAGGAGATTTTTATATTATTTTGCAGTATAGAGATTGCGACCAACTCGTTCTACATGTTTCTTATTTTGGAGATTCATATATATGGTTGTGATCTTAACTTGACGAACTTTGAGTACACGATCAGTGATATCCTCTGTTGAAAGGGGTGCTCAAGCCTTTTTGAATATTTCGAGAATTACATCGAGAACAGTACCATCTTTATATCCCCAGTCTTTGAGAACGTAGATCCCACGACCGATGAGGACGAACTCTCCATTCCGGATGAGTTCATTGTGGATAGTAGAGGTCTTGACTGGCTCCCCGAATCGCTCTGTAATAGCAGTCGCGATATCGAGAAAGTGTAGAGGCTCTTTTTTCTTTTTGAGGACATATATAGCCTTATCTTTGAGGGTAGCTGGATTGAGGATTTTCCATTTTTCGAGACCGATGAATTTTTCTTCTCCTTTCACGATATCTAGGAATATATCCATGATAGAATCGAGGATGATGTTCGAAAGATTCCCAAATTGAGCAAAGAGCGCTAGATGAATCATATCATAGAGGACTACAGTTTCCATAATATCCCCCTTTTTCTTTAGCAACTTGAGTCCTTCTTTGTGTACAGATTCTACCATCTTTTTGGTCACTTCTGCGAAGTGGAAATATGTATTTGTACCGAGCTGTGGTTTAGATCTTTGGAGATTGTAGTCAGCCTGGAGTAGCACATCGATGATATTGTTGTTGATTGCTCATTCGATACCGATATCTGCGATAATCGCAGATATGAGTCGATCACGAGTCATAATACCACCATGCATTTGGAGGATCCTTTCTCCAGACTCTTGTATCTTCATGAGAGTACTCGTACGCATGATACGACCGATTTTTTTGATACCAACATCCTCGATTTGTCGTACTCGTTCACGGGTGATCCCATATGTATCTCCGATCTCCTGGAGAGTTTCACGTTCTCACTTGAGTCCGATACGACGAGTGATGACTGATCTCTCTTTCTCAGCGAGAGACGCAAGTATCGTCTCGAATGTACCCTGGATTTCCGTTGCTACAGTGGACATAAATTGAGAATTTTAGATATAATTATGTCTTCTTTTTCAGAAGACACTTACTTGACTAATAATATAGTTTTTTCATCAAAGTCAAGTTTAAATTGGGAGACTCATATTCTTTTTCTTATTTTCTTCATTACCTGAAAGTATGTTTTGATATTTTGATAACTCATCATCTGTCTGATGATCGAGGTAATACATATCTGTATTAGCTACTTTGCTAGATCTCGAGAAGTAATAAGTCGCCACAAAAATTGAAATAATGCTCGCAAATGCCGTGCGGAATCATCCGCCAAGTGTAGATCCTTGAGCAGCAATCTGAGCGGTATAGAAGATACTATTGATCACTATGAGATTCATCATACTCACGAGGAGTATAGTGAATGCAAAAATAATTGCTTGAGTATCTGAAAGCCTGAATGGGAGTAGTGCCCTCAGTCGTTCTTTTTTTGTATGAGAAAGGAGGCAAAAAGGAACAAGAGCGAGGACAAATAGTGTTAAATATCCTATATAGAGAGAGAATTGTGAAAAAGCATAGAGATCACGAATAGATCCATCAAGGTATACCATGTGTATCCATGGAAAAAAAAGAGATCCGAGCAAAATCAGCTCCATCAATAAAATCACTCGTCCCGAAAGGGGAAGTTTGCCTGCTCAGATATTAACTCGTGACAAAAACAAAAGAATTTTCGTTTTTAATTTTCGATTTTTGGAATTTGTAATATAATCGTGCATAGATGGTAGGATATAGATATTTTTTATTTTTTCAATAGATATGCCAAAAAATATATGGATCCATACTGCCCAGCTCTTATTTGGGTATATTGGTATTAGTATACGGGGTCTTGTTTCTATTTTTGTTTACGCAAAATTCCCAAAAAACTCTAAAGACCATCACATCACTCATGAGCTCATCTCTGTAGGCCCCGAGTCATTTGCTCGATATCCTCGAGCCATCCGACTCTGAAGAGCTCTATTTGTACCACTCCTCCTCATCTCTCAACTCTATGATCGCAATATTGTCAACCAAAAATAAAAAAGGATTCACTATTCTTGAGCTCATGATATCGATGACTCTCTTTGCTATGATCATCACGAGCGTTATTTTGGCCGTACAGAGCCTCATGATAGCTCGTACCAAGACACTTAATCGAGTAGCACTTCTGGAGGAGCTCTATTTCTTCTCTGAGCAGCTCTTCACGGGTATCAAAGACTGAGGAACTCTCGACTATGAGGAATATTGGAATCGTAAGGCAGTAGGAGTCACTACGCAGAGTGGACAATACCAGTTCCCAACTGGAGTGGGCAACTATGGGAAAAATGGAAATCTTTCAGCAACATATGGCATAGGAGTATATCTCTGTCGATCGAATAGTGGGGCTAGTATGGGAACTGGATGATGTTTACAAAATCATAATAACGGATGAGCTTGATATCTCACTGGATCTTTTTCTGATTTCAGCTGATCATATCAGCGATACGGTGAATATATTGCTCAGTTCACTGACTACAATGGCAATATCGATGATGATCTGGGAGATGAGGATAGTGATGCCAGTGGGAGTATCATCTGAGATGATGATGATCGACTTACAGGAGATGTACCAGCTGTATTCACGGGATCAGTAGTGGAGCTCTATCTCATCAATAAGTGAGCCAAAAAGAGGACCTATTTTCGTTGGAATATACAACAAGATCTGAATAATATAACTATTCCTTGTTTTCCGATTCCTACAACAGCAAGTGGTAAATTGCTCACAGGGAGTGGATGTATCGGTAATGTCCAAGTGCTCAAGCTCAAATGACTTGACGTCGGATATACCCACTCTTGACTCACTACAGATCGTAGTGCCTATGATGGACTCATCGATACTTGGGTATGTGTGGAGGATGGTCAATGTATATGACCACAACTCACATCACCCAGTATCGATGATATCGCAACTGGATCTGGCGTAGAGTGGGTCAATATGTTTCCAAATACAATCAATGTAAAATATCTCTCATTCCAAGCGTATCCCATAAAAGATCCTTGGCTGTCTTGGTCCGCACCTGATGCCATTCAGGGGACCACTCAAATCAGCCCTTTCATTCATCCCTATGTACGGATGAATCTTGAGATGGGATTCTCAGCGGGTAAGAGGCGCACACTGCGAAATGAAGATCCAACCATATCAATATCAACGAGTATTTCACTCGCTGACTTTGAGTAAATTACACAATTTGGTTGACAAGATATCACTTTTCTATACAATCCCGAAGCTTTTTTCATAAAAAATAATCTCATATGATAGGAAAACTCAAGAAGAGAAAACGACTCCGTGTACACGGATTCCTCGCTCGCAAGAACACAGTAGACGGACAAAAAGTCCTACGTGCACGACGCCGCAAGGGTCGTCATGTCCTCACTGTCAGCTACCTCAATCGATACAAAAATATCCGAGGTAAAAGTAAGCACCACAATGTTGCTGGTGGTAGTGCTCGTATTGTCACGGTTCCGGGACTCACAGAGAGATTCCGAGCATCGAACAAGACAGCCAAATAATCTCGTCGGATGTCGTCTGGGAGTATAGTATAACTGCATCCGCATCTGCACTGCAACGTATGATCTCCAAAGAATATCGTCTCACAGAACATGAATTGAGAAAGGTTTTAAATCGAAAAAAGCCTTTCTTTTCGTTTGTCTGGATCGCCAACACTATGGAAAATAAATCCTTACATGGTAGGTGTGGCATCCTCCTCTCATCCAAGTGTACCAAGGGGAGCGTGAATCGTAATTACTGGAGACGCAAGTTTTATGATATATCTCTCTCTTCACTTACTACACTCAATGTAGATGTAGTATTGGTACCAAAAAAATGAACCATACTCGACTATAAAAATCCAGAACATATACGAGAATTCGAAAAAAATATACAATTCTTGTACCGAAAAATACAGGAAGAATACAAATCGAAAATAAAAAAATAATTTTATCCACTCATTTTCCTCTACAACATGGACAAACTCCGTATTCTCAACCTCTTTGCAATAGCATTCCTCGTATCGCTCCTCGTACAGTACTGGTTTTTCCCAAAACCAGCAACTACTCCTATACTCTCTGACGTATATATATCAGTAGAATCCGAGAGTATCGTAGTACCCAATATTCCCAAAGTCACTATTCACAATACTACAGCGGGTGCTATCATAGTCAATCCGTGTGATGATATCACTCTATCACTTGATTCCAAGTCACTCACAGGAATTCCAGAGACAGCGAGTGGCTTTTGTACTCCTATTGTCGTTGCCCCATCTCAAATCCATCTCATCTCATTTGAGCCACTCTATCGAGTATTCGCCACACAACCAGGTAAATATATAGTGACATTGAGTACTCCCCTATGAGATCGTAGTATTGCATTTTCTCTGGCGATGCCTGGTTCATTTCGCTCTATGGCATCGACTTTTGTATATGAACCCATCTACAATCTGTTTGTCGCACTCCTCACTTGGGTGCCTGGACACTCTCTCGGTTGGGCCATCATTATCATCACACTTATCATCCGTCTCATCCTCCTCGTGCCACAGCAACATATGCTCGAGAGTCAGAAAAAACTCCAGAAAATCCAACCAAAAATAAAAGCCATCCAAAAGGAATATAAGGCTGATCAGGCTGTGCTCGGACAGAAGATGATGGAACTCTACAAGACGGAGTGAGTCAATCCAATGGGATCATGCCTCCCGCTCCTTATCCAGATGCCGATACTTATTGGTCTCTATTGGGTCATATCTGGGATCACTGATCCATCGAATCTATATCATCTCTATTCTATCTTCGGGTCATTCCAACCATCGAGTATTGTGACTACTTTTTTTGGACTCAATCTGTCTCAGGTTGGAGGAATTACGGCAATCATATTTGGTTTGATACTCTGAGGAACCCAGTGGGTCCAGGCGTATATGTCGTTTCAATATACTACAAAAACTAAAAAAGAAACGAATGAACCAAAAAAAGAAATTGAACCTGGCTCTATAGAGGCAGTGCTCGATCCAGAATTGATGCAAAAAATGATGCTTTATATGCTTCCAGTGATGCTCGCGGTATCATCATATTTTTTCCCACTTGGTGTTGGTCTCTATTGGTTTATTGGTACTCTCTTTGTGATTGCTCAGCAGTGGTACGTCAATAACAAAAAGGATATGAAATAAAAATAAAAATCCCTCAAATTTGAGGGATTTTTATTCAGACGATATACCATTTTTATTTTTTGAGACTATCTCGGATTTCAATCAGTACTTTTTCCATATTATCGAACTTGGCATTATAGTTGGTAGCTTCGGTATATTTTTTGAACTCGGCTTGAACTCGGTTCACATATGGCTCGAGACGCTGGCCGATAAGTGGGAGATCTATGATAATAGCGAGTGACCATCCGATAAGACCGATCACGATCGTCGCACCGACAAGTGCCCCGAATCCTCTCGCAACTCAGGCGATGAAGTTGGGCCAGAGCATCTTCCAGGGTGATCTGATATAGTCGATGAACTCCTCCAGTCAGACTGCTCCAATAGCATCGATGAGTCACTCTACTTCTTCTTGTTGTTCTTTTGGCATTTTTTTGATCACTGCTGCCTTTTTGGTTGGCATTTTTTTGATCTGTTGTTCTTCTTGGATAGATTTTTCTATTTTTTCCATAGGTATAGGATGAGATATATGGGAGTGAGTATATTCGAGAAATCCAAAATCGCAACTCCGGAATTGGGCAGATTTGCTTTTCTGATTATATCTATATAATACCTATCAATTAGTAGTTTTGCTACGATTTTTATCCCTATTTTCTCATACATTGGACCCTCTTCCCATATTGGTTTTTATTGTTTTTGTTTTTTCTCTTGCCTTCTTTGCTGGTACAGAGATCCCACTCATGTCTGTAGGCGGACACAAGCTCGAGGGATTCATCCGACAAAAGCGTTGGGGAGCCCGTACGCTTGCCAAGCTCAAGAAAAAAAATGAGCGCCTCCTTATTACCAATCTTATAGCAACGTTATTTGTTACGAGTGCTCCGATGATAATCGCTGAGAAGTATATTACTCCAGAAGTATCTCATTTTTTCGCTTCTCCACAGACAGCATCACTCGTGGTGTATCTGGTAGCATTTATGATTGTACTGCTTTTCTGAGAGATCACCTCGAAGGTAGTCGGAGTCAGATTCAACGATAGGATTGCTCTCGCCTCGGCACCAGTGTATCAAGTATTTGTCTGGTTGCTGCTCCCTCTGACATGGATTGTCGAGCAATTCGTCAAAGTTCTCGGTTGGGTTACAGGAGGCAAGCTCGATATGCATGGAACAACAGTGAGCGAAGAAGAACTCGATGCATTCATCGACATGTCCCATGCGGGGGGAGCTGTAGAAGAAGATGAAAAGCGTCAGATAAAAAATCTCTTGGGTCTCTCAGATATGACAGCTGATGCAGTTATGACACCACGAGTCAATGTGGAATTCCTCTCACTCGATATGACGGTCGATCAGGTCTGCGACTTCATGATGGAGTCTTCTCACTCACGGCTTCCTGTCTATGGAGATACCACGGATGATGTGGACTCAGTGATTACTTTTCGCGAAGCATTTCGTCTCCAGCGTGAGTGACATGGTACTGCTCATCTTTCGTCACTCGATCTCGAGAAAATCATGAAGGTATCCCTCACACAAGCACTCGATGATCTCTTCGAGAAGTTCCAGAGATCGCGTCGACATATCGCCCTCGTACTCGATGAGCATGGCGGTACTGCAGGAGTAGTGACGATGGAAGATGTACTCGAAGAAGTATTCGGTGATATCAAAGATGAAAAAGATAAAGAAGAGATCTATATGAAAAAATGAAAAAATGGATCTATCGAGGCAATCGGATCGGTGCTCATCGATGATATCCTCGAACAGTATAATCTTACCCCTGAGATGATTGAGCTCCCAGAGGATTATATGTCTGAGACGCTCTCGTATGTTCTCTTGGCTGAGGAGGAATGATTCCCGAAGGTTGGAGATATAGTATCGTTTGGAGATGAGAATCGTCTTATATTACGGGTACTCGCAGTACATGACAATGTGATCGAGCGAGTCGAGTGCAAGCAAAAATAGTTCACAAAAAAATCTGCTTCTTAGTTGAGAGGCAGATTTTTTGTGTTATACTTATGCTGTTGGAGACTCTGACTCGCTTGTCTCAGTTCCTGGGACTACCTCAGCTGGAGGCAGTGTCGTGAGTGAGATACGGTATCCGAGAAGCTCCCCTGCGATATTGATGTTGGTTCCGCCTCGACCGAGTACCTTGGCTTTCTCTTCGTCCTTCACAGTTGCCCGGATGGTCGTCGTTTCCTCATCTATCTCGATGTCCTCGACGATACCTGGGACGAGTGCTCGACGTACCATCTCTTTCTGATTAGTTGTATAGTTCAATATATCGATCTTCTCACCGAAGAGCTCATCGACGATGGTGCGTACTCGCATTCCTTTTGGTCCGATGAGACATCCTGCTGGATCTACATCTTCGTCATCAGAGGCGACGATGATCTTGGTCTTGACTCCTGGGAGACGAGCGATAGAGACGATCTCGACTACTCCCTCCTCGAGCTCTGGAGTCGACATCTCGAATAACTTCACCACGAGCTCTTTATCCTTTCGAGACAAGATAACACGAGGACCAGTCACTGGATCAATCTCGCATCCACGGATATAGAGATTCATACGCTGACCAGGGACATACTTGTCTGCGGAGTTTTGCTCTGAGCGAGGGAGGACAACTTGGTGTCCGTTGTAGTCGAATACTACGCGATTCTTCTCGACTAGCTCGACTCGCATATTTACAATCGTATCGACTTTGTCCTTGAAGAGGTGATAGAGTTTCTCTTTCTCAGTCTCTCCGATCTTCTGGACGATGACCTGCTTGGCTGCCTGAGAGGCAATACGACCGAATCCTTCACTATTCATGAATTCTTCACTCACATCGATCTCGACTGTATCACCAATAACAAATCCTGACTCCTCGCCACCAACATCTTCGTAGCTGATCTCGATATCCTCATCTTCAACAGTCTCGACGATTGTCTTCTCGACAGAGACATCGAGTTTGCCCGTAACCATATCGAGCTTGACATTTACATTAGTATCCTTACTCGCATAGTCACGCTTGTAGGCAGTCTTGATCGCTGATTCGATGATCTCGACGAGTTTTTCTTTACCGATTTTTTTCTCTGCGGCGATCTGCTCTATGGCAGCCTTGATTTTTGTTATATCGAACATAGTATTTCAGATATTATAGGATAAATTGAGTCAAAAAAAAGACTCGCCAATTTGGCAGGTCCTATTTCACTTTTAGTATTATAAGAAAAATCAGGAAAAAGCAAGTTATATTCTGTACTTCTTTCCTCTTAATTCTTCAGGAAAGTGCTCTTGCTCACTTTTTTTCTCCTCTAGATCATGGGCGTATTCATATCCGGATCCATTACCAGCTTCTTTCATGAGTGCTGTCGGTGCGTTACGGAGGTGGAGTGGGACTCAGAGATTTCAGAATTCTCGAATATCCTTATGCATTGCATGCATCGCTTTATAGATCGAGTTATTTTTTGGAGTGTTTGCGAGATAGTATGCTGCGTTCAGTATCGGGAGCTCGCACTCGGGCATGCCCATCTTCTCGCAGATATCGTAGACGGTATTGGTCAGCATTATTGCCTGAGGATCATATATGTCCTCAGACGCAAAGTTCATCATACGGCGCATGATATACCTCGGATCCTCGCCCCCTGCGAGCATACGCCCTATCCAGTAGATGGCAGCATCACCATCAGAGTCTCGTAGTGACTTGTGCATGGCTGATATCAGATTGTAGTGCTCTTCACCATCGCTATCATAGTTGAGCGACTTGCTCCCAGCCTCGAGGATCGTCTCACGAGTGAGCACTCACTCTCATTGCAATATACAAGCCGTTTCGAGGAGGTTGAGAGTATTGCGGAGATCACCATTTCAGAGCTTGGCGATGAGAGGGAGGATGCTTTGTGTGAACTCAATATTTGCATACCTCTCCTGTATTCGGCTCATGTTTTTCTCCATGAATCGGGTGATCTCTGTTTCGCTGATCGGTTCGAGGATATAGGTGCGACAGCGAGAGAGTAGAGCATTGATCACGGTGAAGCTCGGATTCTCAGTGGTGGCCCCGATGAGCGTGATGATCCCTTTCTCAACCCATGGGAGGAGGACATCTTGTTGTGACTTCGACCACCTGTGTATCTCATCGAGGAATAATATCGTCTGTCTCCCATCTTCGTAGTTCTTCTGTGCTCTGGCTATGATTTTCACGACATCTTCCTTCTTCGAGAGTACACCAGACAGATGAAAAAACTCAGCATCCAGCGAGTTCGCGATGACTCGAGCGAGCGAGGTCTTGCCGCATCCTGGAGGTCACCAGAGTAGGATCGATGGGAGTCTGCCTGCCTCGATGAACTTGCGGATTGCTCTTCATTCGCCGATCAAATGTGACTGTCCTACGAGATCGCCGATTTGCTCAGGCCTGAGAAGTGATGCGAGTGGAGTGATGGATGAAGAGAAAAGGGATTGCATGAGGGATATTGTAAGAAAAATCTAGAAAATGTAAAAAAAGCACTTGATTTACACAAAATTTGAGTATATTGACATTATATTAATTAATTTTATGAAATTTTTAGAAGACTTTCCGTATCTTCATTCACACGACTTCAAATTATCAAATATACCTACAGATGAACAACTACAAGATGTATGTAATATTATTCGTTCACGTATGATTGATATTATCTCAGAACAACCCAGAGTTTCCGTCGTATTTCCTGCATACAATGAAGAGATGTATTTACCACTGATGCTCTGGACGCTTTCAAAACTAAAGACCTCAGTAGCTGTAGAGATCATCGGTGTCAATAACGCAAGTAATGATCGTACATGAGAAATCATGACGCAATCATGAATAGGTCGAATAGATGAGTCACGAAAGTGAGTATCATATGCTCGTCAAGCATGACTCGAGGCAACAAAATGAGATATTGTAGCTACAACTGATGCAGATACGCAAGTACCTGAGAACTGGATTGATGACAGTATGAAGTATTTTAATCAAGATCCAGAATTGGTATGTTTTTCCGGATGATCAAAAATGATCTGAATACATCCCGTGCAACATATAATTCGTATTATTCCAAGAACTATTCGTTTTATTTCATGACATGGATATTTTCCTAAATCTCAGAACTCATTTGGTTGAGCAAATACGTTTTTTAGAAAGAGTATAGCTAATTCAATTGGTGGTTATATACCAGGATTTGATCTTGGAGAAGATAATTTGATTACTCAAAAGATGCAATGAAAAGGAAAAGTACTCATGGAAAGCACTAGAAATACTACAGTTATTACGAGTAATAGAAGATTTGATAATGGATGTAAGGTCTTACTTGCATATTGGAATAACTTTTTGTATTCAAACTGGATGAATAATAAGATATTTATTGTTGATAAACCAGCAACATTTAGAGATATACGATAGAAAAATCCTCAATTATTGAGGATTTTTTTTCTATACTGGTGCCCAGGAGGAGACTTGAACTCCTACACCTCGCGGCAACGGCTTCTAAGACCGTCATGTCTACCATTCCATCACCTGGGCGAATTTATCTGGATCTATCAACCTCCGTCATGCACCCCTCTCGAATGTCGCACCGTTTCACGGATGCTCGTTCTCGGGAGTATGGCTCCCTATGGTCGCACATCTACCATTCCATCACTTGGGCAAAATATCTATGGTGCTCGAGATGGGATTTGAACCCACACACCCATAGGGCATACGCATCTGAAACGTACGTGTCTACCATTCCACCACCCGAGCATCTACAATTCCACCACCCTATTCGGGATGAGCCGATTATAGAAAAAAGAGAACAGAAAGCAAATTTCTCGTAGAAAAAATCTCAAAAAACTTGTTTTGACATTCGCCCTCTTTTCCATATTATGTTCGCGAAATTTGGGAGTTTTTGGAAGTTTCCACTATTATACCTTAAGGTATACATTCCATTAATTTTTATCTTTTATCTTTTAACTTATTTTCTATGGCAATTTCCAAAGATCTCAAAAATATCCGAAACTTCGGTATCTGTGCCCACATCGATGCTGGTAAAACTACCACTTCTGAGCGTGTCCTGTTCTATACTGGT
The DNA here is from genome assembly GCA_031410215.1 of Candidatus Altimarinota bacterium. GTDB lineage: Bacteria > Patescibacteriota > Gracilibacteria > BD1-5 > UBA2023 > JABFSX01. The sequence continues at coordinate 25,578 of JANNYQ010000067.1, read as the reverse complement.
ATCACCCACAAGATCGGTGAGGTACATGATGGTGGTGCGACGATGGACTGGATGGAGCAGGAGAAGGAGCGAGGTATTACTATTACTTCTGCGGCTACTACTACTACATGGAATGGGGTACAACTCAACCTGATCGATACTCCAGGTCACGTGGACTTCACAATCGAGGTAGAGCGCTCTATGCGAGTACTTGATGGAGCGGTTGCGGTATTCGATGCCTCTCAGGGTGTCGAGCCTCAGTCAGAGACAGTATGGAAACAGGCTGACAAATATGGAGTGCCTCGTATCGCATTCGCGAACAAGATGGACAAGACGGGTGGTAACTTCATGATGACATACGAGTCTATCATCAAGCGACTTGCCGGTAATAAGGTCATCCCAATCCAGCTCCCAATCGGTCAGGAGAACGAATTCTCTGGTATCATCAATCTCATCAATATGAAGGCGTATACTTTTGATGGGAAGATGGGTGAGAAGGTCATCGAGATGGAGATCCCAGCATCACATCAGGCTGATGCAGACAAGTGGCATGCCGCTCTCGTCGAGAAGGCAGCAGAGCAAGATGATGAGCTCATGAACAAGTTCTTCGAGAATGGTACACTGACAGAGGCTGAGATCATAGCGGGACTCCGAAAGGGTGTCATCGCAGATATGGTCTACCCACTTATGTGTGGATCGGCCCTTATGAACAAGGGTGTACAGCTCGTCCTCGACGCGGTTGTCAACCTCCTTCCATCTCCTCTTGACGTCAAGGGTGGTATGGCAACGGGAGTTGACCCTGATGATATCGAAAAGGTGATCACTCTCAAACAGGATCCAAACGAGACTCTTGGTGCTATAGCATTCAAGATCATGACTGATCCATTTGTCGGTCGTATCACATTCGTCCGAGTTTACGCTGGTACTCTCAAGTCAGGATCATACGTCCTCAACTCTGTCACCGGAGAAAAGGAGCGTATCGGTCGACTCCTCCAGATGCACGCCAATACTCGAACTGAGATCGATGAGATCCCAGCAGGTAATATCGGTGCCATCATCGGACTCAAGGCTACAAAGACTGGAGATACCCTCTGTGATATCAACCATCCGATCCTCCTCGAACGTATGGTGTTCCCTGAGCCAGTAATCTCGATCTCTGTAGAGCCAAAAACTAAAGCAGATCAGGAAAAGATGGGTATGGCCCTCAACAAGCTCGCCGAAGAAGATCCATCGTTCCGTGTATCATCGAATCCTGAAACAGGACAGACGATCATGGCGGGTATGGGTGAGCTCCACCTCGAGATCCTCGTAGATCGTATGAAACGTGAGTTCAAAGTCGAGGCCAATGTCGGTGCTCCTCAAGTTGCCTATCGTGAGACGATCACTGCTACAGTGACTGATGAGCGAGGTACACACAAGAAGCAATCAGGAGGTCGTGGTCAGTTCGGTGATGTTGTCATCACGTTCGAGCCGATCACTCCAGAGATGCGAGCCGCAGATCCAGAGGCTCTCGCTGAGGAGACAGTATTCCTCAACAAGGTCGTCGGTGGTGTCATCCCTCGAGAGTTCATCCCAGGAGTCGAGAAGGGTCTCAAGACCGCCTACACTCGTGGTATCATCGCTGGATATCCTATCGTTGATGTGAAGGCTACACTCACATTCGGTTCGTACCATGATGTCGATTCCAATGAGCTCGCGTTCCGTATGGCGGCGATCAAAGCATTCCGTCAGGCGGCTCGCAAGGCAAAACCTGCACTTCTCGAGCCAATCATGCTCGTAGAGGTCAATACTCCAGAAGAGTATATGGGTGATGTCCTCGGCAATCTCAACTCAAAACGAGGACAGATCATCGAGATGACAGAGCGAGGTATGGCGAAGATCATCCGAGCTCACGTCCCTCTCTCTGAGATGTTCGGGTACTCAACAGATCTCCGATCATCATCTCAGGGTCGAGCTACCTACGCTATGGAGTTTGCTCACTATGCTCAGGTTCCGAACAACATCACAGAAAAAATCCGAGCAGAACGCGGAGTGAAGTTCGAAGAAGATGATGAAGAGTAGAAATATGAATACAAAAATCCCCTACGAAAGTGGGGGATTTTTTGATTCTTTAGAGCCCAGTACCAGAGGGACTGCTTGGAACTGTAGGCATATTGAGATCTACATTGATTTTTGGTGTGCCTTGTTGAGTCGGAGTGATTCAGCCTCTAGAATAGAACCATACCGCCGTACCAACTATGATCAATAGTATCACCACTATGAGAAGTGTATTCACACCTGAATCACCATTATGATTATCCATATTATCTAGTTAAGAAATAATTCAATATGAGCATATCGTATTCTGTCGATATAACAAAGACAAATTAAAGACAAGGTATGAGATAGAGGAATATTGCATCATAAAATAATCCCTGATTATTCAGGGATTATTTTAAATTGAACTAAGATTAATTGAGTTGTGCCTCGACTTCACCAGAGATCTTGATAGATGGAGTGAGGGTCTTGGATCCAACTGCCCATTTCGCAGGACATGCAGTCCCCGGATGAGCTGCCATGAACTGGAGAGCCTCGATCTTGCGAATGAGTTCATCTGAGTTGCGTCCGAGTGGACCAGATGTGACCTCGATACCTCGGCAGATCCCCTCTGGATCTATGATAAATGTTCCACGTCCAGCAATCCCTGATTCTTCATCGAGGATATTGTATGCGGCTGCGATCTCCGTATTGTGATCAGCGAGCATGAGGTATGGAAATCCCTTCATAAGACCCTCGTGCTTGACCCATGCTCTATGAGAGAATACTGTATCAGTAGAGGCCGCGAGTACTATGACTCCGAGTTCGTCGAACTTAGCCTTTGCTCCTGCCATATCCTTGAGTTCTGTAGGACAGACAAATGTAAAATCAGCCGGGTAGAAAAAGAGTACCGTCCACTTACCGTGGAGATCGTGTGTCGATATATTCGTTGTATCATCCTTGATTGGATCGTAGGCTGGGAGGTCAAATCCAGGAGCAAGAGTGTCGATTTTTACTTGTTCGTAAGAGTACTCTTCGTGTGTACTGTGGTCGTGTCAGCATGACATAATAATGGTAGATTAGTAATTAGTAATTGGGTTATAGAAAACCACGGTAACAGTATAGGGAATTCAATCAAAAAATCAAGATAAAATGAGAATTATTCTCATAATAAATCTATTCACCGAGCATCGATCGCAGCATCCAAGCTCGCTTGTCGATCTGTCGCAGCGATCCAACAATGATATCCTGAGTGACGGCATCATCCTCAGTAGATGTTGCGAATTGTGTCATTTTTGCTGATATTTTCTCATAGTCGGCGAGCATATTTTTTTGCATATTTCGGGCTGTCATCGGGAGGGCATATTCTATGAGCTGAGCCTCTCCGAGGAGATCTGATATAGCGGATATAGGATTCATCCGGAGAGCTCGGATCCGCTCTGCGAAGAGATCAGTCTCGTCCGAGAGCTCACTATAGATATCACCGAAGAACTCATGATCATCCTCGAAGTGAGGACCGACTACATTCCAGTGGCAGAACCTCGCATTCTGAGCTGTGACGGTATAGAGGGCGATGAGATGGTTGAGGGCTGTGAGAGATGGGTTGTTTTCCATAAGTGTTATATTAATAATTAGGATTTCCATTATATTCTTTTTTCATGGAAATCAAATTATAGTGAGAATTATTCTCACTATAATGTCTTGCAATTATGGATTTTTCTCTATAATCATGATATGCAATTGCAGAGATATACAACCCGTATCATCTCATATTAGAGAGAGGTTTTTATGACCCCTCTTTTTTTATATTTCTAACTTTCTTCTCTCTTGAAAATAATATTCGTCACATGAGGTGTCCTCTCAGGCATAGGAAAAGGTATAGCCGCCGCATCGATCGGTGCACTCCTCACGGCCTCACATAAACGAGTCTACTGTCAAAAATTCGACGGTTATCTCAATGTTGATCCAGGAACGATGAACCCAACGCAACATGGAGAAGTATTCGTCACGGCTGATGGAGCTGAGACAGATCTCGATATAGGTCACTATGAGAGATTTCTCGATACGGATATGAATCGATTCTCATCATTCACATCGGGTAAGTTGTATGAGGAACTCATTGCTCGAGAGCGTCGTGGGGATTTTCTCGGTGGAACTGTCCAGATCGTCCCGCACCTCACGGATCTCGTCCAGGAGAAAATCAAGGCAGGATATGAGACTGCGAATGCAGATATCTCGATCATCGAAATCGGGGGAACTGTCTGAGATATGGAAAACGAATATCTTCTCGAGTCTGCTCGACAGCTTCAGCATCGTCTCGGTCGGGATAATGTAATATTTGTTCATGTAGTGCTCCTCCCATTTCTCTGAGCATCGAAAGAGTTCAAGTCCAAGCCCATACAGCACTCAGTTCGTACGCTGATGGGATATGGGATATCACCTGATTTCCTCGTGGTCCGCTCTGATGAAGTTGTTCCTGAGGAGATGTTCGCAAAGATCGCATCGACATCAGGACTCCATCGAGATGATATTATCGCCGCACCGACACTCGACTCGATCTATAAGGTTCCACTTTCATTTGCTACGCAACTCGTGAGTACCAAGATCTTCTCCAAACTCAGACTCGATAGCGTGATACCTAATATGCAAAAATGGGAACAGCTCGTCGGACATATCGAGAATTCGACCGATATCCTCACGATCGGTATGGTCGGCAAATACACGGATCTCGAAGACGCCTACTACTCTGTCAATGAGTGACTTCGGTGTGCCGGATTCGCTCACTCGAAAAAAATAAAACTCCAATTCATCGATGCGGAGGATGTAGAAAAATCAGGTACAGCCATCCTTGAGAATCTCGATGGGATCTGTATCCCTGGAGGATTCGGTACTCGGGGAACCGAGGGGATGATCGAGACCTCGAGATACGCAAGAGTGAATAAAATCCCATACCTCGGGATCTGTCTCGGATCTCAGATCATGGCGATCGAGTATGCACGTAATGTACTGGGTATATCTGATGCATCGAGTGAAGAGTTCACTCCAGAATGAGCCCATAATATCATCCATATCATGGATCATCAGAGATGACTGACATCGAAGTGAGGGAATATGCGACTCGGGAGCTATGAGTGTGTGATCAGAAAATGAAGTCTGGCAGAGAAGGTATATGGATGACTACCCGTGACTGAGCGACATCGCCACCGATTCGAGTTCGATCCTCTCTATCGCGAGCAGATGGAACAATCAGGATTCATCGTATCAGCCACATCACCAGATGGGATGCTCGCCGAGATCGTGGAGATAGCTGATCATCCATATATGATTGCGACACAGGCTCATCCTGAGCTCATCTCTCGTCCATCCCGACCTCACCCACTCTTCATGGGACTCGTAAGAGCGATGATCGCAAATAAAAATTGATAACATCTCCACAAGGTACGATGGTACCAATAATGAAAGAGCAATGGATCGATACTACTGTTAGTTCTTAATGCCAACAGTACCAGATTTGATGCTCCCTCTGATACCTTGACTTGCTATGGGGTAGGGATTTTCTTCGAGGAATGAAGCCATATGAACAATATTATCTCCAGCCACCTCTATCATCGATTTGGTAGGTTCCTTGCTAAACAACTTCGTCAATTGCTCTTCACTCTTTCCTTCCGCGTCACCGAGCCATGATACAGAGCTGCCTGGTGGGATGGTCAGCCCATTGTATGTGATAAAACTCAAAAGATTGCCCGTAATATGTTGGGCGCCATCCTCTGCACCAGTTATCACCACACTCGCAACTTTGTTGGCAAGTGGCGAAGTGCCCGTTTCGAGTAATGAGTCATTCAGAGTATCCATACGCTCGACAACTCGTTGCATGAGAGATGAGTGGAGTCCCCACCAGATCGGTGTTGCGAATATGATGATATCAGCTGCGAGTATTTTTTTGAGTATATTTGGCCATTCATCACCTTTGCCCATATTTTCTCGGGTACCAGGTTTGATATCATAGTCGATGAGGCGTATCATCTCACTTTGGACATTCAATTTTTCCAATTTTTCTATAAGTAGCTTTGATAAAACTGCTGTGTGTGATAATTGATTTTTTGACTTTAGCGTAGCGAGAAGCACTATAGCAGTGAGTGGTTTTACTGCTTTTCTTTTATAAGATTCTTCTTGGTTTATTTTTTTCATAGAGAGCAAATTAATACAAGTAATCTCGTATATTATATGTCTTTCGATCTATGAAACAAATAAATCTTTAATAAATATCCAATAGGGCATATACCCATATTGGAAAAACCAAATGGTATATAATTAAAAAACCACCTAAATGGTGGTTTTTTTGATCAGTCGCATATGTATCTCATAACAGGCATTTTCTCTGTGATCTTCTTCGATAGTTCTGAGATGTCTCAGGATCTCCGAGTTGAGTAGGAGTGTCTCTGCATGTTGGTGAGTGAGACCACGAGAGGTGAGATAAAACAGTGACTCTCCGCCGAGACGATGCATTCGACATGAGTGCCCTCACTCGATATCATCAGTGGCAATCTCAAGTCGTGGGACTCCACGGACTCGGGCTCCAGTCCCGATGAGGATATTGGTCTGATCGACACGAGTCGACACCTGGCGATATGGCGATGCGACTCTCGCCACTCCTTCGACAGAGATGCGAGCATCATCAGTTGCAAGAGCGAGGAGATCGAGTGTAGACCGAGCACTATCGCCACATATCTCAGTGATGATCTCGATGTCTACCTGATCCATCATCACACCAGTACCTGTGAATGTCGTATCTGCTCCGATGGCGATATGGCGGTAATATTTTTTATATACAGGGACCAACTCCCCCTTTGATTCCCCCTCAGTGAGTAGCATCCGAGCAGGAGCAACGAAACAATACTCGACCTGTAATCACTCGCCAATGACGATATCGACACTATCTACAAGGCCTCTGTCGTATATATGACAGTTTTCATTGATGCAAATATTTGCATTATTTATCTCAATAGTTTTCATAGATGCACTATAGGAAAAATATGCAAAAATGCAATTGGCTTTTTCAAGGGTTTTCTATAAAATATTCCTTATGAATACAGTGATCCTCGAAATCGCGGTGGATAGAGCCAATGAGAAGTGAGTGTTCGTCGCTCGTGAGATGCTCTCGACCCTCCATGATACCCTTCATGACTCACACGCTGCTTGGTGGGATATTCTCCCCCATAACCGTCCACAGTTTCGGTTTTTTGTGGTGCATCACCAGAGTCGTATCAGATTTTTTCTCGAGACCCGGGTTAATCATAGACAGTTCCTCGAGAGTCAGCTCTATGCTCACTATAGTGATATCGAGATCACTGAGGCGGTACTCCCTTTTGCCATCGATGCTCAGATTTCAGTGCAAGAAGCTCGACTCCCTCATATCTCGGGCGATACGATCAAGATCTATGCCAATCTCAAGGACCGTACAGAAAAAGAGGGAATCGATCCACTCTCAGGAATTACCTCGGTTCTCGCGAAATCGGCGAAAACGGAGACGGTATTTCTTCGTGTTGATTTCTCTCCGCTCTCTGATCATGACTGGCGTGAACATACCTCCAGATCGATCATAGAGATGCATATTCCTGACTTTGCCAAGGTGTTCCTCCTCGCGAATTGGTGGTGGATTCGAGTGATTGCATTCCCCTTTAGTCTACTGGCGCATCTGGCCTCGTTCCTCACATGAGGATCTCACATTGAGGATGAACATAGTATGAGTGATAAAAAAGAAAAACGAGAAACGAATGAGAGCAAGTTCGATAGCTATGGCTACTCGACGCAGATCATCCTGGCTTCGCTCGGGCAGACGAGTACCACAACTCGGGAACTTGCATCGAGTCTCCATATATTTTCTCAGCCCAACGGAGCCAAGCTGATCACGGGGAGGCCATATCAGACGATCTACGCTAAAACTCTCAAAAAATACTCCAAATATCGGAGCATATTGTCTGTGACGGAGCTCGCAGGACTCGTACATATGCCGACGATTTATGTACGGACTCCAGGCGTCAACTGGGTCACAACTCGCCGGTTCGAACCACCCCACAACCTGCCTCATACCTGAGCACCCAATACTCCGATTGGACTGTCGAATTTCCGAGGATCGACCGAGGCATTCGCTATCCAGCCGATCGACCGAGCTCGTCATACCTATATCATAGGAAAAACTGGAATGTGAAAATCCACACTTCTGGAAAATATGCTCTACTCTGATATCATGTCAGGACGAGGTATTGCCCTCATCGATCCGCATGGAGATCTCGCTGATACGATCCTCGCTAATATCCCGAAGTCTCGAACCAACGATATCGTACTATTCGACCCGTCTGATACGGAGTATCCGATTGCGTTCAATATGCTTGATAATCCCAACCCTGAACTGCGTCCGATTGTAGCGTCGGGACTCGTTTCTATTTTCAAAAAGATGTTCGCCGAGAGCTGGGGGCCCAGGCTCGAGTATATCCTCCGCAATACGATCCTCACGCTCCTGCTGATCCCAGATACTACGCTGATCTCCATCCCGCTGATGCTGACCCATGAGTCATATAGACGCAAGGTAGTATCGAAGATCACAGACCCAATTCTCATACAATTCTGGACAAATGAGTTCGAGAAGATGGCACCAGCACAGATGAGCGAGGCGATTAATCCGATATTGAATAAAGTCGGACAGTTCCTCTCATCCCCTATCCTCCGCAATATTCTCGGACAGCCAAAAAATCCGTTCTCACTCCGTTGGATAATGGATAATGGGAAGATATTCATCGTGAATCTGTCGAAGGGTAAAATCGGAGAAGATGCATCCGCACTCCTCTGAGCGATGATGGTGACCAAGTTCCAGATCGAGGCGATGACCCGAGCGGACACGCCTGAGGCGAATCGCAGGGATTTTGGTCTCTATGTCGATGAGTTTCAGAACTTCGCCACGGACTCGTTCGCTACCATCCTCTCCGAGGCTCGCAAATACAAGCTCTCCCTCACGATGGCAAATCAGTATATCGCTCAAATGCCGGAGACCGTACAGGGAGCAGTATTCGGGAATGTGGGATCACTGATCTCGTTCCAGGTCGGACATGATGATGCGATGAAATTCGCTGAGGTGTTCGGCGGTGAAGATGTGATCACTCCTCACGATCTGACCAATCTACGCAAATACGATATCTATACCAAGCTCCTCATCGATGGTATGCCATCGCCCGTTTTCTCAGCCACGACCTATGCCCCACTCCATGAGCAGATTGACACCCCTCCACAGCAGTCTCGTGATGTCCTCCTGAAGGTCTCTCGTGAGAAGTATACCAAGAAGCGAGACTATGTAGAGAAAAAGATATTCGAATATGCAGCCAAGATCTCTGATGATGAGAAAAAATATCGCAAAGAAAAAGAGGAATATAAAGAGGGATTAAAGACAAAAAAAGATATGGAAAGAAAACAGAACTCTCTAGGAGAGAGTGTGGAGTCACATACTCCTAATGTTTCGAAGATGAAAAATGATAAACAAGCTGAAAGCAAGGAAAAGCCAGTTGCTTAATGTCTGGGATCAACGATCCCTGATGTTTCGGACTGAAAGCAAAGAAGGGGACTGAAAGAAAATAGAAACCTCTCGAATAATATATGAAGTCACAAATTACTGATGTTCAAAGATCAAGACAGACAATGAGAGTGAACGAAAAAAACAGAATACAGAAAAAATCCCAACTTAGTTGGGATTTTTTAATAACTCGCTACCAGATCCATTTTCATACTCCCATTGTAGAGCCCTGCTGCTTGCTCGGCACTGATCTTACTGCCGTATTTGATACGGTAGGTATAGGTGTTCTTGAGACCGTTCGTATTGATACTCACTGCCTGATTCGCGAGAGTACCTGCTGTACCAGTTGAGATGATCGTCCCGAGGTATGCTGATCCAGTCCACTGGTCATATCCCCATCCGAGGGTACCATTCCAGTAGTTGATGGTCTCGGCTGATCGCGTCAGAGTACTCGTCCCTATCATACTCAGATTGAACGCAGCCCCCACCGTCCGTACTGTGACTATCATCTCTCCAGTTCCGAATATCTGTGGCCCAGGTGAGAGTGTACCGATATCGTAGGTATCGGATGAGATACTCCAGTCGATCGCATCGATATAGTAGATGATACTCTGTGTTGCTATATTTCCGACTGTATCGGCAACTGAGATGTCGAATCGATATCTGCCAAATGGGAGTCCCGATACCGTGAGTCGACCAGTCGAGGTCGTCGCTGCTCCCGAGAGAGTCATATAGGTCGGTGAGAGATCGGTCACTCCCCAGGCACTCACTCCATCCCAGGCATAGATCTTTCCGGTGAATGATCCAGCACTGATCGCAGAACCCGTATCACTATAGGTGACAGTGAGAGGGAAGTTGCCGATCGGGAGGAGTACTCCAGATGCTATAGATATAGAGTTGATCACTGGAGCTACTGTATCCGTGAATACCGACTTCGCAAAAGTTATATACTGCATATCGGCAATATTGAGTGTGAACTCCCAATTGCCAAGATTCAGTGTTCCTGTATAGGCACTTGCTCCAGTTGTGAATACTCCATCAGTATCCACGAGCATCATGAGAGTCCCCGTGAATCCTGCAGGGACGGATGCTACCGGATAGGCTATCTTTACATCGCCGATATTTCCATTTTTCTTTTGGAACTGCCACTCACGAGCTATATGTTGGTATCCTGGTGGGGAATCCAACACTGAAAAACTACTTATTCCAGCCCCATCATTGGCCCAGAGGAGTGACTGGTAGTTGATCCCGATAGCACCTACTGTAGCAACGATGATATCTCATAAATTATTGACGGATTGGGACTTCGTCTGAGAGAGTGCTGAGACATCGTCACGAGCGATACCAGCGATATCATTTTTAAATAATCCAATACTTGCACTATTCCAGGCAATAGCATTGTTCGAGAGGGTATAGTTCTGTGCTATACTCTGATCGAGCGTGATACCATATTTGATTGCAAGATATGACTCGACCTTGTTTCTACTTACTCCGATGATCTCCGTCGGATAGATGATGACTTCACCCACATTCGCGAGAGTCGAGTTAGTCACATTGCTGCGTCCGATACCAATATTGGTTCCGACAAAAGCCGTGACAACCGCTGCGTTAGTGAGCTTCTGGAGACCATCAGTACGATTGGTCGCTGATCCTCCTGTGGCACGAGAGGTAGTCGTGATATCTGCTGTACCTGCTGCACGCCCATTGGCACCGTTATATATATTGGTCGCTGGATAGAGTCCGAATAGATCAGTGGTTGGTGTGGTACTCCAGTTTAGACTATTGGCGACTACTGCCTGAGGGCCTATCAGGAACGATCCACCAGTACCGATAAGAGATGTCGTAAAAATTGATACCGCAGCGGTCGTCACACCGAGATTATTCGCAACATTCAGCGATGCATTGTTAAAATAGAGAGTAGGATTGTAGTTCATTGTGACACCAGTACTATATGTCACCGTCCCAAGTCCTGTGACGGCATTGATTGCGATAGCACCACTATTATTCCAAGTTGTAATCGTACAACCATTGGTACTACAGTTTTTGTTGCCGTCAGCCTTGAGCCAGAGATTGGCCCCCGTGACGCCTCCTGGTGAGTATGCGATAGTCGCAGATACGACAGAGTTCGTTGCGAATGCGGTATTATTGGTTGTGTTGGAGTCACCAGGATTGGAGATCGATACATTGAATGTGACATTCGTCCCTCCTGCAGCTGGTAGAGGGATCACTGGTATTCGGAGAGTATCTGTGGCAAATGCTATTATACTTGTCGTCTTGGTACAAGTCACCGTCACTCCGACAGTAGCACCACATGACCATCCATTGTCCACAAAAGCAATCGTCGGTCATGAAATATTTGCGGGTAGAGTGAGTATGGCCGTATGAACCCCTGATGAGGTGAGATTACCAGCATTGGTCAGCGTGATGGGTATCTGAGAGAGATATCCTGTTGTGAGTGGGCCCTCTGGTTGTCCAACACCAGGGATGAGATCTACCACATTTGTTGCGATATATGGGAAAAATCTCCACTCAGATGATCCACTGTAGGTCACGTTGGCTCCAGTTCCAAAATTCCAATTGACTCAAAATCCTAGATCTCCTGCAGTACCCTGAATTGTGTTGACAAAATCAGTACCACCCGTGATGCGACCAGCGACGGTAGCATATGGCCCCACCTCATATCCAGTCCATACTGGTCCTGAGATGTATCGATAGGCAGATATCACGTTGGCAACATTATCATAGACTCCTACAGTGGTACCACCCGTGAGTGAGAGATATCCGACATCAGCTGTATCAGCTCCAGCCACCATACTATCATTGGCGAAATAGAAACGGACATTCGCTGTATTGGTAGGAGGTACGATGACTTGATATGACCAGGTAAAGTATTTGTTCGGAGCCGTATGGGCCCAATCGATAATCAGTGTATATGTAAGTGTACCAACTACTCTGGTCATCGTCGATCTCGCGGTATACGTATTGCCACTTGTGGATCCAGTAGTAGTCTGGGTTGACCATGCGGTCGCAGTGACACCATCCACACCATTGCCGTATGTCACACCTCCGATCCGGAGTGCCGCCCACATACCGGGGAGACCACATCCTGTTGCTGCTGGGTTACCAGTATAGATCTGTGCGAGATTGTTGTAGTATACTTGTAGTTGTGCACAGTCACCTATGACGATACGCAGGTCGTTGGATCCAGCGGTACCACCAGATAGATTCATCGTAAAACTTGATGCCCCACAGGTGTAGAATGTGATTTTTCCATTTTTGACGACTGCTTGTGATCCTGGCTTGGATGCAGATCCACTGATATTACAGAGAGTATTGCTCGAGAGTGAGAGTCCACTTGTGTTGAATATACTATTACCCGCATGGAGTACTGCAAGATCTACGACATTGCCATCACTGAGCATCGGAGTACGGATCGATATCGTGACAGGTGATGAGAATATGAGATGGGTTCCTGGGATACCGAACTCAAATACTTCAGCACCATTATCCTTTGGAGTTATTCATTTTTTTGGTTTGATTGGTTTGATTTTTTTGGTATGATAGCTATCAGCCTTGATCCTGACATCAGGAGTGACGTCATATATTCCGATATTTGTAGGATCGATAATCGCCCCAGAGAGCGTCGATATGATCGTACCAGTCGCCATGTTAACCGCTATAGTACCTCGTATTCCATCGACTTTTTGCTCCGCTCTAGCTCGGTGATCGAGCTTTATTTTGCTTCATTTGACTCACTCTAGGAGTCTTGCGCTAGATGCGATGAGAAAATCCCCGAACATATCTCCTTCATTGAGTGACGAGAGGGTGTCGAGTGTGGGTGATAGTGTATCTACGAGAGGTATGATCTCCTCGGGTGTGAATATCTTCTCTACCGCATATGCTCGGTTGGCGTCGAGGAGTGATTGGATATCGACTCTGAGCTCTGGTTTGATTTCTTTTGATATAGCTTGGACCGTCGTACTCGCTATTTCTTGGTCTATCGTCTCTACAGGGAGTGAGAGTGCCTCGAGTGAGTTCACAGCAATATCTGCATCTGTCAGAGCAACCACAGAAAAAGTACTCGATTCCAGTATGAGAAGTAAATTGAGTAGGATGATCGAGATGTACCTGAGTACTGACATACCACCAGTCTAGCATATCTCCATACAAAAATACAAAATCTACCACAATTATTGGTAGATTTGGTATTGGCAAATATAGAGTTCGTGTCTAAATATCAAGTTTTGATGGATCTCGCATAAAAAGTTGAGCCGTTTTGGTATAAATTTTATGTTCTCTCACGAGATTCATGAGTGATTCATCCATGAGGATCATCCCATCTTGCTTGCCGAGTTCAAGTACGGAGTAAAGATTTTGTGTCTCACCTCGGATGATGAGATTGCGGACAGAGTCATTGTTGAACATGAGTTCACGAGCTACGATCATACCCGTGGTATCGCTTTTTGGAAGGAGTAACTGAGATATGATCGCTCGCATAGAGAGTGCGAATTGCATGCGGATCTGATTCTGTGATGTTGCTGGGAATGACTGGATGATACGATCGACAGTCTGGACGGTATCATTGGTATGAAGCGTCGAGAAGACGAGATGTCCTGTCTCGGCGAGCGTGATCGCAGCCTCCATGGTCTCGAGATCTCGCATCTCGCCGATCACGATGATATCAGGATCTTCACGTAGTATCGATCTGATACCCTCACCGAAAGTATGGAATTGTTTCCCGAGCTCTCGCTGATGGATGAGGGATTTTCTATTCTGATAGACGAACTCGACTGGATCCTCGAGCGTGATTATATGTTTGGAGCTGTTCGAGTTGATATAGTCGAGTATCGTTGCCATGGTGGTGGATTTCCCTGATCCAGTTGGTCCAGTGATAAGGATGATTCATTTATCTGCGGTAGCAGCCTTGAGGATAGATGCTGGGAGTGATATCTCAGTTGGAGTCGGTATGATAGACGGGATCATTCGCATGGCGATCGTGATCCCCTTGATTGTACGACTCATATTCACACGGAACCGAGCAACCCCCTGAGCATATGAGATATCGAGAGTCCGCTCATCGAACCGTCTCCCGAGCAAGAATTCACAGATCTCCTCTATATCGAATCAGGTGATCACCCCATATTTGTCTACAGGGGCAATATCACCGATATGATTGCGGATATGTGGCACTGATTCCCCGGTGAGATGGAGATCAGATATATTCATCTTGATGACTTCATCGATGAGCGCTATGAATTTGGTATTTTCCATTATATGCTGGTGATATGTAGTATGATTTTTATCTGTATGTTTATTGTACACGTATCGTGACCTCATTCTCAGATGGGAATGCGATATTATATTTCAAACTATCAGTCATAATCATTCCACTATCGAGAATATCATCACCCGTATATCCCATACGATACGCCGTATATAGTGAGAGCATATCGATTGCCTCTATGTCTGTGATAGCCTTAGCCATTTGCCACTTGATCTCATCAGTCGAGAGTATTCCAATCTCATCAGCATAGGCGAGATAGGGACTGTACCATGCAGTTGGACTTACATTCTCGAATCCGCTTTCAACCCCAGGTCCTGCTGCTATATATTTGCCATCATTGGTGAATTCTCCAGCTACTGAGATGTCTTCACCGAACATCGTCATGAGCATCATCAGGTATTCTTCACGAGTCGTATATGGTTTACCATCGAAATAGGTACCATAGAATTGCTGAGCACAAGTTTTGGCAATAGCCTTGAGTTCGAGGATATCAGTTTTCTCAATTCGCTCACCGAGCCCGTAGGAGAGATATGACTCATTTGTCAGACACTCACTATATGTAGTGGCGTCCTCTACGAGGAACTCTCATAGAGGAGTGGACTGATCCATATCGAATGGAGTCCCGATATACATATTGGGCGTGATGAATTTGGCTATCTCACCACCCCACTGAAATCCTGATAGCATCGCACTGCGATGGACGAGTTCCCATGGTGTGTAGATATTGGGATTTGCGATGGGTACTGGAGCGGAGTCGAGCTCTAGCTCACTTGAGATACTCGCATTGATGAGAGCGATTTCATTGGTGATATCACCACTCTCAGCGTGTACATTCTGTGATCCGAGGAGTACCATGAGCATGAGGAACGAGATATATTGTTTCATATGATAGAATTAGTAACACGAGTACTCTATCATATTCTACCCTAAAAAAGCAAATCCTGACACTACATTTCTATTTTACAAATAAGATAATTTGCATATTCTATAGCCCATGAAGCTTATCATCGGGCTCGGTAATCCTGGATCCGCGTATCACCACACTCGTCACAATGTGGGTTTTATGATGGTGGATTTGCTTTTCATTGATTGGCGAGAAGAAAAAAAATTCAAATCATTGATTTCTACAGATACTCAATTATCAATCGTTGGTTTGCAAATTCTCGGTATCAAACCTCAGACTTTTATGAACCTATCAGGCGATGCTGTATCAGCTCTTATTTCTTTTTATAAACTCGATCCCAAAAAAGATATTCTCATCATCTCAGATGACATTGATATGGAGTTCGGCAAGGTCAGATATCGCAGCGAGGGGAGTCACGGTGGGCAAAACTGACTCCGAGATATTATCACCAAAATCGGTACCAATCAATTCGCTCGTATCAAGATCGGGATTGGGAGAGATGACCACTATGAAGTGAGTGACTGGGTACTCTCACGGTTCACAGCAGAAGAAAAAGAAGTTATAGAAACAGATATCAAGATTAAAGTAGAAGAATATATCACCAAGTGGTTATGAGACTAGATATCTATCTCACTATACATCATGAGATCACTCGCAACAAGGCTCAACAACTCATTGCTATGGGTCTCGTTCTTGTGAACGGTAAAATATACAATAAATCATCTTCCCATGTTTCAGATACTACTATTGTATCGATCGTGGCAGACCGACGAGTCGAGTGGGTTTCGCGGAGTGCAGAGAAACTGGCAGGATTTCTCGAACAATTGAGCATTGAGAATTGAGTACCCGTAATGGGTATATGCAAGTTGCAAATATCAGGCACCAATTGTCTCGATGTTGGATCCTCTACTGGGGGGTTTTCTCAGGTTCTATTACAATACTGAGCAACGCATATTGATGCCGTCGATGTCGGGACGAAACAACTCCATCCATCACTGCGGGTTGATAGTCGGGTGGACTCCTACGAGCAGACCGATATTCGAGACTTTGCTCGCATGAATCACAAATCATACGATATCATCGTCTGTGATGCCTCCTTCATTTCACTCACGCTGATTCTCGATGCAATGATCACTCTCGCACATAGTCGTACGGCTATCCTCCTCCTCTACAAGCCACAGTTCGAGGTCGGTAGAATTCATCTCAAGAAAACAGGAGTTCCAAAGAATATGCAAATAGTCGAATTCAAAATGAAAGAATTCGAGAACTTGCTCAGTCTCAAAAACATGCGAGTCCTCAAAAAACAAAAATCCTCTCTGATAGGCGAGGCAGGTAATCAAGAATGGATATATATGTTACAAAAAAATCCTCAGACTATTTAGATAGCCAGAGGATTTTTAAAAATTGATTATCGTCGAGAATTAGTATCTATAATCCCATTATTTCCTTTTATGATTCCACTACCCAGAACCATATTCACGAGAGCCAGTATCACAGCGAATACCAGAGCGGTCCAGAATCCATCGAGCCCGAATCCTGGAACTATTCTTGCGACCAAAAGTACCATGAGTACGTTGATGATGAGAGATATGAGCCCGAGAGTGAGTATATTCAATGGAAGAGTTAGAGTCTTCAGAAGTGGACCGATCGTAGAGTTGACTATTGCTAGTACAATGGCCACTATGATTGCCGTGAGATACCCATCCACAGTCGCACCAGGAGTGATATAGGCCGCAATAGCCACAGCGAGAGCCGAGATGAGGATATTCAGAAGAAAGTTCATAGGTAAATAGGTTAATAGATAGAGTAATTGCATTTTACCGTATTTTGACGTAAATCAAAGAAAAATCCAAGACGAAAAAATATCGCCCTTCTAACGAAATACTCATTCACTGAAGAATGAGTATTTCGTTAGTATATCGCTTTTGCACATCCGATCACATCTTCGAGGAGTACTCGCTTGATCCGCTCTCGATCCGTGATCGAGAATGTGCCTACAAAGTGTACCATGGTTTTTTTCGAGAGTTCGTATGAGCCCAGCTCGATATTGATATTACCGAACTTCTGCTCATCGTGATGGTAGCGGAATATACAATTGATGACTCGGCGTATATCCTGTTCTTCATCATTGATACGGATTTTGATCTCATAGCCTCCAGCGATCACAGAATCAATAAAAAATGATTTCGGTAATTCAGCTTCAAAATAGAGCTCAAGGATATCGATTGTTTTTTGGAGCTCAGCTCTATAGTCTCCATTGAATCTGACGGTCGATCTCGCTCATTGTCGTTCAGGTTTTTTCCACTTGAGAGTGTTTTCGATCATATATTTATGAATTATTTGTGCTATATGACCCGAGTATACGCATAAAGCGAAAATATCGAAATTTTAGTAGTGTATAGAGTATGGAATGAGCATCTCACGATCATGTGTCTGGTGAGGATGATCGAGGCGGATGATTATGTGCATATTGTCTCCGAAGCATTTTTTGATAGCTCCGATAAAGTGCTCGACATACTGAGTTGAGTGGAGAATGTTTATCACATATTGCTTGTCGATAAGCACAATAGTTTCTTTTTTTTCTTCATTAAGACTGATATTTCGGATATGGTCTTCTACGAGTTCTCTCGTATCCTTATCCCGTATTTCCTGCAAAAGGAGCTTGATGTTTTTATCCATAGAGAGATTGATTATTGGATATTCGCCCAACCATAGCAAAAATACTAAAATATAATAATAGGAAAATATTCTCAAATAAAAAAGAAAAAATAGAGACAAATATATCTAAAAAAGTATCCTTTTTTTATTTTACAGAATTCCAAAAATAGGTAAAATAACTCGCTCATTACTAATTATATATACTTTGAATCAAAAAAGACGATACATCTATCTGGGCTATATTTTTTTAGTTATTATTGGACTCAGCGTATTGGTTATTATGTAAAATTCTGATACAAATGAAAACTCCGTATGAAGTTGAGATATCTCCTGATCAGAGATGGAAGCGTTGAATCCCATTGAGGATATTAACACTACATCCACGGGGTTGATTTTGCAGGATGTTCCATTTACATCTCAGGCACCATTCTCAGAATGGTGAAATATCATATATCAAGAGGGCTGTGAAGATGCGGCTACAATCATGGCGATTGCCTGGGCTACGGGCAAGACGGGGATATTACCCACAGATGCCAATACACAGATTCTCGCAATTGCTGATTTCGAACAAAAAGAGTTCTGAACCCATATGCATGCATCGATACATGATATAGCTACAACAATGAGTAATCATCTCTGATTCTATAGTCATACAATCGTGGAGAATGTGTCTAAAGCTGAGCTCATCGAGTATCTCAGAGATTGACACATTGTCATGGTTCCTACCTCGGGAAGAGCTCTCAAAAATACCTATTATACCCCACCAGGACCTCGCAATCATATCATCCTCATCATTGGATATGATCCAGCCAAAAGTGAATTCATCACCAATGATTCTGGTACCAAAAATGGTGCCTCATATCGATACAATGAAGATCTACTATTCTCAGCTATCGGATACTATGTCACCAGTGCGACTGACGCAGGTTCCCCGATTGATACAACGAGAAAATCAGGTATCGTCATCAGCAAGGTGGCGTCGTAATATACACAAAAAAAGCTTATGGTAAAGCTCTTTGAGATACTCGCTAGTATGATACGAATGATAGATGTATTGTGGAGACACCAGTCGGATTTGAACCGACGATTTTAGAGCTTTGCAGGCTCTTGCAATTGACCACTCTGCCATGGTGTCATAGACACGTGCATTATAGACAAATGTCACAAAAAGCAAGTTTTTCTATTTGCATGAGAAGGTCTTGGCAAGAGCGATATAAGCCTCGGGTGACTTGTCGAGTGCAATCGAGAAGTGGATTAGGTATACATTGGTTCCACACACTTTGGCCGTCTGGATGAACTTGAGTCGTGGAGTCGATGGATTGTATTTGGCTTCGAATACAGATACTCGAGAGCTATCCGTGTCTGAGAAAATGATTGGATCATCTTGCAACTTAGTATATTCGAGATAATTCTTCGATGATTGTACACTCGAGAGCTCTGCGTATCGGCTCGATGTGATTATCCCATTCAGACTATCTCGCATGATGACAAGGTTGTTGGAGAATCCATATCTTGTGTCAGGAGACACGAGAGCGAGTTCGAGGGTACCGGAGCGAGGACTGGGTACTGATACGCCAGTATTGGATATCCATAGAGCAGGAGTCTGCATAGAAAATCAGGAGCCACTAGAGATACTCGCATTTTCTTGTATCTCTATCTGTGTACCAGGGAGGAGTGAACATGAGCTGAGGAGTAGTAGTGAGATGAACAGACGAGAGATCATAGAAGTGATGATACTAAATAAGAGCAAGATGAGCGAGTAGCGCGACTACAGCAAATACCACTGCAATACCGAGTCAGATCCATTTGAGCCAATCTTTTTTTGGTATATATATTGCAATAGCGTATTCGCAGAGTGCATACCCGAACCAGGCAGTTGCTATCACAAGCACGGAGTAGAGATGAAAGGTACCCATCGAGAAATTATCGAGAGTAATAGGACCATAATAAAACCCACCTACTGTAAATAGGAATGCAAGATAGTAGAGACTCGCCACGAAGAGCCATACTCGCTTTGCTACGAGGAGTGAGAGATCATGATACTCTCTAGGGCTCGCTTTCATTTTTTCGAGGATTTCCTTGATTTTCGACATATTTTTTATATACTTTGAGGCAATTATATACAAAAATGTCACTCACACAAGCTCAAATTGCTCATCTCGCGAAGCTCACAGCCCTCAGATCTCAGGAGTGACTAGAGATATCGAGTGTACTCGACTCTTTCAGCTCGCTCGCAGCGACAGATACATCTCATATATCGAGTATCTCACGTAGTGGTAAGTGATCACTCGATCTGCGTCCCGATGTCGTCATCGATGCGAGTATAGCAAACGATCTCCTCGCTTGCTCAGGACAAAAAAAAGCAGCTCATCAGATTGTACTCGGGGGGATTATGATGGGGGAATAATATCTATGCTTTCTTCTTTTTCTCTCACATCTTGGCGAGGTATCGATACTCTTACCATAGAGCTTGCGATGCGTACATATATCATGGGAGCGAACTGATCAGGAAAGACACATATTCTTGATGCGATCCATATGCTTTCAGGCTCTCGTCCACTTTATGGTGATGTGACACTCGATGTTGGAAGTGAATTTGAGGGAGTTTTTTCAGAGGGAGACCTCCGCAAGGTCTACCGTATGGTGCGAGATGATAGTCGTGAATATTATGCGATACAAGGAGCAAAAATCACGAAGCCCAAATATATGGTCACTCTACCATGGCGGACGGTGCATATTTCCCCATTTGATATGAACTTACTCTACTTCGCTCCCGCTATGCGGCGTGACTATATCGATTTGATTCTTTCTCGGACATATGCTCAGTTCCCAGGAATAAAAAGAGACTATGATATCGCGATGCGTCAACGCAATGCGATGCTCAAAAGTATTCGAGATGGACTCTCCAGGCGTGAAGATATCGACTATTGGGATCAGAAATTTGCTGAGATAGCTGAATCATATGGACTCTATCGGGCTCGCTACATGACCTATGTTCGTGAGACGATGCCTACGTTTCCGACATTTTTTGCAAAATATGATCCTGAGTTTCACTATGAGAGTAGTATAGAGAATAGTAAGCAGTGATCAGATATCTGAGATCAATGAGATCAAAAAACGGATACTGAGAGTATTATCAAATATCTTAGAACAAATAGAGAACGAGATATCCTCACGGGACATACACATATTGGTCCGCATCGGGATGATTGGGGATTTCGCCTCATGCAAAATTGAATACAATCCATCCCTGTCGAGTCCTATCTCTCTCGTGGTGAGATGAAGATGTTACTACTTGGACTCAAGATGATTGAAAGGCAGTTTATCTCTACCACACTAGGACTAAGGGTGATACTTCTCATTGATGATATTTTTGCAGAACTCGATGATATCAATTCTGATATTTTTATCAATTCTCTTATGCAATATCAAGTTATTTTGACAAGTCAGAAGCCGCTCCCAAATCACGAAAAATACCATGATTTCGCTTGCATAAATCTCGGGAATGACTAGAATACATTCCAAGTATCGTATTTTACCTATTTCTCTATGTCAAAAATCATCTCTCAAATAGCACTTCTTGCTATTTTCTCGAGTATATTTGCTCCGCTTTCTCTCTCAGCTGCGACTTGAGATACTGTGGCTCTCGAAATTACAGCCAATACAACTGGTCGAGTTGGCGAGGCAATGGATATCACCGTGAGGGCCGTCGACAAGGATAAAAAAACCGTGACTGGATACCGAGGATCTGTCATATTCAATACAGATAATATCTGAGATACAGTACCAGCACCTGGTAAAACTGTAGCATTCACCGCTGATGATAATGGAGAAAAAAAATTCTCTAAAGCACTTATATTCAAAAAATCTGGTAAACAGAAGATTTATGTATCAGATGTATCAGATGATATTATCGGAGAAGCAACTATATCAGTAGATCCTGCAGCTGTCATGACCCCTATTCTAGATCAGAATGTTACTATCATAACTCCAGAAAATGACACGAAGATCACTGGTGATATGTTGATGGTAAGTGGTAAAACTCGAAAAAATAGCAAGATTACCCTCATATTGAATGGTCAAGATGTTGGGACAGTTGTATCTGATGATAGTGGTATATTCACCAAAAACCTTACAGGACTCACTCAGGAGAATAATATCCTCGTAGCCAATCTCATCGATGGTACAAATACTATTGTAGCAAGTTCTCCGGAGATACGATTTGGTCGTATAGCGAATACTACAAGTATATACGGTGTTGTCATATTGCCTTCTGCTACGGTTGAGCCGAGCTCTCCTATTGAGATAATTGTCGATGCGACCCCTGATCTGAGTGAGGTCACAGTGTCTCTAGATGGTTCTGTTCTTACTACTTCAGAAGACACTACTGGTAAGTACTCGATCAAAACCGTAGCTCCTCAAAAATGAGGTACATACAAGCTCATGATCACTCAGAAAGATTCTCTTGGGCAATCTAAAACATTCGATTCTCCTACCAGCCTTACCGTCACAGAAAGTATCATAACGCCTACACCATCACCAATTTCGGTACCTATCCCAACTTTCAAAAATGTGAAAACCACAACGGAGGGATCACGAGTCGTATTTGATTTTGCCATAGAAAATGCCCCGAGTGATATGACTAGTTTTAAAATCGCCTATGGCAAAAATGCCGATAGTCTCACACAAGAGGTTACTACGCTCACGATGGATAAAATAGCATCCAAAGTAAACTCAGGAAGCTATACATGGTATATTGACAAAGTTCCTACTGATACCTATACTTTCAAGATATTTGGACGTACTGCATCAGGAACTCTCATATCTGGTCTTGTTTCTGAGCCCATCGTTGCTACAGTAGGTAAGGATTCATGTACTATTGGGAATGTTGCAGGGCTCACTGTTGCCACTGACGCATCCAAGAGTATCATCTCATGGACGATCCTCACAGGGGCTACATCATACAATCTCTACAAAGTTTCAGCAGCGGGAGATTATTCTATATTCCAAAATACGAAAGAGTCCAACTATACCCTCTATCTCTCCTCAGGAGCTGTGACATATGAGAACTTTGTCGTCAAGGCACTCTGTGATGACTCTACTGAGTCAAAAGAGTATTCATCGATGTCTCGTGTGCAATCAGGTCCCGGTATGGTCGCGATCATCGTGATTATTTCTGCTATCTTTGGGGCTTTGCTGATGCAAAGACGCTTTATTTAGTCATTTTTGTTTGACAAGAGAACTGTTTTTTATACAATACACCCACTTTTCCAGTACGCCAATATTTTAATCTGCTATATTCCCTATGCCTATCACTAGTTCAGCTAAAAAAGCCCTCAAAGTCAGCGAAAAAAAACGATCTCGTAATCGTCACTTCTCTGCTCTCCTGAAAGAAAGTACCAAAGCATTCGTTGCTCTCTTGGGAGAAGAAAAAAAAGATATGAAAAAGATCAATGAAGCACTCTCACTCGTTTATTCTCGTATCGATACTCTTGAAAAAAAGAATGTACTCCACAAAAATAACGCTGCTCGAAAGAAAAGTGCGTACGCAAAAGCCCTCAAATCTATAACAGCGTAAATCAACTATGCAAAAAAGAGCATTTACTGCAAAAAAAAATGAGAAACGAATGAATGATACAATCATAGCTCGTGAGCTCATGGTGATAACTGCTACTGGTGAATCACTCGGCAAGATGACTCGTGATGCAGCCCTCACTCTCGCCTGAGAGCAAGATCTGGATCTCGTAGAAATCGGTATGCAGGATGGTATACCACTTGCTAAAATCATCGATTATGGCAAAATGGTATTCAAACAACAGAAACAACAATCACAGAATAAAAGTAATACGAAGAAGACAGAGCTCAAGACAATGAAGCTGACCTATAAAATAGGAGATCACGATCTTGATGTCAGACGTAATCAAGCAGAAAAATGGGCAAAAGATGGCAATCCGATTAAAATTTTTCTCCAGCTCCGTGGAAGAGAAAATCAATATGAGGATCTCGCAACAGCGAAGATCAATGAATTCATTGCATCTATGGAATGATTCTACCGTAAGGATGAGAAATCTAAAATACTCAAACAGGGAAACACATTCAATATCATTCTCTATCCTAAAAAATAATACCTAACCTCTCTCTTATGAAACTCAAGACCCACTCAGGAGCCAAAAAACGTGTCAAAATCACTGGAACTGGCAAATATATCGTTGCAAAAACTGCAAAACGACATCTTCTTAAAGATAAAAGTAGCAAAGCAAAGGGTCGTGACGCATATGGACATGTCCTCCATGCTACGAATCAACTTGAGGCTCGACTCTCTCTCCCATATGGTAGATAATCTCTCAGTATCAATCTAAATATCCTAATCTCTCTCCTATGACTCGTGTAAAACGCGGTGTGATGACACACAAAAGACATAAAAATATCCTTGCTCTCGCTAAGGGGTTTCGCCGTATGAATGGTAATGTCTATTCTCGTGCAAAGAATGCCATTATGAAGGCATGATCCAATGCATATATTTCTCGTAAACTCAAGAAGAGACAGTTTCGTCAACTTTGGACAGTTCGTCTCAATAACGCTGCTCGCCTCAATGGTATGAACTACTCGACCCTCATACATTCTATGTATACTCGTCGTGTTGCACTCAACCGTAAAGTACTCTCTAATATGGCTATCAGTCATCCAGAGGTATTTGCTAAGGTAGTCGAGTTCGTCAAATAATATAATACTCAAATAAAAAAATCTCTTCTCCTGATAAATTGGGAGAAGAGATTTTTTTATTTATTTTTGATTGCTATTTAATCTTGTATTCGCATCACTATTATTGGTTTTGATGAGTCACTGTTTCTCGGTATATATATAAAATATTGTTGTACTTGATGATCAATCTTTATGATTGAAATCAATTTTTAGGATAAAATTTTCCGTATATTGATAATTAGGTTTCATTTCTCTGCCAAGAACAATTATATTGGCATTTTTATATTTTCAATTTTCTTTCAGAATGGCTTCCACTTCTTTGTAGAGCCGTTTATCATTTAATTCTATTGATCCTAATTCGCAATCTATTCATGAAATCCTAATTCGCTTTTCGATTTGAATGGTTCATGCGACTGTAGTATCAACTTTGCAGAGAGCACTCAGTGCCATAGATTTGGTTGCATTCTTTTGAGC
>JANNYQ010000066.1:0-1781 GCA_031410215.1 Candidatus Altimarinota bacterium | reverse complement strand
GGAAGTGGACATCCCCAAACGCTACCAGGGAAAAGTGATGGACATTTGTTTTGGATACATTGCCAGTCCCACAGAAGCAGTTGCCATCAAAGCATTTTCACTAACGGTATTGCAAAAACTGGCAAAGCAATATCCAGACATTAAAACCTTATTTAAAGAAGTATGAGATAATGGTACGATGTATGCTTTTTGATATACGATGCAGTCGCATACCGTCCATTGAGATTGGATATGACTTAGATATACGGGTTATCTTAAAAACACATGAGACACATATGTTCCAATTATTGATGACAATGAATTTGATCCAGTTCAGCTTCTTAGTAATATTACATTTATATTCGATATTCTCAGTAAATTCTATTCTTCCATTTTAGATATTGATTTAAATCTTTTTTTTAAAGAAGAAACGGAATATATTCAATCATTCTATATTAAACATAATGAGCTTAATAACATTATTATAAAATAATCTATGACTTCTATCCTCCTCACTCTCCTCATCTCATATATTCTCCTCTTTCTTTTTTCTCTGCGAATACGAGATAATTCTATTGTCGATGTATTCTGGGGTTTTGGTTTTGTACTCATCGCAGTCATATCATATCTCCAGTCGGATATGTGATTGCCACAGACCGTCGTCACGACTCTCATATGTCTCTGGTGAGCTCGTATAGTCTCACACATCTGACTCCGCAAACTCAAAGAACGCAAAGAAGATGCACGATACGCCAAGTGGCGGGAAGAGTGGGGGAGTGGATGGTATTTCTTCGTTCGATCATTTCTCCAGGTGTATATGCTCCAGATGATCCTGATGCTCGTGGTGGCGACGGCTATACTAGTGGTGAATCTCTGATTCTGAGCCGTAGAGAACGGATTGCTTCGTGTCTCGCAATGAGGGGAACAGATTTTCTTGATCATCTGAGGTCTCATTGCTCTTTTTTGACTGATCTTCGAGACTATTGCGGACCGACAACTCGCTGAGTTCGTACGGACGAAGAAGCCTGGAGAGATATTCACCAACTGACTCTATAGATACTCTCGGCATCCGAACTATTTCGGAGAGAGTGTATTCTGGCTCGGGATCAGCTTGATTGCTCTGCCGTTTTCCTACTATGGACTCGTATCATTTTTTGTTATTACGATCCTACTTCTCTTTGTCTCAGGTGTACCACTCCAAGAGGCGAGATACGCAGGTAGGGCGAACTGGGAAGAGTACAAGGCGAGGACGAGTGTCTTCGTGCCGTGGTTCGTGAAAAAATAGAGAATCATCGAGAGTTGTATTCCTAGGAAAAAAGATACAATAATTGTATAGATTTATAATTTTTTTCTTATGATCCGATATCTCCTCCTCATCACAGCTCTGCTCACGATCGGACTCACGACTCTCGTGAGTATACCAGGTTCGCCATATCTCATCGGCGGTATGACACAGGCAGATATCTCGAATATGTTTGCGACATCCGTCACACCTGCTGGATTTACTTTTGCGATATGGTCGCTGATATACCTCTCATGGATCATCGCAGGGCTCACGCTCGCTCGACTTCCTGTGACCTCACTTACCAGGTGATATTTTCCAAAACTGGCTATATATCTCAACAATAACTCCCTCGATAGCGGTTCTATTATCAGTTTTTCTCTCGCTATAGCCCTCACGGTTGTCTGGCTCATCCCATGGGGCAATCTCTGGATAGGGACATCACTCGTCATCATGCTGACTATAGCATGACTCCTGGCATATGTATTCTCTCGGACTCGATCTGCAAATGCGATCATCA
>JANNYQ010000065.1:0-10939 GCA_031410215.1 Candidatus Altimarinota bacterium | reverse complement strand
GCACTCGAGTCATCGAAGGTCGTACTCCTGGGAACCGTGTGAGGTACTCTAGCGACTCCATCCTGTGAGAACTATCTCGTCACTGCTGATTGTATACCCTCTGATGATGCCAGCCACTCGGTAGGTGGACTCCAGTTTGGTCCCGATAGGAAACTCTATGCGACCCTCGGAGATGGAGCGAGCTTCGACTATGCCGATCCAAGATCACTCAGAGCACAGAATATAGATAGTCTGGCTGGCAAAGTGATCCGAATCAATACAGATGGAACTGCTCCCAGTGACAACCCATTTTATAATGGAAATGCGAATGCGAATCGATCGAAAGTATGGGCCCTATGAGTCAGGAATATGTTTCGTTTTACTTTTCGTCCTGGAACCAATACGATGTTTGCGGGTGATGTAGGATGGAACCTGTGGGAAGAGATCAATGTCGTAAACGCTGGGAATAATCTCGGGTGGCCATGTTATGAGTGAGTAGGTACGACGGTGGGGTGACTCGGCTGTAGTGTCGTCAATCCGATATCACCACTCTATACCTATCCCCACACTGCAGTCTGAGCCGGGAGTGTAACGGGTGGGGATTTTGTAGGTGCAGTGTATCCGAGTATATACAATGGAGCATATGTCTATGGTGACTATGCTCAGAATACTATGACTCTGATGCGGCTCGGTAGCTCCAATACTATCTTATCCCAAGAATCACTCATCACGAGTCCGGGTGGACCCGTGGATATCAAAACGGGACCAGATGGCTACATATACTATATTGCTATCTACTCGGGAGAACTCAAGAGAATCAATTATGCCCTATGAAATAGGAAGCCGATTGCCGTACCGAGCAGTAATATCAATTCTGGATTAACGCCGCTCACGGTTCGCTTCTCAACCTCTGGATCGAGCGATCCTGATGGAGATCCACTCACCTATGCGTGGAATTTTGGAGATGGAGGTACCGCGACTGGTATAGCTCCTTCGCATACCTATACGACAGCGGGAGCCTATGATGCAATTCTGAGCGTGCAAGATGGTGCAGGTGGTATAGATATCAGGAGTACGAGGATATTCGCGGGCAATCAGAAGCCATCTGTTACTATTCTCACACCCTCCAACGGTGCCGTCTATCGTCCGTGAGATACGATAGTGCTATCGGGAACTGGTATGGATCCTGAAACATGATCTCTCCCGAATTCAGCATTTCGTTGGCAGACGCTCATCCACCATAATACCCATATTCACAATCTCCAAGATGCTACGGGCCAGCTCACATCATTCGTAGCCCCAGATCATAGTGATCCAGATGTATATGTGGAGGTGATCCTGACGGTCACAGATCCGAGTGGAGTCGCATCATCTTCATCGGTGAATATGTATCTCAACAATGGCATAGAAACAGTAGGCAATCTCATCCAAAATCCATGAATGGAACAAAATACGGCCGTACCAGATACGCCTGACTTTTGGTCAATAGGATGGTACGGGGATAATAGTCAGATATGGAGCTATCCCATAGTATGAGATATGAGTCAGCGAGCATCACGTGTACAGGTCACAAGATATGTGAGTGGTGATGCGAAGTGGGTATTTGATCCAGTATCAGTTGAAGCTAATACTAATTATATATTCTCAGACGCGTATCAATCAAATATAGCAACAGATGTCATCGTTGATATTTGATATGCTGACGGGACTCATACCTACCATATTATTGGCACACTCCAGCCATCAAATGTTTGGAAAACTTTTACGAGTACATTCACCACTCCAGTGTGAGCGAGAACGGCTAGCGTATTTCATCGAGTGATGGGAGTCGGATTACTGGATACAGATAATTACATATGGATGAAAAATGTAGGACAATCGCTCCCTCCAATTGCTCGTGACAATACTGCCACTGGGTCCATGAATACGACTGTCACTATACCCAATATCCTAGCCAATGATGAGGCCTTTGGCTCAGGCAACTCTCTGCGTTCTTCGAGTATAGATCTCAATCCCCTTATCAGTGAGCCTCAGACCACCCTCATTGTTCCAGAATGAACCTTCAGTGTAAGTCCTTCTAGTGCTATTGTTCTATTTACGCCTGCAAACAGCTTCAGTGGTCGGGTGACTATTCCCTATACGGTACAGGACACCCTCGGACAACAGGCTCAGGCCTCTATCATCGTGACTGTGAGTGCGTGATCGGTGCCACCCACCACTACCAATCTCGTACTCAATCCCTCTGTAGAAACCGGGAATGCTGCAGGCAATCTCCCTCTCAACTGGAATCAGGGAGGATATGGAACTAATACCGCAGTATTCACCTATCCAGCTACTGGTATCACAGGAGCTATGAGTGTACGAGTGGCTACGACACAACATACGAGTGGTGATGCGAAGTGGTACTTTGATGATGTGAGTGTCACTCCAGGAAAAGTCTATACCTATTGAGCAAAATATATCGCAAACATACCCTCTTCTCTTTTTGTGAGGTATCGATCTACAACGGGAGTATATGACTATGTCTTCTTGCGTACTCTCCCGGTATCCACAACCGCCACGGGAGTACAGCTGACACTCACTCCTCCAGCAGGAGTCACGTCACTCACGATATGGCAAGCGATATCCTGAGTGGGTAATGTAACCGTGGATGATGTGATTGTTACGGAGAATTAGATATTCCAGATCGACATAATTTAGGGGGTAATATTTGTTTGATTTGTCTTGAGTTTGTCTTTGATTTTCAGTGTGTAGAAGATATAATCAGAATCAGTCTTGTGTCATACTATCGCAAGGAGATCGTTCGTCTGGGTGAGCAAAAATAAGAGTCGAAAGAGGTCGAGTGGGGATGGATGTATCCTTTTGATAATCATGAATTCTCTCCTATGAAAATATCCCTCCTCATACCATCGTACAATGAAGATAAAAGCCTAGAGGCATGTCTGAAATCAGCATTTTCCCAGACACGACCCCTCGATGAGATAATCGTCGTGAATGATGGAAGCACCGACAATACGCATACCATACTCACGAATTTTGCTCTACAATACGATATACTCATACCCATTCATCTCAAAAAAAATACAGGTA
The DNA here is from genome assembly GCA_031410215.1 of Candidatus Altimarinota bacterium. Taxonomy (GTDB): domain Bacteria; phylum Patescibacteriota; class Gracilibacteria; order BD1-5; family UBA2023; genus JABFSX01. The sequence continues at coordinate 7,870 of JANNYQ010000065.1, read as the reverse complement.
ATAAAAGTAAGGCTCAGATGAAAGGATTCCCTCATATCACGGGGGACATAGTTATCATGACGGATGGAGATACTCTTCTTGATAAACACTTCGTAGAGCGGATAGAGGCAAATTTCGAGCGGGATACAACTGGGAATCTCGCCGCTGTAGCAGGATATGTATCGAGTATAGCCTATAACTGGATCACCGCATGTCGAGAGATCGATTATATTGTGGGGCAGAATATATTCAAAAAAGCCCAATCCATAATAGGCTATATCTATGTGATGCCTGGTTGTGCTACAGCTATCAAGACATCCGTTTTAGTGTGACTCTCTGTGTATCATGATACAGTAACTGAAGATCTCGACTTCACATTTCAGTTGCACCTGAAAGAACTACGGATTGCTTATGATATGGAAGCAATAGTCTATACACAAGATCCTCCGAATCTCTCATCATACATAAGACAGATGAAAAGGTGGTATGGATGAGGCTGGCAGAATATCAGGAAATATTGGTCCATCATGCTCACCAATCCATCCGCAGGATTCGTGTTAGCATCCATATTCATCGATGGCGTGATATATAGTGCTATTACTCTCTTGATGCCAATACTCTATCCAGAGTTTTTTCTCACCTATCTCTTGCCAACATACTTTTTAGGAGCCTTTCTTTTCGCAACATATGCAAGTATGAAGAGTGGGAGGTATGATCTTATTCTCTATTTTCCACACTATGTCCTGATCATATTCATCAATGCCTATATCATAGGTCATGAATTCATTAGAGAGATAGTCCTACAAAAATGAGACCTCCTCTGGAAACGAGCTGATCGAGTTTCGAGTCCCTAATATAGAATATTTATGCTATCCAAAACCCTCAAAATCATCTTCTCAATATCCATTATCTCCATAGTATTATTTTTTACTGGAGGCAATCTGGTTGGTTTATTTCAGTGATATATCGAAGATGATCAGTCTGTATTCTCGATCGCTCTGGATCAGGTCTGTATTCCGAGGATACATCTTCCAACCAATCTCGATGGCAAAAAACTCGTCGTCCTGCGTCTCGATGATGTCCAGGCATACTCCTGGAGGGATATCTCTATCCAGATGATACGTGATGCTCAGGCATACAATGCACCTATGGTCGCGTGAGTTGTACCCAAAAATCTTACCGAAGATCACATATTGATGAAATTCCTCAAAAGAGAGAACTGCAATATGGAAATCGCTATGCATGGCTGGGATCATTCTGGTACAGGACTCAGCGGTGCTCAGAAAGACTACATCACCGAGTTCGGGAATATAGACTATATCGACGCTCGTGACCGTATCGATATGGCAAAACAGGTATTTGACTCCATCAGTGACAAGTCCATCACGAGTTTTATTCCTCCATTTAATATCACCTCAGTAGAAGCCAAGAGGGCCATATCAGATGCATGAATACGAGTACTATCCTCTATCGGAACATGATCCTATGATTATCATAGTACTACTTATAATTTTGATAAAAAACGAATCATACCAGCAACAGAAATAGTGAGTAATTGTGAGAAACTATTTAGTAAAAGTGGAGTCTGTGTAATCATGATGCATCCTCAAGATTATACCAATGCTGACGAAACAATCAATATCGCCTCTTACAATAATTACTATATAACTATGCTTAAGAAACTTTCGGAAATGGGAGTTGTCTTTGTGACTTTTGAAGATCTTATCAGATATGGGTTCCCTGGTTCGTAACTCCAGAATATGTTTTATTATTTTAATTTTATATATATGTGTATCAACTTTTGACTCTCGTTCTTCATACATCTCATCATAGTGACCGTTTGGGGTGTGAATAATTGGCTCATCAAATTATCAGAATAACCATGCCAGCATAGTTATAGTTTATTTTTAAGCTACTTCATTATGCAGTTCATTACTTTTGTCATTTCGGGGTTTTGGATAACCTCCTCATCTATATTCCTCGGGGAATCACCGAATATGAGTATACCTAGTACTCATATTCACATAGAGCAGATATCAGACTGATCTCTGCTCGCATCGATACCATCTACCGATCTACCCATATATCACTCCCCATCAGCTGTTCTGCTTGCTACAGATATAGTTGTTCTAGATGATCCCAAGAAATACGATAAAAAAATATACCGATATGGAGAAAAATCTGATCCAGTGAGTTATGCATGGGAGCAGTGGAAGGATATTGACTTTATACTCATGATCCAAGAAGAATCACTCTGGGACGAACTCATTTCCTGAGATGATGGAGCGAGTATCGGATACTGTCAGTTCAATCGATATTATTCACCAAAAGAGTATAAACAATATATCGTTATGACTGATTGGAAATCGAGGGTCGATCTCTGTCACAACTATTATGAGAAATACAGGCATATAGTAGGAGAGGTCTTCCATGGGTGGAACAATAGAAAAAGAAATCTTTCATCATTTAGTTTTCGTTAATATTTTGATTTATTATGCATGCATCATCTATTCTCCACATTCTTATAAAAAAAATACCTACCATAGTATCGATGTTATTTGTATTTATGAGTCTACATATATCGAGTGTCTGAGCCGTCGCTGGTTTTGAAGTCGAGACAATTGCAACTGGTCTTAATATTCCTACTGCGATTACTTTTGCACCTGATGGGAGGATATTCGTTGCTGAGAAGTGATGAGCCGTACGAGTCATAAAAAATGGAACCCTCTCAAATACTCCGGTGATCACCCTCACTGATGTGAATAGCTATGGCGATCGATGACTCATAGGGATCGCGATCGATCCCAATTTCTCTAGTAACGGATATCTCTATCTATCCCACACATATGAGAACTCACCAGGAACAAATATAGCAGGCCCAAAAACTGGGCGAATTGTACGAATCACGGTAGTTGGTGATACAGCCCTGGAATCGAGTAAAGTAGTACTCCTCGGAACAGTACGAGGTACTCTCGCAGCCCCGTCATGTGATAACTACCTCGTCACCGCTGACTGTATCCCCTCTGATGATGCGAGTCACTCGGTGTGATGACTCAAGTTCGGGAATGACGGCTATCTCTATGCATCACTTTGAGATGGTGCGAGTTTCGACTTTGCTGATGTGAGGTCTCTGCGGGCACAAGATATCGATAGCCTCGCAGGTAAGATCATACGAATCAATAGAGATGGAACTGCTCCGAGTGACAATCCGTTCTATAGTAGTAGTAATCCAAGCAGCAATAAGTCCAAAGTATGGGCACTCGGTGTGAGAAATATGTTTCGTTTTAGTTTCCAACCTAATACCAATGTCCTCTTCGGTGGTGATGTCGGCTGGAGTACTTGGGAAGAGATCAATATCGTAGGTCGATGAGACAACCTCGGATGGCCATGTTATGAGTGAGTGAATCTGATCGTCGGATGAATTCGTGGGTGTAGTGTAACGGGTAGTGTAACTCCACCACTCTATCAGTATCGTCACAATCCAGCAGGTGCAGGGAGTGTGACAGGTGGTGATTTCCTCGGATCTGCTTTCCCGAGTCAGTATATTGGATCATATGTCTATGGTGACTATGCTCTAGATACTATGACAATAGTATCACTCGGTGCGAACAACAATATAACTACTCAAGAAGACCTGATAAGCAATCCAGGATGACCAGTAGATATCAAAACAGCTCCGGATGGGAGTCTCTACTATATAGCGATATATACGGGTGAGATCAAACGAATTATCTATACCCTATGAAATAGGAAGCCTCTAGCAGTTATCACCACTGATACATCTGGATGATCTCTCCCCCTCACCGTCCTCTTCTCCGCGTCAGGGTCGAGTGATCCAGATGGAGATATGCTCTCGTATAGTTGGAATTTCTGAGATGGAGGAACCGCGACTGGTATAACCACTTCGCATACATATAGGACAGATGGATCTTACGATGCTATACTCACTGTCCGAGATGGTAGTGGTGGAATCGATACGAGGAGTACCCGGATATTTGCAGGCAATCAGAGGCCCTCAGTGTCGATACTAGCACCGATCAATTGATCCACTTATCGTTCATGAGATACCATCCGTCTCACATGAACATGAGTAGATCCAGAGATGGGTAACATATCGAGTTCTGGATTCACCTGGCAGATCATCCTGCATCACAATATACATACGCACCTTATCCAGAGTACGACAGGCCCTGAGACGTCATTCGTGGCTCCTGATCATAGTGACCCAGATGTATATTTGGAGGTAAAATTGACAGTCACTGATCCGAGTGGATTTGCATCGGTATCTTCGGTGAATATGTATCTCAACAACTGACAAGCTACAACTGGGAATCTCATCGCCAATCCAGGAATGGAAGAGAATACAGTGTTACCGGACACACCAGATAATTGGATAAGATGATGGTTTGGCGACCAAGAGCAGATATGGACATATCCGGTACTCGGGGATGCGAGTCAGAAGGCTGCAAAAGTGGAGATCACTCGATATGTAAGGGGGGATGCAAAATGGGCATTTGACCCTGTATCTGTAGTTGAAAATAAGGAATATATATTCTCAGATAGTTACCAATCCAATATTGTATCAAATGTGACTGTCGCTATTGGCTTTGCCAATGGAACACGTTCATTCTATACTCTTAGTACTCTTGCCGCTTCTCCTGATTGGCAGACTTTCACGAGAAGATTCACGACTCCAGTCTGAGCAAGAACAGCCTCAGTATATCACAGTATATCAGGTACATGATGGCTCACTACTGATAACTATGTATGGAGGGAGGGTAGTTCCCTATCAACTCCTCCGATTGCCCGTGATGACGTGACTACATGAGTGACCAATACTACTCTCACAATCCCAGATATACTCGCGAATGATCAGGCATTTGGCTCTGGAAACTCACTCTATAGTTCGACGATCGATCTCAATATACTCATCAGTGAGCCCCAGACAACACTGAGTATACCAGAGGGGACAGTAACTGTGAGTCCGTCGAGTGGTATTGTGACATTCACTCCTGTAGTAGGATTTAGTGGTAGGATTACAATCCCATATTCTGTAGAGGACTCTATCGGACAACGGGCACAAGCATCGATCATCATCACGATATCTGCTCCTGTATGAGATCCTGCTCCTCAGACTTTGTTTTTCGGTGGATTTGAGGACCAGACTTTCAGTGCATGGGAGAACAATAAGTGATCCAATTTTATCATGAGTGAGGGGACCTGTCGTGCTGGACCAGACACCAATAATCAGGCAGTGAAGATCGTATGAATCGACCAGACTGGTAGTCAGATACTCCAAAAATCTATATCAACTCTCTGATATAATCAGGTGCGTCTCTCATTCTGCTACAAGTGGGACACGCTGGAGGTATGAGACTCAGTGGTGGTAGAGTATACGACCAATGGTACTATCTGGAATCCTATCAAAACCATAGATAACTCATTGGCTCTCCATATGTTCTATGCGGCAGACGATACTGAGATTGCAACGAGCAATGGTATCTGAGTGATACCCACGCCGATCACAACTACACTCGAGACTCTTGCCTCTCACTATATCACACTCCCTGCAGATGCCGCTGATGCTCCACTATTTGCTCTGCGTATTCGAGAGAATCTCGGTGATGGAGATGACTTCGTCTGGATTGATGACGTCAGGATCGTGGGTACTCCGATCCGTATAACTCCTCCAGTCGATACGATTCCCCCAGTAGTCACATGGATCTCTCCTCTCTCATGATCTACAATATCAGGAGTCACCAATCTCATCACCAATATCTCAGATAATAGTGGATCGTTCACGATACACTATATGCTAAATGGGAATGATATCTCTCCGGGCAGTACCACTTCTCCATATAGCTATGCACTCAATACAATTACTCTCAGTGGAGGAATCTATACTATAATGGCTCACGCAAGAGATACATCTGGGAATGAGACTATGCGTAGTATCACAGTAACAATAGCAAATCTGGTGTGAAGTGGAACAGGTACGACAGGTACAGGTACGACTGGAACTGGAACTACAGGAACAGGAGCTACACCAACAGGCATAACAAGTGGAGGGACATGATGATGAGGAGGTGGGGGTGGTGGTGGCGGCGGTTGAAGTATTGGTGGTGGATCCTCCTCTTTTGTATCTTCTGCAATCCCTACGACTCCTACGAATCCAACGAGTATAACACGAGTCGTGACTCCTATTCTGACCAGCTCAGGTATCACGATCCTTGCTCGTGATCTCGCATCGAGTCCATGGCGATCCGCTATCGAGACTCTCGTGCGAGCCTGAGTGATGAATAATAGTATCAAAATCACGCCAGATCGGCCCATCTCCCGAGGCGAATTCATCAAGTTGCTCTCTATTTCCAATTGATACAAGACACCCGTTGCTGTAGGGAAAAAATTCAGTGATGTGCCAAAAAAACATAGTCTCATCAACTATATTAACTACGGTGTTGCTATGGGCTGGATCAATAAGTGAAATGCCCGATTCCGTCCCAATGATACCATCTCGCAGGGTGAGATCGATAAGCTGATAGCCGTGATCAAAAAAACCGCTACAGGTGATATGATGGCCGTTGTATCAAAAGGTGTAACACGTGGTAAGGCAGCGAGTGATATTGTCGCTGCGTTCTATACTCCATAACAAAAACTCCTCCCGAATTATTCGGGAGGAGTTGAGTATATTTATAATATTATCTATCGAAGAGTCCAACCTTGAATCATTTTGACTGAGCCTGTTTGAGGAATGTAGCAAATACGCCCTCATGGGCCGATAATACTCCATCACCTGCATTCTCTATATATGACCAGTCAATTCCCTCTCCCATAGAGAACTTGTCCTGAGCAAAGATATGGACCATCATTGAGTATCCTTTTGACTGGAGTACTGTCGCCTGATTGATGATACCATTGTATGTTGCAGTTCGTTCTGATGGACTCACATATACTGTGTTCGTTGGATACTGTTTCTTCATAGTTCCTGTATTGAACCAGATATTTTTGGTTCCTAGGATATTAGCTGCTTCTTCTGTGATACTTGTCGGGAGGAACACGGTTGGATCGTAGACCTTGACGCTCGCATCATTGCTCGCCCAAGGGAATCCCTGGAGACCGAATGTCTGGATATATCCTGGTTTGATTCCTCGAACATATGGAGCAAAACTCCGAGCGACACCCTGTCCCCAACTCTTATCTACATCGTATGACTTCGCATCGAGGAGGAGTCCACCCTTCACATTTGGATATGATTTTTTGATACTATCGAAAAATATATTTACCATAGTTGGGAGATTCTCTGGAACAAAGTTGGCACGATTGAATGCTGGAGTATTGATCTCAGGATATGGAACCATGAGTCCAATCTTATCTTCTGTTACTTTTCGATCATTTTTGATCATTGAGAAGAGTAACTCCATATTCGCACTATAGTCACCATTTTTGAGTCTACCGAGATCGAGCTGAGCACCGTCATCACCCATTGGTTCGAATATAAATATCGGAGTGATGCCATATTTGGCATACTCGTTCATGATATTAGCCATATAGTATGAGCTTGATTCTATTGCTGCTGCGGACTGTGGCATATTCATGAATATCATCAGGTTATCCGCGACGAAACCTCACATCACCTTCTGGTATTCGGCAAGTTTTGCAAGATTGGGATCTTGTGGATTTGATATATTGATCGGCGTTGTCCCTGTAGGCGTAGCTACTGGAGCTGGAGCAGTCGGAGCAACAACTACTGGAGCAGTCGGAGCTGGAGCAGTCGGAGCTGGAGCAGTCGGAGCTGGAGCAGTCGGAGCAACAACTACTGGAGCTGGAGCAGTCGGAGCTGGAGCAGTCGGAGCAACAACTACTGGAGCAGTCGGAGCTGGAGCAGTCGGAG
>JANNYQ010000064.1:0-11882 GCA_031410215.1 Candidatus Altimarinota bacterium | reverse complement strand
CATGATGCTGACACCATTTTGCGACTTCTTCATTTGCGAGTACCATGAACTCTTCGATGAGCTTGTGGGCATCGTTGCGTTCTCGTTTTTTGATGTGAGTGGGAGCTTTCTGCATTCAGCTCTTTGTACCATTCTCGAAGTCAAAATATATTTCAGTAGACTCGAATGTTATTTTCCCTTCTTTTCTTCGTCGTTTTTCGAGGAGATGATAGAGGGTAGTTGCTATTTTTATTGATTTTCCTAATTCTTCCATACTTTCATCACCCATCATAGCATAAATATCATCATAGACTCCACGATGCTGACTCTCTATTATTCCCTCTACGATATCCGTATGTTTCACATATCACTTCGCATCGATAGTCATCACGGCGGATAGTGTCAGCTTCATATCACCAGGATGGAGACTACACAGATCATTCGAGAGTATCTCTGGGAGCATCGGGATCACCTTGCCAGGAGTATAGATGCTCGTTGCCCGAGTGAGTGCCTCACGGTCCAGAGATGATCACTCAGTGACATACTCTGCGACATCGGCGATATGGACAGCGAGGGTGTAGTCACCATTTTGCTCTTGTCGGATTGAGATGGCGTCGTCGAGGTCTTTGGCATCTGAGCCGTCGATGGTGAGTGTGTACCAATTCCTGAAATCTGTTCTATGTTTAAGATCTGTTTTTGTAGCATATTGCCTCACTTCTTCACTCTCGCGTATCACGGATCCAGGGAACTCAGTACGAGCTCGAGAGAGCCAGAGGATGAGTCGCTCATCGAGATCGATATCGTCCTCATGTCCCCACACTGAGATCACCTCGACTCCATCATTCATCCCGAATCGGACAGATATGATACTATCATTGTCGTATTTTGTATCTTTGGAGAAAAATGGAACTTCGAGATTGCCTTGTTCTGGGATGATTTTGATGTATTGTTTTCATTTTTTTGAGATCAGACGAGCGAGGAGTGGATCTCGAGACCGACCTACGAGTGATATGATCTCGACCTCGGCCATACGCCCTCCGTCTCACCGCTTCGTTATACGGGCTCGGACTCTATCACCGTGTACATATCCTGACTGGATAGAGTATGGCCTGACAAAATACGACACATCACCCGACGTTAGAGTGATCTTGCGGGGGGTATATCCGAGATTACCAGTGATGTAGAGATGAGAACGAGACAAGATATGTGAGTCAAAAATAAGAACTTATATTGTGATAGATTCTTATTGTAGGAGAAAATCAATATTTTACAAGGAAGAGTCTACCATATCGACTTCTACATACCCGATACCATCTCGAATAGCGTGGAGTCCAGATATATGGTGTGGGACCATAGGAGATGGGAGCTCTGTGATCGGGAACCAAGCGAGATCTGATGCGAGATCGGGTTCTATGATTGCTGGGGCATTCTCATACTGCCCTACGAGGCCAAAGTATACGATCTTGGTCCCCTGAATAGTCTGGAACATTACGATCGTCTCAGCCTCTATATGCTCTGGATGGGCAATGATCCCGATCTCTTCAGTTGCTTCGCGTAGTGCTGCATGCCGCATCATCTCACCATCGTCGACCTTGCCACCAGGAAATGCCCAAAAATTGGGCCAAGACTCGACTTTGTCAGATCGTTTCTGTAGGAGGACATGTGATCCATGACGAATAATGAGACATGCGGCAGCAGGGATGAGAGTACGTGCCATAGTTGATTATTATTTATATTACCCGAGATCCATATTCTCCACATCTCACTTGAGTAGCATCTCGTTCTTTACCCGTGGATTGTAGTAGTTGTAGATGAGTTTGACCAGTTCGGTCTTGTCTACTTCATCTGCCTTGAGTCCGATAGACTCTAGGCTCATCTTTACTTGTGAGAGTCTTTCATAATTTCATTTTTTCAGTCTTGCCATACGGATACGATTGGCCCTGATATCTGCCACAGATTCCTCTTGAGAGAGGGCAGACCAGAACGACTTGAACACGCCAAATACATCCGTTTTTCTCACGCTTTCATTGTTCTCGAGATCATAGGGAACTACGATATAGAATTCTTTTTTCATTATCTGAGCAAGATCGATGAGCGTTGTGAGGAAGTCGACATACTTGTAGGTCTGTTCTTGGAGGAGCGGATTGGGTTGCTTGAGGGCGAGATTCTTGAGCTTGTTGATATAGCTCTCGATATCCACCTTGAGCGAGCGTATCATGATCTGTATAGGGAATCATAGAGCATTGAGGAACCGTTGATAACTCATCAGGATCGCATCTTGTTCCTCGGTACTTTTTAGATTAAAATTCAGAGCATGAACACGGAGAATCATACGAGAGGAACCATCTTTCATCATGACGATATTCTCACGGATTTCAGAAAAAGGCAGATAACGCTGAGTACTTGCGTCTTTTGCTGGTTTTTTTCAGGTTTTGACAGTGTCGTTGGATGACATACAGATTCGGATTTCAGGATCAAAAATAAAATACTACAATTTCCCGATATTATTCTCGAACTCGTCGGTAGTGACTTGCTCGTAGCTCTTGTTGGCCTTGGTCTCTTTTACAGATGAGGTAGGAGTTATATATCCTATATTCATCTCGCTGTAGCTATCAGCTCACTGTGACCACATTCGAGATTTAGCATTCAGCGAGAGTCTGAAAAAATTCAAAGTAGCAGGTAAGAATGTCATCTCGGATATCCTCACGAGTGCTATAATCACTCAGATGACGACAAATGGTCCACCCAGCCAGAGTCCAATAGTCGCACCGATACGAGCTTCCGTATATTTGAATATACCATATCCGATACCCCCCCAAAACATCATGATCATGAGTTGGCGGAGTGAAAGTCATGCTACAATGACGTCCTCGTTTTCGATTTGGATTGGGATTTTATATTGCATACGAGATGAGTATATCCTATGGCTCGTGAAACTGCAAGCAGATTATCGATATTTCTTTTGACTTTTTTTATCATCATCGTATAAATGGATGCAATTTAATTAACAATTTGTTAATTAGTAATTGATAATTATTTTCATATGTTCTCTTTTGTTCAACATCGGCTCTATTTCTATGCTGTTGCATTCGGATTATTTCTCTTCTCACTCGCATCTCCATGGCTCATCGGACTCAATGAGGGGATCGATATGACCGGTGGTATCCAGATCGAATATAGTGTATCAGGAGCATCAATCCCGACAACGGTTACCTCACTCAAGGATACAATCATCCCTATGGTCAAAAACGGACTCACCGCTGATCAACAAGTCATCATCACTGATACACTCGTCTACCAGATCAGTGGTACCGATCATATCGTCGTCGAGGCGGGTATCAATGAGAGTGTTGCTCAAAAAGAAGGGAAAGCAGATCTCGTGCGTATCGAGGCAGCGAAGACAGCATTCAACTTCGCAGTCAAAAAGGAACTCGATAAGATCGAATGAGCTACTGTCACAGAGACACAATATCGCAATGTTGGAGCATCATTCGGAGACTATATCAAGTCATCCGGATATCTCACTCTCGCACTCGCGATCCTTGCGATCTCACTTTATATACAGTATGCATTCCGTGGATCAATCGCTGGTATGGCATCTTGGCCATTCGCTGTCGTGACGGGAGTATCACTGGCTCATGATGTAGTTATTGCGTTTGGTCTCTACGTTGTGACTTCTCATTTTTTCCCAGAGTTCAAGATCGATACCTTTTTCATCACAGCGATGCTTACAGTTCTTGGCTACTCGATCAATGATACCATCGTCGTCATGGATCGTATCAGATCCAACCTCACTCACGCAAGTGCGAAGAAGCAATCATTCGCCTCTCTCATCGATACCTCTATTTGGGATACGATGCGTAGATCACTCTTCGTATCATCGACGGTTATGATCGTTCTCATTGCACTCTTTTTCTTTGGTCCTGAGAGTCTGAGAGGATTTGTGCTCGCTCTCATATTTGGTACGATTGTCGGTACCTACTCGTCTGTTTGTGTCGCATCACCACTCCTGGTGGATCTCACAGGCAAAAAATAAAACCCGAAATATATCTCAAATTTCAAAAATATCTTCTATTTACACAGAAGATATTTTTGAATATTATAGTTAGTATGTCAAGATAATTTAGAAGATTTTTAGATTGAGTATTTGCGATATGAGAAAATATAGGATAGAGTATCAGAAGTTATAAAAACTAATATCAATATATATGTCTCTATTTTTTACCTATTCCCGCAAGCCGATAGCATCAATCACACTTCTAGCGATGCTCATCACACAACTTGGATGGCTATCAGCTATCCCGACCTATGCACTCGTGTCGACCTATACAGCGATAGAGACTCAGGCCAATGGTAATCCTACGCAATCAGTGACGACATTTACTATTGCAACTGCCGGGTGAAGTGGTGATACCCTCACTCTAGATAGTTGTATTATCAGCTTCATCGAATTCGGTACTGGAGACACAGATTGTAGTGATGGAGTGGGAATCATAGACTCTATAGCAGCGAGTTCTGTTGATCAACAGGCTACTACTCTCGCTGGATTCACATTTACAGATTATACAGCGACTTATGTGAATATAGGACAATTCTCCTTAACTCATATAGGAGTACCTATCAATGGTAATCCATCTTCTATTGAGACAGGTTCTATCGTCGTATCTGATACCAATACGGTTGTCGGACTCGCATCGGCAGTGGCTCAGGTAGTCGATTTCATCCCTGCGAATCCAACAGTCGGAGAGGCATATGTGACCACGATCAATACACTCGTACACAACCATATCGTCTCTACTCCAGAGACCGTGGCCCAGGCGGTAGCTGGTATCGTAGTATCTCTGAGTGCCAATCTCGATGTGAGTTGTGTGGACAATACAACTCATGCAACTTGTACAGCTCTCGTTCCAGGTACACTATTTACTTATGTTGCAGGCACTCAGGATATCACAGCACCAGAAGTGGTACTCTCATTGAGTGGATCGGCGAGTCCTACCAATACCGGATTTACGATTGTTTCTACATTCTCAGAGCTCGTCTATGGTGTAGATCTCAGTGACTATATTGTATCCAATGGTGTGGCATCGAGTTTTGCTGCTATCAGCCCAAACGGGAGCGGCTACTCAATGACCCAGACAGTACACATCACTCCCACTACGAGCGGTATAGTGACTATCAATATGCCCACTCAGGCTGGTGCGGATGCGGGAGGCAATGATAACAATGCGGCAACACAGTTCACTGTCAACTATGATATCACTCCACCAACTGTCGTCATCAATACTATCCCACCAGGACTCCTGGTAGCTACTGGAGCATTCACGGTACGCTCTACATTCTCAGATCCAGTGATCGGATTGTCACTCTCAGGGTGGACTGTGACCAATGGTACTGCCTCAGCACTCAATCCCCTGAGTTCTACTATCTATCAGGTGACCATCACGCCTACGGATGCTGGCCCACTCACGATCACTGTCGCTACAGGAGCAGCGACTGATACGGCCACCAATGGTAGTAATATATCCAATACACTCACTCTCACCGTCCCTGATATCACTCCTCCAGTCGTCACACTCGTATGATCTCCAACACAGATGATTACTCAGGGAGCGATCTATACAGACCAGACAGCAACATGGACTGACAATGTGGATGGGAGTGGTACTATTACTCCAGCCTCATCAGGAACGGTCGATACATCTACTCTGGGGACATATACCCTCGAATACACTCATACAGATGTAGCAGGCAATATAGGTAATACCGTGACTCGTGATGTGACAGTGGTATCTGCTCCAGATACGATCCCACCAGTCGTCACACTCTCATGATCTGCGAATATGACTATTGCTCATGGTTCTATTTTCTCTGATTCTGGTGCTGAATGGACTGATAACTTCGATGGAGCAGCTCATCTCAATGTTGCCTCATCAGGAACGGTCGATACATCTACTCTGGGGACATATACCCTCGAATATACCTATACAGATGTAGCTGGTAACATCGGCAATACCGTCACTCGATCTGTCACTGTCACCGATCAGACCTCTCCAGTCGTCGTACTCCAAGGTTCTGGAATCGTATCTATCCCACAATTCTCTCTCTATATCGATGATTGAGCCTGATGGACTGACAATATCGATGGTACTGGTATATTGGCTGCAGCTTCATCAGGATCCGTCAATACATCTACTCTCGGTACCTATACCCTCGAATATAGATATACAGATTTGGCTGGTAATATCGGTAATACTGTGATTCGATCTGTCACTGTCACGGATGCGACACCTCCAGTCGTCACACTCTCATGATCTGCGAATATGACTATCGCTCATGGAGGCGTATATAGTGAGTCCGGAGCTACATGGACTGATACAATAGATGGATCTGGTATCCTATCTACGCCAGTAACATGAGTAGTCAACCCAAACACAGTAGGGACATATTACCTCACATATAATCATACAGATACCTCATCCAATATCAGCAATAATGTGATTCGTATTGTTCGGGTGACAGATCAGACAGCTCCAGTAGTCACACTTGACTGATCAGCGAGTATGAGTCTCATGCAATGAGATGTCTATACAGAACCGTGAGCTTCATGGACTGACAATGTCGAATGAGCTGGTAATATATTCTATGGTACATATGCTGCAACGGGGTCGTTCCAATCATCCGGATCCGTCAATACGGCCGTACTCGGGACTTATGTACTCTCCTATATGAGAGTTGATGTAGCAGCTAATGTGAGCAATATAGTCACTCGTAGCGTGACAGTCACGGCTATTCCCGATACGACTCCACCTGTTGTATCACTCGTAGGCTCTGGTACAGTCAGTCTCACTCAGTGAGTTCCCTATATCGAGCAAGGAGCTTCTTGGTCTGACAACTATGATGGTAGTGGTAATATCACTACTGCTTCATCAGGATCAGTCAATACGATGGTACTCGGAACATATCTCATCAGTTATACTCGTAGTGATGCCGCAGGCAATGTCGGTAATACAGTAACTCGTACTGTGACTATCCTTCCAGATGCTACTCCACCCGTGATCACACTTAGCGGTGCTGCAACACAATATATCACCCAGAGTGGATCATATCTAGAGCAATGAGCCTCATGGACGGATACCGTTGACGGATCAGGCAATACACTCACTGGGACGTACGCCTCTACAGGATCGTTCCAGTCGACAGGATCCGTCAATCCTTTCATACTCGGCACCTATACGATCTCATATACAAAAGTCGATGCAACAGGAAATACCGCAACAGCTACACGTACTATCAACGTGATTCCATATGTTCAGCCTGTTAATACATGAGGTGGTGGAGGTGTCTCATATACTCCAGCCAACAATACTCCAACAGTAGTGACTATTACTGGTGCCCTCAACTCAGCACCAGTCATCACACAATCAGGTACTACTATATCTGAGCGACCAGTGATGAGCTCTCGTCTCAAACGCAAGATCCTGAGAGCTCTCTTGACCAATCGTGCACTCCAGAGAAGTCGATCAGAAAATTCTGTATCTCCTACCACCTCAGTTGATATGGCGAGCCTTCCAATACTCGATACAGGGACACTAGAGGTTAGCAAGGTGCGAGTCAATATTCGACTCGCACCTGCGACGGATGCCAAGATCATCGGAGAACTCAAGAGAGGAGATCAAGTGCAACCTCTCCGTATGCGAGATGGATGGATCGAGTTCCAGTTCGGTGATATCATAGGATGGACCAAGAGATGATTTCTCACAACTCCTTCAGCAAAATAATACTCATCACATCTAAACAAACATCACTCACGAGTACTCGTGAGTGATGTTTGTTTAGATTCAAGTACGCAAGAGATACCACCACTTTTGTGGATTACTCATATTTCTCATAGGATCATCTTCTCTCTTGCGTGCCTCTCTGATAATGGTCGCTGAGTCAATATCTCTGTTTCACTCTACGACATCATCACGGATGATATTGATAACCTCTTCTCCTGGAAGTTTTCTATTTTGTGTTGCCTTGGCAACCTGACTCTGGTAAGCGGGGGTATGGATATATATAGCAAGAAATTCCTTATCCCGATTGCGAGCGAGAGTCCGACTATTGGCAGTCTGCATCCCTTCCATGAAGCTACTCGTCTGGAACTGTTGCAATGTATAATATCCGATCAAATATATCAAATAAATACTCACGATGATGAGTAGGATGAGTATGTAGTGGAAACGAGAATACATAATTGTGCAGGAGTATATCCATATTTTTATCTGTAGCAATGCAAACTATTATTTTGTTCTATCCACGAATCTATCGAACATATTCCAGATCTCTGGATCCTCTGATCCCAAACGCCACAGAGAGATATTTTTGATATCAGATGATCCGAGAAGTGATAGCTCCCTCTGTACTGTTGATGCATCGAGATACCAGACGACGTGATTTCTTTTTGATGCATCGAGATAGTAAAATGCTGGATTAGCACTTGAGATATCAACGAGTCTAGAAGCTACGGATTCTCGTATGAGTGTATGTATTTCGGGGAGGGTAAGTGAGGTGGCATTCATTTCTCAGAGAACCCAATCGTATCCGTAGTTTCCCAGAGTTACCACTATCTTATCTCGAGAGATCGATCGAGTGGCACGATCAACTCATCTAGCGAACCAGTCTTGTGAAGCTACTGGTCCAGGATTTGAGCCTGACCAGTGTTCATCGTATGCCATGAGGAATATCAGATCTACACGTCTGGCGATCTCCCCAAGATTATAGAGAGGATCGGCAAGTGGTACATCGACAGAGAGAATTTTGCCTATCCTATGGAGTCGTGATGAGAGTTCCCCGATGAAGAGGAGATAATACGGAAATATCTCCGCGTCGAGCCTCTCGAAATCAATATTGATACCAGCAATATCTTGCTGTATAGAGAAGTTACGGATTTGTATTCATAGATTTCTGCGTTTTGTAGCATCACTCAGTATACTATATAGGAGATCCCTATCCCAGACATGATTCACTGAGTTGTAGTTGTTGATGAGGATATGAAGTGGTAGATTTGGAGCATTGCTAGTCAGGTATTTTTGTGTTTTTTTGAACTTGTCAGGAGCGATCAGTGCTATTCCGCTCGCAGTGATACTGAGCTCTTCCATGATGAGGGCATCGATATGTAATCGGTTCTGGATGAGTGATGTCAGTGTCGAGTTATCCCATTCCACTCAGAATGCATAGACCATTTTTTTCTCAGGAGGCAGATTGCTAGTAGCCATAGGACTCGATAGTGGAGGGGGCATTCTCATGATAGACGGGAGTGGTATATATATTTGATATGGATTGATGATACTTTGATATAAACCAGGAATTGGGAGAGTCAATATATATATGACACTCAATATAGTAATAGAGAATAGTCAAAATACCCAATTTCTTCTCCAGCCTCATACCCATGATGCATCCAAAAAATAAATAGAGTTCATACATATCAGCTATATATTATATTCCCAAGAGGTGCAATTATATCTATTTCTCTACTCATTACAAAGATATATCCCGGTAGATTTCCCTTTCTCTAGAAAACCTCAGAAATTATTGTAATCAGATCTTTTTTCTGTACTATATCAGAAGATTATATTCCTTCGTTTTTTTGATTCCTATATTCACCAATAATGCAAAAAAATATTCTCCTGAGTGTCCTCTTTATTTTCGCTTCGATTTTTTTCATTGCGTTTGCTATGACGACGTATCGCTACTATCAGGCGATCCACTCTGATGATCCGATCAGTCCATATCTCCTCGTAGAAAAATGAACTGCAACGATCACACGGGGAAATATTCTTATAGATATGATCACACTTGATTTCTATGAGGTACAAGAATGAGATATCATCATCACCCGAGCAGATTCTCTCTCGGTGATCAATTGGCCAGATCGCTCGACGACACGGTTGGGTGCTAATTCTCGATTGACTATAGAGCGGATGCGAGTAGCAGATGACTATTCGCGTATCGAGCTCGTAGCATCACTCGAGTCCGGCAAGTCATGGTCCAATATTGTCCGTACATTGTATCCTGATTCTCGAGTTGAGTTTCATTTGCCACGCAATGGTACGGTGGCGGGAGTCCGTGGTACGGTATTCGAGATCAATCTGGACGCGAACTATATCCATTCGATCGATCATAGTGTGACGCTCTCGAACTCGATAGGTCAGCTCGTGACGCTCCTGCCGGGTGATGCGGTAGCCGCGAACAATATCCTCACAAAAATCGGGACAAAACTCGATACCACCTGGATCACTGCCAACACCATCGCAGATGCTGCCTTCATGCAGATCCGTAATATAAAATTGCGAGATACCTATACTCTACTATCGAGTTCTTCAGGTGGGATATTTGATTTTTGGGATCGGTTTATCAGGTGGGTGCTTTCATTTTTCTCAGGATTTGACTCAATCACTACAATCTCGACGATCAGCTCTGGAAATCTCGCGAATATAGCCAATATATCACAGACGAGTATGATGCGATGGTACCAGTCATTTCAGAGTACAGATTTTGTACAAGAACGGGATCAGTTCAGATGAGCGATTATTTCATTGCAAGATCAGTTGACGGGCGGAGATCAGGTCATAGAGAGTCTCACACGAGGGGCCATGTGGGATATGCTTGCGTCTTCGGGGGTTACACTACAAAACACAAAATGACTCCTCGATGCCTACTCTCGCAAGAAGGGGACGACGCTCGATACGATTATGTCTGGAGCTCGAAGTATCGATACTAGTACGATCACGGAGGGTGGACGAGCTATATATGAGAGATTGATGAGATAGTTTTTTCGCATTTTCTTTTGACAAATGCCCTTCATTTCATATGATGCCCCTACTTTTACTCCTCTTGGAAGTATTCGCTTCGGCGAATTGATGTTGCTCGTCCAATACCTACACCTGTAGAGTATCCGAACAACCTCTCATTATTTATATATCCCCTCTATCTTATGGCTGGAATACTCGGTAAGAAAATCGAAATGACTCGTGTGATTCACAACGGAGTCTTTGTTCCTGTTACTCTCGTTCGAGTCCCAACTCTCGATGTCGCTCAGGTGAAGACCGTAGAGACTGACGGATACTCAGCAGTCGTCGTTCGTATGACTGATGGCAAGAAGGTAACGATGCGAGAGTTTGATCTCGATGGTGTCCTCGCCAATGTTGTTAAGGGAGACGTTCTCTCACTCGATATATTCGACGCTATCACTGAGGTGACAGTATCTGGTATCTCTAAGGGTAAGGGTTTCCAGGGTGCGATGAAGCGTTGGAACTTCTCCGGAGGTCCTGCCTCTCATGGTTCCAAGTTCCACCGAGCACTCGGATCGATCGGTAAGCGAAAACCTCGCCGAACCAAGCCAGGTCAGAAAATGCACGGACATAAGGGTCTCGATGGTATCACTCTCAAGCATGTACCACTTGTCCTTGTCAACAAAGAACTCTGAGTCATCGCTATCAAGGGTCCTATCCCAGGAGCCCGCAACTCACTCGTGACGATCACATTCTAGTAGACTGCATATCGGTTCCGCTTCACTCAAAATCCTAAAACTCAATTTCTATGAAAGCTCCTCTCTACGACATCAAGGGTAAACAGTCAGGTACTGTTGATCTCGAGGTATCATACTTTGGTATCACTCCAAATACAGCCCTCATGCATCGTCTCCTCGTCCTCCAACAGGCAAACGCTCGTATCAATATCGCTCATACCAAGCATCGAGGTGAGATCGCAGGATCGACTCGCAAGATGTTCAAACAAAAGGGAACTGGTAACGCTCGTATGGGTGATCGTCGGTCTCCTATGCGTCGCGGTGGAGGTGTCGTATTCGGCCCTCGCAACGATCGCAACTACACTCTCTGCATGAACAAGCAGGAGCGTCG
>JANNYQ010000063.1:0-21346 GCA_031410215.1 Candidatus Altimarinota bacterium | reverse complement strand
TCCATACTTGCATATTATTAAATATATGTTTATATTAACATAATACTTTTATTAATGCAAAAAATCCCACTTCTTTCGAAATGGGAATTTTTTGAGAAACAATTACTTCGTCTCTTCTACATCAGCTTCCACTGATCCATCATCATTTTTCTTCTCAGCTCCAGCCTCTGGAGTAGCTGCTGGATCTCCTGCGTGTGCATAGATCGCTTGTCCGATCTTCATCATCACATCAGAGAGTGCCTTAGTTGCTGTCTCGATCTCATCTTTTGATGCATCGGATTTGGCGAGTACAGTCTTGAGTTCTTCGAGTTTGACTCGTGCCTCTTCTCCATCAGCAGCCTCATACTTGTCCTTGGACTCATCGAGCGTCTTCTCAGACTGGTAGACCATAGAGTCTGCATGATTGCGAGCCTCGATAGCTTCTTTTTTCTTTTTATCTATCTCACGATTGGCCTCCGCTTCTTTGATCAGCTTCTCGACCTCATCATCTGACATACCAGTCGACCCTTGTACGGTGATCTTTTGTTCTTTGCCAGTTCCCTTGTCCTTGGCTGTCACGTGGAGTACTCCCGATGCATCGATGTCGAGTGTGACCTCGATCTGAGGGACACCACGAGGAGCTCCAGCAATACCTGATAGGATAAATCTACCGAGTGACTTGTTATCTCCTGCCATCTCACGCTCACCCTGGAGGATATGGATCTCTACGGAGTCCTGATTGTCAGCGGCTGTCGAGTAGACCTGAGACTTGCTACTTGGGATCGTCGTATTGCGTTCGACCATACGAGTCATGACACCACCGAGAGTCTCGATACCGAGTGAGAGCGGAGTCACATCGAGGAGGAGTACATCCTTCACATCACCCTGGAGTACTCCAGCCTGGATAGCAGCACCGAGTGCTACTGCCTCATCTGGATTGACGGTTTCGTTGGGCTTTTTTGCGAAGAATTGCTCGACCTTTGCCTTCACCATGGGAACACGAGTTGAACCCCCGACGAGGATGACCTCATGGATCTGTGATGGCTGGAGACCAGCGTCAGCCATCACCTTGCGACATGGCTCGATAGAGCGTTCGACGAGCGACGCGATGAGCTCTTCGAACTTGGCCCGAGTGATCGTGATGTTCATATTGCTCGGGACTCAGTCGTTCATCGCGATGAATGGTTCGTTGATCTCCGTCGATGTCGCTGATGAGAGCTCGATCTTTGCCTTCTCAGCTGCTGATCTAACTCGTTGGATTGCCATAGCGTCCTTGCGGAGATCGATCCCTGTTTCTTTTTTGAACTCGCTCATCACATACTCGAATATAGCCTGATCGAAGTCATCACCACCGAGGTGAGTATCTCCGTTGGTTGCAAGTACCTGAAAGGTTCCATCACTTCCGATTTCGAGAATCGAGATATCGAATGTACCTCCACCGAAGTCATATACAGCTATTTTCTCATCTTTGAGAGGGTTCACTCCATAGGCAAGTGCTGCTGCTGTTGGCTCGTTGATAATACGCTTCACATCGAGACCTGCGATCTTCCCTGCATTGATCGTTGCCTGACGCTCGGAGTCATTGAAGTATGCTGGAACGGTGATAACTGCCTCCGTTACCTTTTGTCCGAGGAATTTCTCTGCATCTTCTTTGAGCTTCATGAGGACCTTCGCAGAGATCTCCTCTGGTCGGACACCCTTGCCTTCCCACTCGATGAGACATCCTCCATCTGGACCTTCTGTGACTTTGAACGATATGTTCTTGAGCTCTTCAGTCACTTCTGAGAACTTGCGTCCGATGAACCGCTTCGCCGATGAGATCGTGTTCGCTGGATTCGTGACGGCTTGACGACGAGCTGGCATACCAACAATCGTCTCACCTTTTTTGCTGGCAACAACCGATGGAGTCGTGCGTCCTCCTTCGCTATTTGGAATTACTTTTGCTTGGCCACCTTCCATGAAGGCGACACATGAGTTGGTTGTACCGAGATCGATACCGATTATTTTTCACATATATTATTAGATTAGAGGATATTTTCCATATAGGAATATGAGTATATTATCTCACTTTGAAAATAAGTCAAAACTTTTTTAGCACATTTTATGTTTTAGTGCTAGTTATAATTTTTAGAACTTAAGAGTCATTTTTTGACAAAAAATATGAAATATGCAATAATGTTTTTATATGCAATCAATACAATCTGACATTCGCGATACAGTGATTAGTAAAATGGTACATGAATACGCTAGAATATTTGATCTATGAACTACTGGTATACATAGAGTACTCACTAATTTGAGGATCATGGATGACACATCCCTCGCCCGAGAGATACTCCTCCTCCAATACTATCATAGTGATACTCAGGCAATATATGTAAGGGGCTTAACAAAGGTTCTCGAACTCGCATCTGAAGAAGAGAAAACTACTAACAATCCAAATCTAATTCTTAATTTCTAAAATATGTCGAATGATATACCAAAAGTGGACGAAATTTACAATGCAAATCATATAAAAAAACAATTTGATCTTTTACCTGCATTCGATCATTTTGCTAAATCAAAATGATATAATGAAAACGCGATATCTCAAGCGAAAATAGAAATCTTAAGACGATTTGCTCAGTTCAATGCAGAGGGCATGAATGATCAACGATTCAAGATACTCTCTCGTACTGTATCAAATATGATAGAGAGTGAGCTCTCTCGGGTAAAAAATAAACTCCAAGAACAATCTGGAGCTATGGTGGGAGTAGACATGCCTCCTAAATCCGGAAATATATCAAGCATACTACCTCCAAATATTGGTACACAAAAAACTGAACCAATAAGCCTAAAAGGTACAATAGATGCAATAGAAAAAAGAAAACAGATGATTGCATTACTATAGAAATTAAGCTTTTTACATAAAAACTTGCGAATGGGAAATAAAGTATATACTATTTTTAGTATTGTTTTGCAATCAAAAATATGGACAATTTTCAAGAGCTTTTTTTGGCATCACTCCGTGATGGATCATACAGTGATGGATTACGTGAAAAAGTGAACGGATTGCGAGATAAAAGACATCTATGATCTCTTAAATGTATACAAGATACGAAGAGTTGAATAGACTCAGCTATTACGAAATCTACAGTATATCCTGTAGTTATATCAGATAATGGATGGACTCCATATCTCAAGTGGGAAGAGATGGCAAATACAATACTAAATTGTAAGCAACTCGGTCAGTCTAGAGATCAGCCATCATACTATCCTCCCGTTCTTGCATATACCCATCCCCATAGCATATCAGGGACACCTACACAAATCAAAACACTCAAAGAACAGAAAGAAAAAGAAAATGCAACATTCGTAGATCACAATGTGACAGTAACAAGATCTCCAATGACAGTGAATGAATTCGAGAAACTATGGAATAGTGGTAACATACAGCTATTTAATTGACTTCATATATTCTGAAAAGATATTGCCGTTATTACAGGATTTCAACGGAATGAAAGATTCTCTTATCCAATAATTACAGATCAAATTGGCTATCGTATAAGTCTCTTAATCAATACAGAAAAAAATACTCAAGAACTGGCAGGTATTTATGTGTTTCAAAATTCAAAAATTTTATCACTCTTGTTAGAACAATTGACGGATCTTCATGTATCCAATCCTGATGATCTTATGGAAGCACAGATCACTCTCAGAGAACTCTATTTCTCCATAACTCCCAAGCCATAAAACTCTATGTCTCTCACTTCCCTTATATCAACCTCTCGCTACACTCTCCTCTACTTCTACCCGAAGGATGATACTCCAGGTTGTACACTCGAGGCTCAAGACTTCACACGACTCGTACCAGATTTTTCGAATCTCGGTATCCAGATTATCGGTGTGTCCAAGGACTCTGAAGTCTCTCATGAAAAATTCTGCAATAAACATGATCTCACCATACAACTGATATCAGAT
Source organism: Candidatus Altimarinota bacterium (assembly GCA_031410215.1). Taxonomy (GTDB): domain Bacteria; phylum Patescibacteriota; class Gracilibacteria; order BD1-5; family UBA2023; genus JABFSX01. The sequence continues at coordinate 17,407 of JANNYQ010000063.1, read as the reverse complement.
GAGTCATTAGAACTCCATGAACAATACGATGTAATTGGGGAAAAAAAGAACTATGGCAAGGTCTATGTCGGCGTGATTCGTTCGACTTTTCTACTGAATTCTGAATGAAAAATCATCCATGAATGGAGGAATGTGAAAGCAACGGGACATGCGGAGAAAGTACTGAGGGAGGTGAGAAATCTAATATAGAAAACATGAATATACTCCAAAATCAAATACAAGTTGCCCTGACTGCACTCGAGATGAGTCTCGATCCAGTGATATGGCGTACGAAACTGCGAATACAAGAACTCATGATAGCACAAAATCCAACACTTAGGGAGAATATTTTTGTTACTCATTTGAATCATCTTTTTACACTCTTAATTGTAGGTGTATCTACATGAGATATGACGTTATCTACCTATCAAAAAATACATCAGGAACGGTATGAAGAGGGTGAAACTGAACCAACACTCAGAGTCGATATACCACAAACGAGAGTATATGGTACGGCTGTAGAGTTCAATGAACGTTTTTACGCAATCGGGCTCATGCAATGAAAATCATATCCTCAGATTCGTAATGAAATAAAACTACTATGAAGGTCTGAGGAAATAGCGATTTTTCGTGAAGCAGATGAAAAATGACTTGTGATAAATAGAGTATTTTATCGAAGAGTGGATATTCCAAAAAGGAAAACCAAGAAAGAACTACCAAGTCTCGTTGTCAGCTAAATATTTTTTGTAAAAAAAGAGAAAAGGACTCTGCTCACATACTTTGTCGAATTTCTCTCCTACTTCTGATGTGTGAGTATCTCTCGGAAAAACATCAAATCATGATAACACTGCTTGGCACATGGGATCAGTTCGAGCTCATCGAATCATACCCAACGAGCTCCGGATCACTCCATCACTTCGATATCTGCCATATCTAGAGGGAGTATGAGATAAAAACTGGACCGAATAACTCCACTTGGTAAAATAGACTCTTTGAGTGGAGAAAGCTTCTTGGGTGATATCAAGAGTCCGAGCTCCTCTTCCCACTCGCGAGAGCAACACTGACGTGCTGTCTCCCCATTTTCTGCTGTCCCTCAAAAAAATGCATATTTCCCAGGATTGTATGTGGTATTATGATCCCGCAAATGGAGAAGTATTTTTTTTCGGAATGGATGATAGATGAATCCTCCAGCCCAGAGTGTAGATGTACGAATTGGATGCATAGGCAGGATTATATAAGAACTGCTACGAAAGCAAGCGAAATCGTCCACGAATGGAGATACTCCGAAAAAAATAACTACCAAGCCTTGTTGTTATTTAACTATTTTTTGTAAAAAATAAGAAAAAGACTATACTCATCTACTATGTCCAATCTCTTCTCACTACAATCTCCATACTCACCTACGGGTGATCAGCCTGCTGCGATAGCCAAGCTCGTCGAATCGATCCGTTCTGGTAATGATTTCCAGACGCTCCTCGGTGTCACGGGTTCTGGGAAGACTTTTACTATGGCGAATATCATACAAGAGCTCCAGCGTCCTGCTCTCATCATGGCACACAACAAGACCCTCGCCGCTCAGCTCGCTCAAGAGTTCAAGGAATTTTTCCCAGAAAGTGCTGTCCACTACTTCGTGAGCTACTATGACTACTATCAACCAGAGGCATTCGTCGTAAAGAGTGGTACGTATATCGAAAAAGAAGCTACAATCAACGAAGAGATCGACCGGCTTAGACATGCAGCAACAGAGTCACTCCTGACTCGAAAAGATGTCATCATCGTCGCATCTGTATCATGTATCTATGGTATCGGTGAGGTCGATCAATACGAGGCTCAATGTCTCAAATTCCAAATCAATCACGAGTATGTGATCGAGAATATTATCCGAGAACTCGTAATGGTACAATTCACGAGGTCGACAGCCGACTGGAAACCTGGTATGTTTCTCGTGAAGTGAGATACACTCGAGATCTGGCCGAGTTCTAGTGAGTCTATCATTCGGCTCGAGTTCTTCGGTGATACACTTGAGCGGATCTCTCGTATCGAGCATCTCACTCACTATCTCATAGATGATATGGATGAGATCGTAATATTTCCAGCAAAGCACTTTGTCACCGAAAAGTGAGTCATCGAGTCTGTTATACCTCGGATCAAAGCAGAAATGGAAGTTCAAGTAGAGTACTTCCAGAGTATGGGAAAGCTCGTCGAGGCGGAGCGTATCAAGATGCGGGTCGAGTACGATCTCGAGATGCTCACGGAGACAGGATATGTGAATGGTATCGAGAACTACAGTATGTATCTGGGCAATCGTAATCTCTGAGAGCCGCCAGCTACACTGATGGAGTTCTTTCCAGAGGGATTCCTCACCTTCATCGATGAGTCACATATGACAATACCCCAGATCGGTGGAATGTATGCTGGAGATAGAGCTCGCAAGGAGAATCTCGTGAACTATGGATTCCGACTCCCATCCGCCATGGAGAATCGACCTCTCCAGTTCCACGAGTTCGAACAGAAGATCGGGCAGACTGTGTTCGTGTCAGCAACACCATCAAAATACGAAGCAGCACATGAAAAAGTAGTTGCCCAGCAAGTCATCCGTCCGACAGGGCTACTTGATCCTGAGATACAAATAGAGGATATGCAGTATATGATAGATAGTCTGATGCGAAATATCGCATCAGCTACTGAGCGATGAGAACGCTCACTGATTACCACTATTACAAAGAAGTCATCTGAGGATCTCGCAACCTATTTTGCGGAGCATGGCATCAAAGTCAGATACCTACATAGCGAAATAGAAACTCTCGAACGACTCGAAATACTCAGATCCTATCGGCTCGGCGAGATCGATGTGATCGTAGGAGTCAATCTACTCAGAGAGGGTCTCGACCTCCCAGAGACATCATTCATTGGGATACTGGATGCGGAGAAAATAGGATTTCTCAGATCCAAGACATCACTCCTCCAGATCATCGGTCGTGCTGCCCGCAATGTGAATGGATACGTGATCATGTACTCCGCTGGGTGCAAGCAGTCGGTCGCGATGGTGGATGCGATCGCCGAGACCACACGCAGGCGGGAGGTGCAGATCGCCTACAATACACTACACGGCATCACGCCTCGTACGATCATCTCATCGGTGAAGGAGATATCGATCCCATCGAAAAAAACCGAGACATTCGAGTGAAAGGCAGTGATGGGAGATGTGAGTACCTATATCAAGCGACTCGAGTTGGAGATGGATGTCGCAGCCGCAAATCTCGACTACGAGAAAGCGGCAACCATACGAGATGAGCTGATTGGCATAAGAAAAAACAAGCGATAACTATTTCCGTATCCCCTCGATTTTTGACTCCCAGTTTCATTTTTGTCCCATGGCATTTTCAGCGGCATCCTGTTCTCATTTTTTCTTGGAGCTGCCACGACCTTGTCCGAGCTCGACACTATAGAGTGATACAGATATGAGGTATATCTTGTTGTGATCCGCTCAGATCTCTTCGACGACACGATAGATCGGGGTGATCCCCCACACCTCCTGAGTGAGCTCTTGGAGGGCGGACTTCGGATCTACAAAAAGAGACTGTTCGAGGATATGAGATAGTGTCGAGTAGACATGAGTAAGGATGAACTCTCTAGCTCGCTCGAATCCCTGATCGAGATAGAGAGCTCCGATGATCGCCTCAAGGGTGTTGGCGAGGATGTATGGATTCTCATGGCCCTTCGCATTGTACTCGCCACGAGAGACCTGTATAGCATGAGCAAAATTGAGCCTATGAGCAATCTGGGCAAGATTACGACCACGTACGAGTGCAGAGCGGATATCAGTGAGTTCTCCCTCAGGCTTGCTAGGGAATGCATGATACAATGCCTCTGTGATGACGAGTTCGAGTACCGCATCACCGAGATATTCGAGTCGCTCATTGGACTCGCTATATCCGTCCGTGACCTCATTGAGGACAGACCTATGGACACAGGCAAGGGTGTAGAGGTCAGAATTTTTCGGCAGAATTTGTAGAGAAGCGAGCAATTGGCTCACCTGGGATTCAAACTCTGGACGAGCAAATCGGATGGAGATACGAGACATAGGAAAAGTATTATTTTCTGTATTCTATTGATTTTCTCTCATTATCAAAACATAAAAAATCCCCCATTTTCATGAAGGATATCAATTATGACTATACTGCAAATATCCGAAACTTTCCATCAATAGCCTTGGGAATGAATATCTCTCGTTCCTTTAGGAATGTTGCGAGTGCACCATTGATAAACATCTTACCAGAGTCATCTGAGAACCGTTTGGTGAGCTCGATAGCCTCGTTGACCGAAACTGATGGAGGGATAGCCTCTCCACTCCAGTAGACCATCTCCGTGAGAGATATCATGAGTATGAGGATATGCATCGTTGGGATCGTCTCGAGATCGAACCTGGGAGCAATGAGCGATATGAGTCCGATGAGGGCTCACTCGTGTTCTATGAGCAACTTCTCCATCCCCTCGAGATATACCATATCGAGTGAGAGTGAATGATCTCCGAGGAAATACGCACCATAAAAAATACCCCGATCAAATGGTGAAAGATGAACTCTTGCATAAAGGGTCTGCAGGAGGTATTCACGTGTCTGACGACGGGATATCATAATAGAAATCGATTAGATAATATGGATACAAGTATGTTAAGGTGAATACATATCACTCTACTTATCAGCTACACTCTCAGTCGCAAAAACTGAGACAAGAAACAAAAAGTAATTACGCTCGAATTTTTGTAGGAGTTTTACCACGACCCGTCTTGATACGGATAACCTGACGACCTTTGTATTGTCCAGTGATAGGAGATGCAAAGTGAGCGAGAGCCATAGCCTCGCCCGCAGCATTATATTGGAGAGAGATACCGTCTTTGAGACGCTTTGCATTGAGCTTGAGCCATGCAGAATATCGTTTTTTTCCTCGGACTTTTGAGAGTTGTTGTTTTGGAGCGAATGTCATATTATTGGGAATTTAGAACTTAGAATTGAGTACTTAGATCTTAGAATATGGCAACTGTATCTTATTACTAAGTTCTCAGCTCTCATTTCTAAGCTCTATTTTGGTAGATTATATTACAGATACATAGATATCGCGATATATACGACCATCAAAACGCACTCGGCGTTTTTCCTGAAATGATACCATACCGTCTACCGTAGCAAAAAGAGTAAAATCTCTGCCCTGATCTACACCAGTACTTGGCCAGAATTTGTTTCCTTTTTGTCGGATGATGATATTTCCAGCGATTGCTGGTTGTCCACCGTAGATTTTTACGCCAAGTCTTTTGGCTTGCGAGTCACGACCATTAGAGGTCGAACCCATCGCTTTTTTATGAGCCATATTCGGTTGATTAGTTAGTTAGAATTAGGATACTGAGAGTAAAGAATTATCTGTTATTAGCATATCGAGCAAATGCTTTATTTGCCTCAGCCATCTTATAGACATCGAGTTTCTTTTTGACGGCAACTCCGGTCTCCGTAGCAGCATCAATGAATTCCTGAGCGAGGAAGTAACAAAAATCTTTACCATCCTTACCACGAGCGGCTCCGAGGATCCAGCGTGATGCAAGAGCGAATGAACGACCTGGAGGGACATCCATCGGTACTTGGTAGATTGATCCGCCTACTCGCTTTGGACGACATTCGACTTTTGGCATAGTATTATCTATTGCCTTATCGAATATATCTTCAGGATTATTATATCCCTTTTCACGGAGGATATCGAAGGTATTGTTGAGGATCTTGTGTGCAAGAGTTTTCTTACCATTCTTCATGATATAGTTGACGAACTTTTGGAGTCGCTCGTTTTGTGTTGAGAATGATACACTTCCTTTTGTACTCATATGAGTTGTAGTTAATAGTTGATTTTTGGTATTGAGATGAGATATCTCTGCTTATTGCGTATTATCGCAAGTATGCTATTTTTTTGCTTTTGGCTTCTTTGCTCCGTAGAGAGATCGAGACTGATTACGTTTGTCGACACCCTGACAGTCGAGGAGTCCTCGTACGATATGGTATCGTACACCTGGGACATCCTTAACACGACCACCTCGGATCATCACCACAGAATGCTCTTGGAGATTGTGTCCTTCACCTCCGATATACGCGATTACCTCGTAACCATTAGTGAGACGGATCTTTGCGATTTTTCGCAGAGCCGAGTTTGGCTTCTTTGGAGTACTTGTATATACCTTGAGACAGACTCCCCGACGCTGAGGAGCTGAGAGAGGAGACATTACTTTTTTGAGAGTATTCTTGTTGAACTGGAGAGCTGGAGACTTACTCTTTCGAGAGTTATCTTTTCGCTTTGAGCGGACGAGCTGACTAATTGTAGGCATGATAGAGAATTATGGAGAAAAATGAGGAGACGAGAAAATATATTAACGCTTTGACCAAGATCCAGCCTTACGAGCCTTATGGAGACCTGGTTTCTTTCGCTCAACTTTTCGTGCATCACGAGTGAGCATACCTGCACCCTTGAGTGCCTGACGAAGAGCCGTATTTGCGAGAGTAAGTGCTCGAGCGATACCATGGCAGATTGCCTGAGCCTGAGCTGACTCTCCAGAACCAGCAACAATCACATCGAAGTGGAAGTTATCATACATACCGACCGTTTTGAGAGGTGAGTAGATAGTTTGGAAGAGATCTGCACGCTTGATATAGGTATCAATAGGGAGTTTATTCACTGTTGATGCCCCCTTTCCAGCGTAGAGACGAACCTGAGCTGTAGCTGTCTTGCGACGACCTATAGCGTATGAATACTGAGTTGTAGACATGAGTAATAGTTATTAGAGTTGATTTGATCGGAGAGCGAATTAGATAGAGAGTTCTGTTGGTTTCTGGGCCTCATACTGATGTGTAGGACCAGTTACGACTCGGAGTCTGAGGAGCATACTAGCCTGGAGCTTATTCTTTGGGAGCATACCCTTGATTGCGTGTTCGAGGATGTGAGCAGGATTCTTCGCTCGCATCTTTGTGAGGTTAGTCTCCTTGAGTCCACCGAGGTATTGAGAATGAGAGTAATACATTTTCTCTGTTTCCTTTTTTCCAGACACTGCTACTTGAGCAGCATTGACGATGACGACATAGGCACCGTTATCTATATGAGCGGTGAAGTCGACACGATCCCGACCAGAGAGCTTGCGAGCAATCGTAGTAGCGAGGCGTCCGAGATTTTTACCAGCTGCATCTACGACGAACCATGGGCGGTCTGTCGATGGGATTTGTGTTGAGAAGAGAGTTTTCATAATATTGAATTTTAGAGTTCTTATCTACTTTTAGTAAGAAAAGAAGGATTATACGAGTTCGAGCTTGACGAGGAGTGCACCATCACCCATTCTATATTTAAGAGGAGTGATACGAGTATATCCACCGTGACGTTCCATGTAGTTCGGAGCAATTGCCATAACAGCACGAGATGCTGCCTCTGTGAATACTTCAGGGGTGATATATCTGATTTTGTTGTATTCTGTAGTAGGACCCTTCGCTACCTCGATGAGGCGGTCGATGATACCTACGATAGCAAATGCTCGTTTATTAGTAGTGATGAGTGATCCATTCTCGAAGAATGATCCTACAAGACTACGAACAACACTCTTTCGATGTGCTTGGTCTTTTCATTTGAAGTGAAGATTTTTTTTGACTCGGTGTCGCATGGGGGGAAATGTTAGATTGTTGGAATACTTGGTTCTAGTGGATTAATCATCTCAGAGTAGTTTGCAACCCTTAGTTGCGAGTGCCTCTCGTACTTCGGTCATTGCCTTCTTACCAAATCATTTGATCGATGAGAGCTTGGCCTCAGTACACTTGGTGAGATGCTCAATAGAAAGAATATCTCCGTTGACGAGTGCGTTGAGTGTACGAGGAGAGAGTCCCATGATTTCGATCGGAGTATAGCTCTCCTTTTCGAGATCTGCCTTGACTTCTTGCTTCTCACGTTCGATCACCTGGCGGATATCAGCGATGAACTCGCCTCCAACCTGAAGAGCATCTTCATTGAAGAGTGCAAAGTATGATTCGAGCATCTTTCCTGAGAACTTAACGACATCAGATGGGGACATTACACCATTGGTTTTGATGACCATATCGAGTGAGTCAAGATTGGTGATTTCACCGTAGCGAGTATCAGTCACATCGTATTTGACGCTGATCACTGGAGAAAAATTAGCATCAACGAGGAGTACTGCCGTATCATCTTCACGATGCTTGAGCTCGTCTATACTCACATATCCAACATTGCGTTCGATACGGATCTCTGCGGTGAAGTCAAAGCTTGCATCAAGAGCGGTGATATACATCTCAGGATTGTGAACAGTGACTCCAGCGGGACACTTGATATCACCTGCAGTAACCATTCCACCTTTTTTCTTCGATAAAGTGAGCCATTCGATACCTGAATCTGATTTTTCGATAACGAGACCCTTGAGATTGAGGAGAATGTCGATAATAGAGTCATGAACACCTGGGAGAGTAGTATACTCGTGAGTGACACCTGCGATCTTGACACCCGTGACACGAGTTCCAGGAATAGATGAGAGCATCACACGGCGGAGAGAGTTACCGAGAGTGACACCATATCCAGCCGGAAGTGGACCAACAGTCAGACATTCTTCGTTGATACCAGTCGCCTTTCGAGAGATTTTTGGTACGCCGATGAGTGAGTGGATAATGTGCATAGAGAGAAATGGAGAGAAGAATTAAACGCCTTATTACTTCGAGTAAAACTCTACGATACGCTGGATATCAATCATCTTGTCAAAATCACTAGGACCTGGAAGAGCATTCATAGTAATTGAGAGCTTCTTTGGGTCTACAGTGAGCCACTGAACACTTGTCACTGAAGCGGTTTCATTCTTTTTTGCAAATTCTCCGAACTCTTCCACGAGAGTCTTATAGAGAACTGACTCTTTGAGACGCTCCTTGATCGTAATCACATCACCGATACGGACCTGATATGAGGCAATATTGAGCTTTTTACCATTGACGAGAAAATGAGCATGACCAACAGACTGACGAGCCTGCATGATCGTACGAGCAAAGTTGGCTCTGAGGACGACGTTATCGAAGCGAGTCTCGAGAAGTGTAATCATCTGTTCACCAGTAACTCCAGAGATCTTGGTAGCTTTCTGATAGTAGCGAGCAAATTGCTTTTCTGATACGGCATATTGTCTTTTTGCAGCTTGCTTTTTGCGGAGCTGTACACCAAACTCAGAGAGCTTGTTTCCTCGTTTTACCTCACGATGGTTATCTTCGAGGTTATATTTCTCTACTCCAAAAAGATTATATCCTTCACGGCGGCAGAGTTTCATTTTTGGTCCAGTGTATCGCATACTTGAGAATTTATAATTTAGAATTGAGACAGTGTACTTATCTTAAAGTTTTCGAGCCTTACGCTTGCGGCATCCATTGTGTGGAACTGGAGTGATATCGAAGATTGCATTGATATCTACACCTGCTATGGCAATACCACGGACTGCTTGTTCACGACCTGATCCAATACCTTTCACGTAGACATTGGCTTTCTCTACTGAGTGGAGAGTTTTCGCCTTACCTACTGCGTTCTCACTCGTGATCTGAGCAGCATATGGAGTTGCTTCACGAGCTCCTTTGAATCCTGATGATCCACCAGTTGCCCAAGTGAGTACCTGACCATCGAGAGATGCGACAACCACATGAGTATTATTGAGAGTTGCTGTAATGAAGATATTCACTTCAGGAATATTTTTACGAGTTTTTTTTGAGCGGCGGAGTTTTGGAGTAGCCATAGGGAGATTATTATATTGTATGGAGGTCTTTGGATTCCCATTTTAGTGAGGATCTTCTCGAATAGTTTCTAGCAGTTTCCATAAATCTCGCTTTGGCGAGATTTCTTTTTAGGAAATATGCCTTGTGGGATTTCTTAGAATTGCTTTGATTTTGTTTATTTCTTCTTATTCATGATTGCAACGGCTTTTCCTTTACGAGTACGAGCATTGGTCTTGGTGCGTTGTCCGCGAACTGGGAGACGCTTCTTGTGTCGAGATCCTCGATAAGATCCGATATCTTGGAGAGTCTTGATGTTTGATGAGATCTCACGGCGAAGATCACCTTCTATAACATATCCCTTAAGTTCCTCACGGATGAGATCGAGCTCAGCTTCTGAGAGTTCACTCATCTTTTTGTTGTGAGCGATACCTACCTTAGTGAGAATCACTTTCGCGAGTGATCGTCCAACACCGAATATATACATCAGTGAGATTTCAGCATGTTTGGAATCAGGGAGATTAACTCCGGCAATACGAGCCATAGGTGGAATGTTAGAATTTTAGATTAGAAGTTGTAGAGAGTATATTCTCGTGGATTACCCTTGACGCTGCTTGTGCTTTGGCTCTTCACAGATGACGCGGACAACACCCTTACGACGGATGATAACACATTTTTCACAGATTTTTTTGACTGATGGACGGACTTTCATGGGAAGAAAAGTTAGAGGAGTATTACGAGATTAATCAGGGATGATACTGTATTTCTCATTCCTTGATTTTTGGTAGTGTGTTCGGGGTTATCTGCGGTATGGTGTAGATCCTGGTGTACGGACTGGAGCATTGGCATTGGGCTTGCGGAAAGTGATCCGACCTCGAGTGAGATCATATGGAGTGAGTTCTACAGTGACAGTGTCTCATGGGATGAGACGGATGAGATGTTTTTGCATCTTACCGCTCACGTAGGCTTTGATAACCATATTCGAGAATTCTTCTGGAAGCTGTACCTCGAATATAGCTCCGGGGAGCGACTTGAGTATCTTTCCTTCTACTTCGATTTTATCGTCTTTTGACATGATTTGGAAGGGCTTCTATAAAATAGCTGGCGAGAGTATATATAAAAGTGAAGAGAATGCAAATCTATTTTTAAGGAAATCGTTTTTGCGTCTAGGATACGTATATATCTGGAATATAGTATCTATAGTCCCTGCGGACACAGAGCACAAAATGTGAACTACTTCCTCTGTACCATCTTGTAGAATTCGAGCTTGTCTCCGACCTCGATTGTGACATCTCCCTTGAAGTTGATACCACACTCATCTCCCTCCTCTGCCTCTATAACATCGAGTGGCCCCTTTTTGAGATTGGCAACCTCTCCTGATCCCACCTTGGATCCTGCTCGGATAACACGCACCTTGGACCTAGGCTCGATACGACCTGTATCCACACCGAGTCCTACGATCATCATCGACTTATTCTTACCCGTATAGAATATTGCCTTCGCCGTCGCAGATCCCAGCTCTGCCTCCTCGTAGCGGATATCAATCATGCCCGTGATGATAGACTCGACCTTCTCCAGAACATGATAGATGACCTTCTTGTCGATGAATTCTATCTGAGACTGTGAGAGTGCTGACTTCGCTGCTGGAAGGATACCTACATTGTATGCGATCAAGAGTGCCTGAGAGGTACCTGCCATCATCACGTCTGATTGATTGACATCACCGAGTGCCGCATGGATAAATGTCACTTGCGTCTCAGGAGTCGATAGCTTGCTGAGTGATGCCTTGAGTGCCTCGAGTGATCCACCGGTATCTGTCTTGAGTACGATCTTGAGTTGCTTGAGGGCTCCAGACTTGAGTCGTCCCATGAGCATCGCGAGTGACGCTCACTCGAATGCATGGATCGACTTTTTATTCTTAGCGATAGAGTATTCCTTGGCCCGAGTTGTCGCGATCTCAGGAGATGAGACGACCTGAAGAATATCTCCACCCTCCACCACGCCCGAGAGACCTGTTATCTGGACTGGGGTACCTGGACCTGCTGAATCAATATTTCGAGCCTTGTAGTCCTTCAATGTACGAACACGACCCGACACTCCCGCACAGACAATATTGTCTGTCTTGTGGATGGTACCTGTATTGATCAATATAGTTGCGACCGATCCGAGCTTCGCATCCATATGGGCCTCGATGACCGTCGCCACCGCTCCACGATCTGGATTGGCCCTCAACTCGAGCATCTCTGCCTGGAGGAGGATCATCTCGAGGAGTGTGTCCATACCAAAACCCGTATGAGCTGAGACTGGTACAACTACTGTAGTACCACCCCAATCCTCTGGCTGGAGTCCTTGCTCAGCAAGTTGCCCCTTGATCATATCGATATTGGCTCCTGGCTTGTCCATCTTGTTGAGTGCGACGATGATCGGGACTCCTGCCTCCTTGGCGTGATTGATCGACTCGATAGACTGAGGCTTCATCCCCTCATCTGCGGCGATGACGATCACGGCAATATCCGTGAGCTTGGCTCCACGAGCACGCATGATCGTGAAGGCCTCATGTCCAGGAGTATCCAGGAACGTGATACGTTTATCGTTTTTAGTCACCTGGTATGCTCCGATCTTTTGAGTGATACCTCATGCTTCTCCTGATGCAATAGTCGATTTGCGGATATAGTCGAGGATCGATGTCTTACCGTGGTCAACATGTCCCATCACCGAGATGATCGGTGAGCGACTGATCCAATGAGCCGTATCGTCCTCGTGGATAAGGTCAGTAATATTACCATCCATGAGATCAGATACAGATGCTGTCTCTGATATCTCTCTTACTATAGTAATATTGAATGATTGACCGATGAGGAAACAGGTATCGAAATCAATCGGTGCATTGAGGGTGACGAGGACTCCGTTTTTCATGAGCTCTCCGATCACTTTGACTACTGAGACTCCGAGCTTGTCTGAGAACTCCTTCACCGAGATCATGTCTCCGACAAACACCTCCTGACCTGTACGATCCACAAGTATCTGTTTCACATCTTCGAGAGCTTTTTGTTGCTTCTTCGACTGTTTGTGTCCTCGGCGGAACGATCCATCATCCGCATCTCATCCGACACTTCTCAGGGATTTCTTTTTGTTCGCGTCATAGTCACGAGCGCCTCCCTTGCCTCACTTCTTCGCGGTACCATCCCGAGATGGTGTCGAGAATGAGATATCTCGCTGGAACATCGGCTTGGACGAGTCACGCAGTCGTGCTGGACCTGTAGCGGCTGGAGCTGTAGTACCGGATGGTGATGGAAAAGCCCTAGGAGCAGAACCCTGGGGGCGAGGTGGACGATCGCCACGACGACTCTCCGATGGGAGTTGCATCACTGGGCGATTCTCAAGTGGCTTGAATCCTGTTGAGCTTTTTTGGAACGAGATGAGTGGCTTTTTAGTAGTATCTTGTTCACGAGCCAGTGGAGAATTGCTTGCTGCCTGCGTCTTCATCATAGATCGCATGAGTCCCTCTCCGGCGTGTTCTCGTGATACGAGTCGAGCGGTTGGTCTCTCTGTCTCAGTTGGAACAGGTAAAATCTCTGCAACTTCAGGAGTTTCTGTTTTTTCGATTTTTCGGGCGATGATTTTTGGTTTGGATACAGTCTCCTCTACTGGTTCTGATAGCTGATCAGTTGGTTTTTTTGCCACTACTTTTGGCTTGATTTTGAGGACTTTTTTATCTCCTATCGTACTCTCAGTACTCTGAGAGATATTCGCATAGTAGTCATCTTGGATATCGTCCTTGGGTGTCGTCATGAATGGTGGGGTTATGTATGTAGGGTAGATCATAACTCTACTCTTTTACTACAAAAAGGTCGTGTTTCATAATATGAAAGACGCTTCTCTAGTAACGCATACGAAAAATGTGAGAGAAGAATATCGAAAAGAGGGGAAATGTCAAAAAAGAATAATACATCTTACTATAGATCCAATTAAAAGCTCATGTCTATCTAGAATATGGCTTATAATCTACATAAAATCCAAATTCTTGCATTGATGCCTTAAATATTAATATATACATATCTATCTCATCCTTATTTTCTAATAGTCACTTATATGAATAAGCTGCTTGTCAATAATGCATACCCATTTTATTCAAGATTTTCATTCGCTCAGCAGCTTCTATACTATTATCATTTCATATGAGATAATTGAGTAATGTTCCAAGTTTATTGGCTATATTTCTTGACTTAATTACATCAGTAATACGAAACTGCCATATTCCAGATTCAACAATCACTTTATGGGTTATATCTCATCTGATTTTAGTAGCTGTAATAAAATCATCACTACTAGGCGGAGAACTTGTGGAGTTACCTCATGGGGGATGATTATGATATATGGTATAATGAGCGATTCACCGTATAGGCCTTAATTTTGATGGATCAAACTGAACTTCTCATGATTCTCAACTCGCAATTCTCTCGAATTTGAATGTTCAATCTATATACTGAGTGAGAATATATACATATTCTATCTTCTGTTTTGATATCTTTAATAGTACATCTCGATACAAATTTTCGAAATCTCATTTTCAGCGTATTACGTCGAAAAAACTTTTGGAATCATCAATGCATCATGATTCATCAAATATATGTTGTTCTAATGCTTTCATATAGTCATCATAGCATATTTGTATTAAAATAACAAAACAAATCCTCCCCCTATTTCTAGAGGGAGGACTATTGATATTTCAACTGAAACGTTAGATTACTTCGTGTCTCGCAATGACAAGAGGGTTACCCATTTTTCTGACTTCCGTTTTTCTTGCGATCAGTCTCTGTGAGCCACTTCTTGCGAAGGCGGAGAGACTTCGGAGTGACCTCTACATACTCATCATCACCAATATAGTCGAGACAGTCCTCGAGAGTCATCTGGCGGATCGGAGTGAGACGGATAGCCTCATCAGTTCCAGAGGCTCGCATATTGGTGAGCTGTTTGTTCTTGGTAGGATTGACCACGAGATCAGATCCTTTGAGATGCTCACCGATGATCATACCTTCGTAGATTTCGACTGCTGGCTCGACGAGGATAGGCCCTCTGTCCTGGAGGTTGAACAGTGAGAACGCCATAGTCATACCACCACACGCAGAGATCATAGATCCCACTGATCGCTTCTCGATAGTTCCCTTGTAGTCCTCATAGTGATCGAACGATGAGTAGATGATACCCTCACCCTTGGTCTCGATGACGAATCGTGAACGGAACCCGAGAAGTCCTCGAGTCGGTACATCGAACTCCATACTCGTGACACCATTGACGGTATTCATGTTCTTACAGATTCCCTTTCGTTTCCCGAGCATCTCGAATACAGTTCCAGCGGCAGTCTCTGGCACCCACATCACGACTGACTCGATTGGCTCTTGTTTTTTGCCGTCTACCATATGGAAGATGACTTGTGGAGCACCGACCTGGAGCTCAAATCCTTCACGACGCATGGTCTCGACGAGGACTGAGAGGTGGAGTTCTCCACGACCTGAGACCTTGTATGAATTACCGTCTGAACCGTCGAAGTCGATACGGAGCCCCACATTCATCTCTGTTTCCTTCTCGAGACGATCTCGGATCTGGCGTGATGTGACGAATTTTCCTTCTTTACCTGCAAATGGAGAATCATTTACCATGAATTCCATAGTAAGTGTTGGCTCATCGACTGTGATAGGAGGCATAGCAACACACTCTGGATCAGCACATACCGTCTCACCTACATAGATATCAGGGATACCTGCGATCGTGATGATATCTCCCGCAACTCCCTCTGCGACCTCCATCTTTTTGAGACCGAGTGAAGTGAGTACCTTCGAGATCTTACCCGTTCGGCGAGTTCCATCATTGGCGATGATCGTGACCACTTGTCCCACCTTCGCTGCTCCATCGACGACACGACCGATACCCATACGACCGACATAGTTGTCATACGCGAGGTTGGCGATCTGCATCTTGAGAGGCTTGGTACTATCGTTGGCTGCGACAGCAACCTGCTCGATGATCGTGTCAAAGAGTGCCGAGATATCAGTTGCCTCATCAGACATATTTCGCTTGGCGATACCGTCACGAGCGATCGCATAGACGATACGACCATCAGTGATATCGAGTTGCTCATCAGTAGCACCGAGTTGGACAAAAAGATCAAAGAGCATATCCACCACCACTTCAGGCTGAGCGGTTGGCTTGTCGATTTTGTTGATAACGATGATTGGCTTGAGACCGAGTTCGAGAGCTTTTTTGAGAACAAACTTCGTCTGTGGCATAGGACCCTCGTACGCATCGACAACGAGACATACTGAGTCAACCATACGGAGCACTCGCTCAACCTCAGAACCGAAGTCCGCATGTCCTGGAGTATCTACGATATTGATCTTGTAGTCACCATACTGGACGGCTGTATTTTTCGCGTAGATCGTGATTCCTCGCTCTTTTTCTTGGTCGTTAGAGTCCATGATCGTTGTTCCGACATCCTCGTTCTCACGGAATGTATTGGTCTGCTTGAGGAGGGCATCGACGAGGGTAGTCTTACCGTGGTCGACATGGGCGATGATCGCTACATTGATGAACTTTTGCTGTGACATAGGGAAATATGGGAGAAAAAATAGGATAATAAGTCAAAACTGGTTTGAATTTCCGGGATCATCTGCAAAAATATAATTTTTTGCTGATAAGACCGTATGCAAAGCCGGTGGATTATACCAAAAAATGGAAAAAAGCAAGTTTATTTTGAAGGCATAAAAAAAGATCCTCTCTCAAGAGAGGATCAAAAATTTTTGAGAATCAAAGGAACTTCTCTTTTTAATTTTGAATACATAGGATTCACTATAATTCAACTTACATACATGGCTTATTTTTTCAATCTAATGTAGGATACTACACATATGATAATGCCACTTATACTCAGTACAATTGAAATAAAATTCCCATATATTCAAAATCCACGCTCCAGAAACAAGAAATAATCATAATATTTAGCAACTCATCAAATTATAACTAATATTATTCCATATATAAATAATCATAGATTATATTTTGTATATATACACCATGATGGGTATCATATATTAAGTAGAATGACGCTCCAGAATATCGTAGGAACAAACTGTATAATAACTCATTCATCAACTAAAGATCCATATACTCCTCATATCGAAATAGTCACAAATAGTATACAAATATAAATGAGTCATGAAAATATAGAATTCATATTATTATGGGTTACAACCTTTAAGAACAGTGGAAGTATAACCTACATTCGGTCTACTAGGTTCAATATTCCAAATTAGCCCAAGATTCCATTCTGGCTTTAAAAGAACGAAATTTGCATGGCAAGCATATTGATCATACATTGACCAATACACCGAAGTACCATAAGCCTTATTCCATAAGCTGGATACTGGTGTTAAATTCAATACTTCTTGCCAACTATAGTTCACATTAAATCAACCGGCACCAAGTATACTAGCCCTTCAACATGCTGTAGGAGTGATACTCAATGACCATACTCAAGATCGATTTATCCAACTTGTAGATGCGATAGACTGACCACACCATGCTGGGTCTGCCACGACTGGAAATACTGTATTAACATCGAAATTAATATACTGACGCAAAGTATTTCATATAATTTCATAATG
>JANNYQ010000062.1:0-6293 GCA_031410215.1 Candidatus Altimarinota bacterium | reverse complement strand
TCTAGTGAGAATATGGGAAAAGTAAATAAAAATCCATAATCCTCTCTGCACTACTCTATATCTACCATCACCTCATTCCTGCGAAGTGGTGGGAAGCTCAGTGGTGGATTGTACTGAGCAGATACCATCTCTCATCGCACCCTGTATCCATCGCGAGTGAGATATCATCAGAGGAGTTCTTGCTTGGCGAGCACTCTCGATTCAGTCGCATACCAACTATAGCAGAGTACCGCTCTCCTGGACTTGTCTACTATTCTGAAGTGGATATTGATATTGTCTAGTTTTGGGAGTGTCGCGAGGGTATACTGACTTGGCATAGTGAATGCGACTATATGCTTCCCTGTATTCAACACGGTATCCATTACTGGAGCTGTCATCGCAAGATTCTCTGATGTTTTCGTCGTATCCATAACGGGTACTGTCATCGCGATAGATGACTTCGCCGTATTCCCTCCGAATATATATCCAGCCAATTGACGGAATCCTGAGCTCAGCGCTGTCCGCATATCCCCATCTACCTCGACCTCAGCCACGATATAGCTCGTATACTCGCGTATCTCATAGCCATCTCTCTTCTCGATGAATGTATAGCTCGGCTCCTCTATTCCCCGTATCGCGAGGAGAGTGCCAGCAATCCAGATGACGAGTGCGATGGCGAGGATAATGAGGAGTGTATTCATGCTATCATCCTATGCTTATGTGGGAGAATAGCAAAGAAAAATCCCACCAAGTAGGGTAAGATTCTTATTCAAGCTAATGAGGAACATATTTCTCAAAATATCTCTCTATATGAAAATCAGGAATCTTATTAAATGTCGGTGATAAATATCTTTTTGAGTCTGTTAGAGGAGAAATATAAGAGACTACTTCAACGAGATCAAAAAAGACTCTAATTAATAAAACATAGTTCGATAATGCTTGAGTTAAGTTAGTATCAATATATCAAGCAAAAATTCACTGTTCTGCGTTTACGTCAAAACCAGCTGCATACATTAGATTGTAAAGAGGATTAACATGAGTCAAAAGATTATTGAGCTTATTCTTAACCTCACGGAGAGCTTCAATTTTAAGAATAAGCTCTTTGTCTTTAAGATTCCTAATCCAGGAAGTGGCATACTTCAATAAAAGATTATCTAAATTTGGCTTTCATTCTGAATTTTCTATTTCATTGTAGATAACTTCATTATTCAATATATATAATATCAACAATTCTCAAGACTCTATCATTGTACGAGCTGCTTGCACTCAGACATTTCACTGTTTTGACTCGAAAAGAAATGAAGCAAGCAAAAAATTTCTTCTGAAAGCATTAGTTAGTCTTAGTATTGATTGGTGATGTTTATCAGTGAAAGAATTTTCGAATATGGATATCAAATATTCATCAATATCAATACCCAGATTTATCAAGTCTGGGTATTCTTGTCTGAATTTATGAGATTCATGCAATAAAGTTTCATTGAATTCCATAATTATACTACTTATTACTCTCCCTCACCTTGATATGCAACTCTCTGAGTTGGATCTCATCCACCTCTGCTGGAGCGTTCATCATCGCATCTTCGGCCTTGCCTGACTTCGGGAAGGCGTAGATCTCACGGATATTGTCCTCGTCGCGGATGATCATGAGGAGTCGGTCAAATCCGAATGCGAATCCACCATGTGGAGGTACACCATACTGGAACGCGGTATACATCGCACCGAACTTGTCCTTCACCTCTTGTTCTCCCTTGCCTACGATGTTGAACGCCTTCACGAGAGACTCGATGTTGTGATTGCGGATAGATCCTGAGAGCACCTCGTATCCGTTACACGCGAGATCATACTGACATCCGTAGATCGAGAGTGGATCAGGATTGCCTTCAAATGCCGAGAGTCCACCATGAGGCATCGAGAACGGGTTGTGTTCGAAGTCATATTTTCCATCATCCTTGAGTTCGTACATCGGGAAGTCTGTCACCCAGGCGAATGCGATCTCGTTTTTATCAACGAGTTGGAATCGGTCTCGACATGCCAGTCTGACTCCTCCGAGCACCTTGCAAGTCGTCTTATAGTCACCAGCCCCGAAGAATATCATATCTCATACCTTTGGAGCGAGTTTTTGCGATATGGCCTCGAGCTCATTCCCAGTGAAGAACTTCAGGATCGGAGACTTCGGACCGTCCGCCTCATAGATGATATACGCGAGCCCACCTGCTCCGAGTGACTTCGCGACTTCGGTGAGTGAGTCGATCTCACTTCGAGAGAGAGTTTTCCCTTCGAGCTTCATCGCTTTCACGATCCCACCCTCGGCAACCGTCCTAGCAAAGAGTGAGAATCCAGAATCAGCGAACTCAGCGGTGAGGTCCTCGAAGTGCATATCAAACCTGATATCTGGTTTGTCTGAACCATAGAGATCGACGGCTTCCTTGTGAGTGAATCTCTGGAATGTCTCCCCAGCCCCCATTTTCACGAGTTTTTTCGGTGTGATGGTATTGATGAGATCTTTCGCAAAAGACTCAGCAACCGAGAATACATCTTCCTGATCGACGAAGCTCATCTCACAGTCTATCTGGTAGAACTCACATGAGTGACGATCCGCCCGTGGATCTTCATCACGGAAACACGGAGCCACTTGGAAGTACTTATCCAAGCCTCCGACCATGAGGAGTTGCTTGTATTGCTGTGGAGCCTGAGGCAGTGCGTAGAACTTGCCTGGATGCAGACGAGATGGGATGAGGTAGTCACGAGCTCCTTCTGGAGATGACACGGTGAATATCGGAGTCTGTACCTCGAGAAATCCGCTTGCCGTGAACCAGTTACGAGTGAACTGATTCATCTCAGCTCGGAATGCGATCTTATCAAATATGGATTTGCGACGCATATCGAGATAGCGATACTTGAGTCGGATCTCCTCTGATGCTCCTGTATGCTCATTGATCTCGAATGGTGGAACCTCAGACCGAGAAAGGACCTCGGCTGTCGTGATGATTACCTCGATCTCCCCTGTTGAGATCTTGGAGTTGGTCTGCCCTTCTGGACGGGCTCGGACCGTTCCAGTCAGTTTGACTACATATTCAGAGCGGAATGTATCAGCCACAGCATGAGCGGCAGCATTTTCTGTAGGATCGTAGACCGTCTGCGTGATCCCATATCGATCGCGGAGATCGATGAATATGAGTCCTCCATGGTCACGGCGATTGGCCACCCAACCTGAGAGGGTGACAGTCTGTCCGATATGAGTTGCATTGAGTTCGCCAGCGGTATGTGTTCGGTGCATAAGTGTAAAATGGTTAAAAAAATTAGTTATTTAAATATTATCTACCTCTTCAAATCTTTTTCTTCGTTCAACGAGGGTTTCCCCTTCATACATCCAATATAAAGCTCATTGGGGTTTCTTAGCATATCATAAAATGATTCTTGCTGATTCAGCTAAACTCATTTTATTTCATTGGAATTCAATCCAACGATTACTAATTACTTTTGCTACTAAATTGGGATCACGAGAAAATGTTAACTCTGATCAAATTGGAATTTTTACCATATTAAAATTAAATACTGCAGCCCTTTCTCTTGCTTGATCAAGTGCAATTTGATCTTCTTGAGATTCCACGATATCATTTCCGATAGTAATTTCTTCCAACATTCAGAGTTTTAATGCAGAAACTACTCTTTCAGGATCAAT
This sequence comes from Candidatus Altimarinota bacterium, assembly GCA_031410215.1. Lineage (GTDB taxonomy): Bacteria > Patescibacteriota > Gracilibacteria > BD1-5 > UBA2023 > JABFSX01. The sequence continues at coordinate 2,632 of JANNYQ010000062.1, read as the reverse complement.
CCTAAAAAACTCTCTTCTCGGATTTGGCCTATTATCTCCAAATGCATGATGAAGTAATTGTTCTGCAATATGAGCGTCATTTACTATACAAGCAAAATGACAATCAAATGGAAAAGGGATACTTGTAGAACGACTTAACTCTGCAATTCTTTGTTCTAAACTAGTAGTAGTTTTTCCAATTTTCACATATCAAGGCATAGCCTCATTAGTGAGTATATAGATAATTTGTTGAGGCATATATTAAAAATAAAAAAGCACACAAAATAAAATTTCATGTGCTTCGGTTCTCTTTGAGGAGAAAGGTGCCACCGAGGCTCGTACTTGATTGTATCTGATGACGGAGATATCCGAGAGATTCTAGTGGGCTTTCGCTTTTCTTTCTCTAGCATCGCGGGTGTTGACCGCTCGATCGCTTTTTTCTATGAGGTTATAGTATAGAAATGATCAAAGAAGTCAATCTGATTATCGTACCATAGTTGACATAGGCATGATATCGATAGGCATCGGTCGTCCGTAGTTCTGTATTTTGAATTTTTGACTTGCTATCGGTGTATTGGGAGTCGCGAAGTTCTGCATCTGGATACGAGAATTGCCTATTGTATAGAGGCTCTCCCCGACATAGAGAACACGGTTGATGAAGTCAGATGAATAGTTCCAAATAGTATTCGCGAAGTACATATCGAGAGTCGCTCCTGCCTTGCAATAGTCTGGGATATACGGCATGTATCCAGTTTTATTGGCAGCGTACTGTTCGCATTCTTTTTTCCAGGTAGTCTCGAGGGTCGCAGGTGCTGAGATATGTGTGATACGGAACTGTTCAGTTATCATACTCGGCGTGACCTGAACTCAGACGAGTCATTGGAATGCTGACTTCGCGAGGTAGGGATTTGCGGTATCATTCGCGGATCTCATGAGCGTGGCAGGCAGGAGGAGGAGATTTTTCTCTTTGTACCAGACAAATTGTTTCGGATTCCAGAGTGCATCTGACGATGATCCTATATCTCCGAGGACAAGTGATTGTTCTTGTTTCGGACTGCTCACATCACTCACATTATAGAGATCGATCTTGAGTCCTCTATTCTGCGTACCTCCCCACTGGTTCACCTGAGTATCATATCCGATACCGATGAGACGATTCGCGTCATAGGGATGGAGATAGGTCGAGTAGCCTGGGATCTTGAGTTCTCAGAGGATAGTTGGTTTGCGAGAGTCAGTGAGTGATATGACGAAGAGTGGGTCAATCTGCTCGAAAGTCACGAGATAGAGACGATCTGCAATGAATCTAGAAGATTGAAAGTTCTCTCCTGGAGCGATATTGTCGAGCTTACCTACGATCTGTCCTGTGGGTGAGAGCACCGAGAGTGATGTCGATGATGCATTGACTCAGCCTGACCAACTCGAGAGAGTCGTCACGATACGGAAGTCTCATGCCGAGTTCTCATCCATCGAGTATTGTGTGAGTGGAGACCCAGATATAAGTCGAGAGTAGATATAGCGAATACTTGCATTAGATACTGCAAATCTATGTAAGAGTGTATTACTTGTTCCAGGATTCCAGATAAGAGGCGATGCACATCGAGCATTGGGCGGACAAGTGGATCCACCTCGAGGTGTCCACATATTCGACGTGAGATAGACGGAGTCACGAGTCACATGGATCTGTCCAGCCTCGGAGAGGACTACCTGAGAGGTGATCGAACTCGTTGGAACAGTAATATCAAAACGGAGGATCGAGGTAAGTGTCGGGTTGAACGAATATTTCGACAATGATCCAATATCAGGGAGGATCGAGCTCATACTCGTACAATCCCCTACACCACGATTGATGATGGTTGGTCTACTATTCTTGTATTGGGAATCAGAGATACGTGGTATGAGGTTCTTGGCACTATAGTCAAAAACTGGCATTTTAATATTTTTGCTATCCATGAGGTATGGTCGATAGATCGGTGCCATCCAGTATGATGTTGCGACCACAGCGGTCATGATACCCGTATCTCCAAGTCTCGTATCTGAGAGGTACCCATCGACTTCGATATTTCTCACAAGAGTAGTACGAGCGGGAGTCGATATATCGTAGAGGGCGATGACGGATTTCTGAGTATTGTCATACCAGTAGGTCCAGTATCTCTGGGTACCAATGGATTTGGTAGCAGTGAGGATCAGCTTATTGCGAGTGATATAGAAACTAATTCCAGAATAATTTGCTGGGATTCGGATTGATTTTATCTTACCGAGAGTTTTTGCATCAAGGATTATGATCGTATGCTCACCCTCTTGGTATGTATAGATGTATTTACCATCAGTCTTGACGGTATCAGCCTCATCGATTCCCTTTACTTGGATATTGGTATCGGATCTCGGCGTGGTATCGAGTCACTTAGCGGTCGGAGCAATAGCAGATGGAGCTCACTCAGCCATCATCACACCCCCTCACTTGTAGAGACGACCATCGTTGTAGGTGGTAGGGAGTATCTGTTTGAAAGTAGCCTCTAGCTCACTACAAGTCCCAAACGTCTGATACGAGAACTCTGGAGTGACTGGATCAGTGGACGCAAAACTGATTCCTGTACCAGCGATCCCTAAACTAAGGAATGATATACATATGTGACGGATGGTAAATTTCATAATC
>JANNYQ010000061.1:0-12032 GCA_031410215.1 Candidatus Altimarinota bacterium | reverse complement strand
GCACACAATTTCGGTGAGAGGTGCAGATTTGTTTACTCCGAAGGGACCGTGGGCCGTTATGGATGCTTTCGGCTCAAAGCCGGTTGCGCTGTTACCAAACTCTAAAAGCGGCTCTTTGAGTTGATGAATTTCGAGTTCCATTACTCCATTTCATCTACAAGGCTCGACGGCAATTCCGCTTGGGAATAGTTGGCACTCAAAACTAAATCTGGAACGATACTCACATATAATGCTATGAGCTGTCTCGGAACTACCTATAAGATCGGCGATAGTGTGTACTATCCTAGCTATGAATGAGTAATGAGTATATTCGAGATATCCAAAGAAATACAAGAGACAGATAAAAACATATGGAAACAAGCAATCATACAATCCAAGTGAGCATGCACTGGCGTCATCAGTTTCCAGACGACGGCAACCGATCGATGGTTCCTAAAAGAGGGAACTGGACTCGATCTAGAGCAGCAGATCCGCGAGTGAGAGATGTACGCAGAGTGGCGAGTTGGGAACAACGGTGCAGTGATCATCACAGATATCATTCCCCAAAAAGAACTCCCAAGATAGGGAGTTTTTTTTGTGTGGTACTATCCAATTATCATAGATACTATAGTCATCACGACGGCTATGATGATGATCGGGAGCCAACCTGCGAGAGTCACGCCAGTGACGAACTCATCCGTGAGATACACAACGAAGAGTGATATGGCGAATCAGAGGATACCAAGGGTGAGCCATCTGATTGGCAGAGTGATGAGCCTGAGTATACCTCAGACAACGAGATTCACGAGTCCGAGTATACCAGTGAAGATGAGGAGAGATGTTGTGCCAGATGCGAACGTCACTCCATTGAGATATCCGTAGTGAATGAGTCAATAGATGACAACTGCCGTAAGGAGGAATCTGAGTACGAATCGCATAGTATATGGGGCTAAATATGTAAATATGAGCTAGTATAAGTGAAAGTGAAAAAAAGTACAAAATAAAATAATCGAGATTTTTGCAAAATACTCTCTTTTATGATATATTGTTTTGGTAATTTATTCATTTTCTTTCTGTGTATGGGACTTTTTGATAATATCATCGGGACAGCCAATGATGGTGAGGCAGCAGTAGATATGGATACCATCATCGAGAATATGGCAAATCCAAAACACCAAGAAGTAGATGAGATAGCTACATCCAATAAGACAGATAGTACTGGGGATGGTAGGGAAAGTAGTGCTGAAAGTGGTACTGTAAATGACGGAAAGTGAACATCAGGTGATGATACCAAAGATGACAAAAAGAAAAAAGGAAAGAAAAAAAATGATACAGAAGAAGAGATACAAGCAGATGAGAAACAAGATCAAGAAAAAAAGGAAGAAATAGAAATCATAGATGTGACCGATATCGACATCGGCTGAGATATGAGTGTGATAGATATCACCGATATAGAAGAGATCCCAGAGATTGCACCTCTAGCAGATACTACTGTGGAGGTTATCACAATAGAGCCAATCACAGATACCATCAAGCCTCTTGAGACACCTGAGACTCCAGTCGATCCTGCCTTATCAAATATTAGCCCAGATACTATGCCAACCGAACCAGTCATTTCTCTCCTCGATATCACAGAGCCAAGTCCTACGATAGGTATTCTGGATATAGGTAATACTACCGAGACGACCACAGTGCCTGTTCCTATAGTGTCTGTGGATGTCACTCCTATATCTACTCCCATGGAGCCACTTCCTGTGCTGCCGACTCCTATGTATGGATCTCTCGGTGACAAGATCGGAGGATTCGCAGATGAGCTCCGAGGACTCAAGGCAGCCGATGAGATCCTCCTCCAAGAGAAGCAAGATGCCAAAAGAAGACTCGAAGATGCCAAAAAAGCGATCGAAGATGCTGAGATCGCGATCGATGTAGAGATCCAGCGTATTCGAGACGATGAGGCAGCAATCGATGATACACTCGCATCACTCAAGAGGAGATAATCTAGCGATATTCGTTTCTCATTTTTCAGATCTAAGCTCTATACTATATGTCTCGTATCCTCACTACCATCCTCGTACTCCTCGCATGAATCATGGACTCCTATATACTCACGAGCTATGCAGCCGTAGATATCCCTGGGACGAGTCAGATCATCAATAACTCTATTGGTGTGACTGTCGCAACCGATGGATCTATTAACAGTGCCAAGGATTTTGGATTTCGTATACTTGGTGTCATACGGATCGTGATTTCTGGTATTGCACTCGTCTATCTCGTGATGATCGGAGTCTATATCATACTCGGATCAGACAACGAAGAGACCGTCAAGACGCAGCGCAAGCAGATCGCCTATGCTCTGATCGGTTTTCTTTTTCTCAATATTCCTGGATTCGTCTATACGATATTTGCACCGAGTAGTGTGGGCTCAATTGGTACTGTCGATAATTGGTCGAGTACAACTGGATCCACTCTATTTTGGAATACTGCAGGATTCGAAGGGATCGTTGGCAATATGATAGCATTCCTGAGGGTATTTGCATTTGGAGTTGCAGTCACGATGTTCACATGGGGACTGTTCAACCTACTCGTATCAGGAGGTGACGATGAGAAAAAGAAACAAGCCAAAAATCGTATCGTATATGGTATTATCGGGCTCGTATTCCTCGGATTCGTACAACTCTGGGGTAATCTAGTAGCAATGGGTGACTTCACGAGATATATCCCAAGTGTGGGTGGTACACTGTTTGCTCTGGTGATGTATATCGCGGCTCCGATTGCTATATTCATGCTGATATATGCAGCCTATCTCATGATCACATCAGCAGGGGATGAGGACAGGGTCAAAAAATGAAAATCTATACTTATCAACACGGGTATAGGTCTCATCATACTTCTTGCGGGTCTCAGCTTCATGACGGATATCGTCACGTTCCAACTCTAAACTATATGCAAAAAATACTCGTACTTATACTGGCTATTATCTCATCTGGACTAGTTTTCCATGTGTGATATGCTGATAATTGGGCTGGAACTCCAGAAGGTAGAGCCCCGGCGAGTAGTACTGCATCATCAACAAATACAATATTCACATCAGAAATGGTTCCAGGTGCGAAGTGTCAATGTGTGACAGGCGGTGGAACATCTGAATCACTATGAACTGCGGATGTTGCATGTACATGAGCTGTCACTGCTCGCAAGTACAAGTGTACCGTTCCTACTGGTCTCGCTGGATTCCAGTCGGTTTTTGCTCAGATTATTAGATTTGTCATCAATATCGTACTCCTGCTCGGTGTACTCTCAGTCGTCGGACTCGGTATCGCTTGGTCGTTTGCTGGAGGTGATGATATCAAGGCGAAGAGTACCCTCAAGACGTGGGCAATCAATATTCTCATCGGACTCGCTATATTGTTTTTCTTCAGGTATATCCTCCTATTCCTCGCTCCGTGGGTATACGAATAATCAAGTTGAAATCCTTTTCATATCTCATGAATGTGATATGAAAAATTCATAGTAGTGTCATAGTTATACCTTTTGTGAACTTAACATTGATTTCATCTCCTTCATCCCTATAATCCTGTTTATATGACAGGATTATTTTTTGCAGTGGATCTCGTATGGTGGATCTGAACTATACATCTCTCATCACTGGCCATAGCACTCAGTACTGGGCTACTCGTATGACTCTGACTCTGGTATCGAGATCATCCGAGACGGCTGATTCCCATACAGAGAAGACAACCATATCAGTATCATCCTACTGACCCAATCCAAGAAAACTACGCCGAGCTGACTCTCATCGAAATCCGTAGATATCTCACCCATACCTACCAACCACATCATAGCTGGGCACACCTCCCGGGGCGTATCGCCTCATATACTCAGGATCCGAGACTCATCGAGATCATCACAGCTCTCGAGCGAGCAGAGTACAGTCAGCAAGACCTCACTATCGATGAAAAAGGGCAAATCAGCAGGGAACTGACGGTAAAACTAAAAACATAAAATATTTCATTTGTCATTCTGAGGCACGAAGAATCTGCTCTGTATATCTGATATCAAAATATAGAGTAGATTCTTACAGGATTATAAACGAAAAATCCATAATATTTCATTTTGAATATTGCATTCTGACATCCCATAGTACTTCTCCTCGTCCCAGCGATCATCTTGCTGTGGTATCTTTTTGGTAGAGAAAAAATAGGAGCAACCCACCCCAATGCTCTGATTGCCAAGTATCTACTAACTCCAAAAACTATCTGGCTCCTTTGGCTCATACGGACACTCATGATATCGAGTCTCGTGGCTATCATGATGGGAGTCAGTATCGTGAGGACAACTACCCGAGAGCAACGGATCCCGCAAGATATCATGATAGTATTCGACATCTCACTCTCGATGCTCGCGGAGGATATCTCCCCGAGTCGGATCCTTATAGCCAAGAGTGTGGTTCGGGATTTTATATCCGAGAGGCAGAGTGATCGCATAGGACTGATTATCTTTGCAGGTAAGCCATTTGTCTCGGTTCCTTTTTCTACCGACTACTCCGGGATATCGAGTATCGTTAGCAGACTCTCGCCAGATCTCATACGACAGGATCTCCCAGGACTCTCAGGGACGAATATCGGGGATGCACTCCTCCTTGCGAATATGGCGTATTCTGGGTCTCGGAGTCAGGGGAAGTCGATTATATTACTCACGGATGGACGAGCAAATATCGGTATCGATCCGACGATATCTGCGAGCGAGTCTCGTGATCAGTGAATACGGATATTCTCAGTTGGTATCGGATCACTCTCAGGTGTAGAACTCTCGTATACCGATAGCTATGGGCAGCGGCAGTACTTCTCAGATGGGATCGGAGGACGACTCAGGAGCGATCTCGATGAGACAATGATGGGCAATCTTGCCAAACAAACTGGGGGTCAATATTTCCATGCGGATGATAGGATCGGGCTCGCGAGTGCATTCTCAGATATAGCTGCAACACTCCCGAGTATTACCGAGTCAAAAACTGAAACAAAACAGAGCGACCTAACCCCAGTTCTCTTGATCCTATTTGTACTATTGCTCATCATAGAGCGAGCCGATCTGAGATATATTATACGAAAATATCGGTTGATGTAGGGTCTTTGCAGGATTTCTACAAAAAAGTTTGCTTTTTGGTGATAATTCACTATATTTCACGCACCATATCTGGATCGGTAGCTCAGTTGGTAGAGCAGAAGACTCTTAATCTTTTGGTCGCGGGTTCAAATCCCGCCCGGTCCACCATGAAACAATAACAAAATAATTCCTTCGAGTATTCGGAGGAATTATTTTGTTATTTGATGTTATTAATATCTCATTGTTTCCGTATTCTTGTAGTCCAGATTCTCTCCTGGATCGAGCCCTGGATAGAGATCTTCATCCCCGAGAGGTGCTAACTCATCATCTCATGAGAGGTCGTCTGTGTCCATTTTTATCCAATTGGGGGTATAGTTCGTCTCATCTCCCGATTGAGGATCTTGTGGTGTTATGCTCATATAGATAGTATTATAATAGTATAGGGCAGATAATCCAAAGCAAGGAGAGTGACTATGAACTGCTACTTATTTACTTTTGGATCCTTTGGATCCATTTCATCATCTTGTATTTCTGCTTTTGGATCACTCCAAGTTGTTTGTGGCTTGTTATCACCTATATTTTGTGAGTTCATATACAGAAAAATTAGAATATAGTAACCTGTAATCAAGAAAAGGATATCTATTCAGATAGGTAGTAATAAATCGGATTAGAGCTTGAATGTATTAACTACTACCTTGGCAATCTCAGCACGAGTGATAGGATCGCTCGGGCGGAATATCCTACGTCCAGCAACTACTTGTCCAGAGAAAATATTGAGGAATGTAGCTGCCTCGATATACTTCGCAAGACTCAGTGTAGAATTTACGTCATTATAGGTCATAGTGGTTGGTTCAGCCACTGTCACTCCAAGAGCTAAAGTCAATATTTTTGTCACTTCTGCCCTGGTGATAGTATCATTCGGACGGAATCGTGTAGCACTCTGGATCATTCCTTTTGATAGTGCAAGTGATACATATGGAGCATACCAAACATTGGTAGTAACATCACTGAATGGAATAGTGAGTCCAGTCATTGTGAGTGGCCATCCAGTCGAATTGATGACGATCTTCAAGAACTCCGCACGGGTCAGACTCGCATCTGGACGATAAAACGCTACATTATCGATTATACCTCGTATAACAAGACGATTGATATAAATCTCTGCCCAGTTTCATCTGACATCGCGGAATGCAATATTCGAAGGATTTGTTATTATAATAGCTGGAATATTGAACGATCCGGTTAGTACACCGATCACATTGCCACCAGTACCAGAGCTACCTGTACCAGAGAGGAGAGTACACCTACCATCATAATAACTCGGCGAGAGATCTCATCCAGGACAGAAATCAAGGGATACCGATCATCCACCACCTCCACCTCACCCGCCTCCACCTCACCCGCCTCCACCTCATCACCCACTGCTACCACCTCCGCCAGCTACAGCCGATTTTGTCGTGATAGTGAATGGGGCAGATACTCATCCCACTGTGAGTATCGCAGTCGTGGTGGTCGAGTTCACTGTGGATGATGATGCTCTGACGACGATGATATCTCATGAGTTCGTTGTCCCAGTCGCTGCCGTGAATGCAGCACCACTGAGGCTATATTCACCACCTACTATAGAGATGGTGGTCTGTCAACCAATCCCAGAGATAGTAACAGGATTCGATATGTATACAGTAGACAACTCAGAGTTCGTGACACCTGAGAAACTGAAACTATCTGGTGTTACGTCTGCTAGTGCAGCAAAAGCAAAGAGAGATAATTGATTCGTTGTGAATATACAATCTCACAGGCCAGTGATCACACAGGTATCGACCTCAGTATATGTGACACCCTCATCAATAGAGCGAACAACCGTGATCGTCTGTCCACTCAGAGCAGTAGGGAGATTGACAGATATCGTCACCGTCTGTCCAGAGAAGGAAAGCTCTGTATTGACGTTACCGATCTGATAGGCTGTCCCGATAACAGAGAGTCCTGGGATCGAGAGAGGTACGACTGAACTCGTCACCTCTGGAGCCTGTAGTACACCATCCCAACTTGCTCAAGAGGCAGTTATCGTCAATCCATCCAATATCACAGACAGAGACGAGCCACTCGCCGTCAGACTGAGTATCGTGAGTGATCCACTCTGAGAAAATGTGATACCCGTTGCTGTCGATCCACTCAGATAGACAGAGCCTGTTGCTACTATCGATCCAGAGGCAGTGCTCGTATCGACCAGTGTTGGAGTTTTGAAATGCATGGTCTCAGACGCTATACCACCTTGACCCTGAACGCTGAAATAGTATATCGTATCGGGAAGGAGCCCCGTGAGTATGAATCTATGAGATGTAGCGGGGGTAGCACCGGTAGCACTCTGATCCAATAGACCAACTCCAGTTCCAAAAAGTAATACTCCAGTTGCTGATATATCAGTCGAGTAGGTGATGATGGCACTCGTAGTACCTGAGAGTGCCACATTCGTATTGAGAGGTATAGATACCCGGTTGAGTATGACTGATCTAGATCCAGTATTCCCAGCGAGATCAGTCGCAACTACATCGACATTATTGAGTCCTCCACTGAGGTCGAATACAGTACTCGACCATGTGCCAGATCCGAAAGTTGCAGTGAGTCAGTTCACTATCACACTCGCTACTCATCCCGTATCTGATACGGTACCAGAGAGCGTCGGGAATCCTGTCACTATATCGTTGTTCACATGCGATGTGATCGTGACAAGAGGTGCAAGCACATCTCCACTACCACTATTACTACCACTCGCTACATTATAGAAGAGTGTATTCGATGCAGTATTCGGATTTCCAGCAGTATCTGAGAATGTACCAGTTCATACCGACACAGTCATAGTGCCCGTGGATAGAGATGGTGTCGCTGAAACTATATATCAAGTTGAACTATTGATCACGAAGTTACTCGCCGATCAGCCTGTCACCGAGATATCAGCCAATACGAGATCGGCAGTATTCTCAGATGTAGTGATACCCACAGAGATAGCTCATGTGATGGTGCCAGTCGCAGTAGAGGAGAGTATTGCTCCAGGTGGAGTGATATCTAGTTGTCCAGTGAGGGTCATGCCAGATGCCACAACTTGACTCGCAATACCTCCAGAGTAGACGATACCATTATAGATGATCGGTCACGCCTGAAGTGCACCACTCGCGAAGTTGAGTAAGACAGATCCTGATGACTCACCGCCACTCGCTGAGACGAGTGATCCTGTGAGTGTATTCCCAGAGCCATCTATAGCCGTGAGTAATACTGTATCCGCGGCATCCAGTGTGCCACTGAAGGCAAAACTAACTGCATATACCCCAGAGTTCGAGATATTGACCAGGTTGTTATTCGCTCATACGAGGGTATTCCCAGAACCATCTATGACCCTTGCATAAACTCATACGAGTGGCTGCAATAGAGATATCAACAGCGAAAACAGAACAAAAATCGAGAGAATTCTTTTTCCCGATTCTTGAGAGAAACCATTTTTTTCCATATTTTTCATAGGAGGAATTTTATAGTATAAAGTTTTTACACGAATGGGGTTTTAGTTTTTTATCAGACTAACTATCATAGTTATACTTGGCGATGTATTCGTTGATTATTTTTCTTATCTATGTTTATGGCGGAGTTTGTACGGATTGATAGATCTGGTTTTTTATCAGATCTGGTCACTGCACTGAGAGTGCATGAGGCTCTTTGATTTCAATCACAAAAATAAACAACAAAGCAATGAATCATATAATAAGGTTTTTTTGTAGTATATGTTGCATAGAATTGATGTTTAAAAAAGGGAAGTCTTTCGAGTCGTTTGTATCATCATTGATCTCTATTGATGCGATAGTCAATGATATTCATAATAGAATAACTTTGTATAGCGAGTTTGTGACATATAGAGCGTATAAGCTACAATCACTAGAACTATTTGCTATTAGCACATAATTATCAGAGAAAAACTAATGACAGATGCACGAGTCTCGAAAGACTGATTGTAGTATAGAAAATATTCATCAAGATGAAAAGACAAAAAAGAGACAAAAATAACTATCCTCTCTGAGAGCCAAAAAATAAAGTTGCTATGTTGGGTAACCTACATATAATTGTAACAATTATATCCTTATACATCCTTAAAAATGGTAAATGATATTTGAAATATGGACTCGAGTAAAAAAAACTGAGATATCAAAATGAACTCAATAGAGTTACAGAAAATATTTCAAACTACCTATAAAACATTTTTTAATTCGCATGATACTGTGCTGAGCGGGAATGCTATATTGACATGGTGAGCTGATATATCTCATGGAGTGAGTGCCCTCAGAATCAAGCAAAAACTACCAGTAAAAACATATTGTGGAATAAATTTCAATACTTCAAGCAAGATAACTTTTTGAAAAACTTTTACATATTCTATTACAGAACATATTTTTGAAGAGGATGAGTTGAGTTCTTTTTTTCAACATGATATAAATCAGATCACTCAATTCCTCCAGAATTTTCTTACGAGAAATGGGTATATTGGCTGACTTGAAATAGATATTCTTTTTGAGACACCACCATGACATGGATTTTCTTTTTCTGGCGTTATTTCTGTATTGCTCACATTCTTGAGTCATATACTCATTGGGAAAATCGATATGAACACTTTATTAGATCGAGAGTTCCCCATGGATAATACTTTATTTGATGAACTCTATACATTCAGCCTGAGACTATCGAGTTGTATATCGGGAGGCAAGAGTGTGGGATGAGCGAGCAACTGTGTTGTCATGATGCCAGGTATATCTCTGCCAATTGTACACTTTTCAGAAAAATGTATTCATACAAATTCTCATGAGAATATACTAGACGAGCAGAATGATGATATCCATAGATGCATCAATACAATTTTATACAAGGATTCACTCTTGAGTTTTTTATGAAAAAATACCTTAGAAACGACAGAGCTCCCGATAGACTATGGGGTTATATTCACTGGAATGGAATACCGATTTGCTGACATAGAAGCTACGAGAGAGGAGAGAAAATATGAAGAAGAAAAACTGAGATCATTCCTCACTGGGATTGTAAAGGACCTCCCAATTCCAAAGCCAGAACAAGAGATACTTTCAGAAATTATGAGTTTTGAAAAGGATGAAATCATCTATAAGCATATAGATCACATGAATTTGAAGGTTCTTGAATGATTCAATTTTCTTTTTAGAGCTATACAACCAGATGCTGCCATGGATAGCTTTATCGATGCCATACGCAAGATCGGAATGTCCAGTTTCTCATACCAAAAAGAAAATAAACTTTTTTTCGCTCTTCAGCATCTTTTTCATCAGTACCAACAATTTGACGATGAGCATATAGGAATACTTCCCTTCAATACAGGGAGAATTGGGGGAAGCTTGTTCTTCGTGATGAAAAAATGAAAAAGTCGCACCACAATACAGAAAGTGATCGATCAATTGAAGAGAGATGGACATATCGTATCGCTCGATCATGCATCTTGGAGAGACTGATATTCATCTGACTGAGTTCGCATAGAACAATATATCTCACGCAAGATATTCTCTGAATATACGAGAGAGGGTGATGTACTCTATACTGACTCATTCGGTCGATCATACTCTGGAGACTATGATACAATGATAAAAGATGAAATAGATGGGATACTCCTTGATACTATATGAGGACGGATATATATACAAGGAATCAAGCTCACATCGAAAGAGATCCACTCACAAAATACCACGATCGATATGCTGAAAATACTTCTCGAAAATATGAGCAAGGAAGTCTCGAATTCGAGACTCCCGATATCGACATATTCACAGAACAAGAATGAGATCCTGAGTAAGATAGTCCTCCCTATCAAAAAAATTACAAAGGAAAGATTCGGACAGGAAATATCTCTCACTTGCTCAGGATGAATCACTGAGTACTACCTCAAGCTCGATAGAGATGAAGATATTAGAGTAGGTATCATCCGAAAACTCCAGAATTAATAGGCTCCTTTTTCGATAAAATCGAGCTCTCGCCTGATTGCGATAATAGTAGATTCGAATATTGCCCTATACGAAAGAACTCATTTTATCTCTTTTTGGGATATGAATCTTCGGATACCCTCTAGATATTTTGTGATCACTTGTACTATTTGCATATACCGACTGTCGCGTTTTTCTCATTGGAGTTTCGTGAGGAGATCACTGACTTGGTCGCATACTTCGAGATGTTCAGTTCAGGATCTTTCGATTTTTTTGGTGAATATCAGTATCTGCGTGAGATCACTTATCACTTCTTGAGTTTTGACATAGAGCCATCTATCTTTGATGAGATTGATACGACTTTCATTCGGATAAGCGAATATTTTTCACTTGCGTGTATTGGATGATGTGACTTCTCTAGCAATATATATCTGTGATTGCTTTGTAGATTTTGACATGATAGAGGATAATTAATGATAAAAATTGATACGTGAATTGTGTGAAAAATGCGTGAATAACAGGAGCATAGGATATATAAAATCGATAAACATTAAATGGACAAAAACAGGACAAAGATTTCTTATCTCAGAAACCCAATCAGGTAAACAAAAATCATTTCTTTTGATTTTTGACAAAATAATCATATTATCTTATAGATATCCCAATTATGATCTATTTTTTTATTCAGAAAATATGAGTTCTCCTATTAATAGGCCATCATCGGAAACCCCTTGAAAATTCTCTATTCCTCGTTGATCCAGTGATGTGGCTACATCTATGGTATCCAGAGTAGAATATAGCCTAACAACAAGAGAAAAATCAATAGCAGAATTAGAAACATCACTCATATATGTTGGTACATGTGAAAGACAACTCGAAAAGATAGATGGCTCTATGTCAAAACTCAAGAAGTGATAAGTGATCTCACGCAGATACTGATATTCACCAAAAAAATCGAAAGATCCTGAACTGAAC
>JANNYQ010000060.1:0-8762 GCA_031410215.1 Candidatus Altimarinota bacterium | reverse complement strand
CTCTACGGATTCGAATTCTGACCAAGTGATAGTATTATTCATAGTTTTTTATACAATTAAATCCCTCACCACTACCTGTACACTCACTTTTCCTTTCCACTCATTGCGATCGATTTCGATAACAAGTGAGACGATATTTCCCACTCCGAGGTGGGGTTTTTTGTCTGCTGCATTCCAGAGGAGGAGCTTGAGCTCAGGTTTTTCGGATATTGATATGGATAGGTGTTTTTCCTCTTGTCCGAGAGGCTTGGTGCTCGCGATCGTCACATTCTCGATGATCCAAAGTGGGCGAGGATTGCCTATGCCATATGGTCGGAATCGGTCGATGTGTTCGAGAGTAGCTATGGAGATAGCAGATACCGGGAGGATGCACTCGACATTGAGGATTTTTTTCGGGAGATCTGCTATATTGTGTGCCCGCGATATAGCTCTGTACATGGCTTCTCGGAACTCGGGTATTCGGTCAGTTTCTATGGTGAATCCCGCAGCCTGACGATGCCCACCATATCTGACAAAAAAATGCTTGCACTCATCCAGGAGCTCGATCAGATTGCACCATTCAGGAGCACGACAGGATCCGATGGAGAGTTCTTTTCATTCACTCACACTCACAGTGGTATCTATTGCGATCGTATCTCATTTGCGACTGGTGAGTGGGTGATCGTGTCCATTTTTCATCACGATACTCGGCTTGTTATAGAGCTCTGTGAGGCGACCAGCGACGAGTCCGATGATCCCATGATCGAGATCCGCCGCATCAAAAAATAATACAGGGCGAGTGGTATCAATATTCTCAAGAGCTCTCTTGTATTGGGTCTCGGTCGTTCATTTCCTCGTCTCGTTGAGGTGCTCGAGTTCTCAGAAAAACTCGTCAGTGCGTCATTCGCCTGCGAGGAGCCAGCGGAGTGCGGTGAGTGGAGTGTCCATACGACCGGCTGCATTGATCCGAGGTCCGATCTGGAATCCGATGATATCTGCATTGCCCTCGACTTGCTCCCGCCCGTCGAGGAATTCTCTGAGTCATACTGATTCTGAGTTTTGCATCTGTCTGAGTCCGAGTGTTGTGATCACACGATTCTCTCCCGTGATCGGCATACAGTCAGCAACAGTGCCGAGTGAGGCGAAGTCAATATATCGGGTAAGTGTATTATCGATATCTTGAGCTCTCATTCATATGAGTATTCAGTGAAGGAGCTTGAATGCAACTCCAGCACCAGCGAGTCCATGAAATGGGTAAACTGAGTCTTTGCGTTTCGGATTGACAATAGCAACTACCTCCTCGGGGATGATATCAGGGACAGCATGATGATCCGTGACGATCACATCGATCCCGAGTGATCGGGCATGACGGATCGGCTCGATATCTCGTGTTCCACAGTCGACGGTGATGACGAGAGTGACTCATTTGCTACCGAGCTCATCGAAAAAATAACTCTTGAGTCCATATCCATCATGGACTCGATGGGGGAGACGATAGGAGACAAGGCATCCGATCTCGGTGAGGAATCGTACCAGTATTGCCGTCGATGATACTCCATCGACATCATAGTCACCGAATATGACGATCCGTTCTTTTTTCTCTCTGGCGATCAGGATCCTTTTGACTGCTTTGTCCATGTCGGGCATCAGATAGGGGTCATGGAGATCGGATATCTGCGGGTCAAAAAACGAGACCAAATCCGTAGGATCAAGATGACGATTGGTAAGGAGGATCTCATAGAGATCTTCGCTATATGGAGAGAGGATATTGACCGTATGTCCACCGAGGGTTTGCATGCGTTTTGACTTT
The DNA here is from genome assembly GCA_031410215.1 of Candidatus Altimarinota bacterium. Classification (GTDB taxonomy): domain Bacteria; phylum Patescibacteriota; class Gracilibacteria; order BD1-5; family UBA2023; genus JABFSX01. The sequence goes on along the minus strand of JANNYQ010000060.1, from coordinate 6,973 downwards.
ATGATGTTTCGGATTATACTCGACTCTGTTCACTTACCAAGTTTTTATTTCTTTTCTATATATCTATGCGATCGATACTCATTATCATCTCCTCACTCGTGGTGCTCTCTAGTTGTACGATGCCATGGTCCAAAACTGAAACCACCAAACCAGTCGAATATTCAACGACGCAGTCTGACTCACCAGCAGCCAAGTATTGTATGGCAAATAAAGGACTGGTTTCGGTCGAGAAAAATCCAAGCAACCCAACAATGGATCTCATCTATTGTACGGTGGGAGGAGAAAAGATTGATGCATGGAAATATATGGATATGCAGACGACACAGACTGGAGCTATGATGGGCAGTGGGATGTCTCTTTAGTTTCTTGTAGCCCCTTATATGAATCTTCTCCAGATATTCTTCATCATCTCAGGACTCATCATATTCCTCGTAGCACTCGATATTGCGAGACGTGAGCGGTTCAATGCTCTCCACTTTCTCGTGTTTCTCGGTGTCGGATCAGGACTCCTAGTGTTTACAGTTCTTCCAGATTCGTTGAGCCTACTGGGGCAACTCTTTTGACTCCAACGTGGAGCAGATCTTCTGGTTTATGTGAGCATTATATTCTTGTTTTATTTTGTTCTCCTACTCCTGCGTAAGGTCGAGAATACCCGAGAAGAGGTGACCCGACTTATCCGCGAGATAGCCATACAAAATGCAAAAAAATAAAATAGTATTTCTCATCAGAGCCTACAACGAAGCTACTCGTATCATGAGTGTGATCGAGGAGATTTTTGCTGCAGGATATACTCAAATTTTGGTCGTTGATGATGGTTCTACAGATAAGACACAGATACTCTTGCGAGACCCGATAGAGAAACAGAGAATCCACTTCGTACATCATATCACCAATCGTGGAGCCTGAGCTGCACTCGAGACAGGACTCGAATATATCAGACAAAATGCACCCGAAAATAATTGGGAATATCTCGTTACATTCGATGCTGATGGACAGCATGATGTATGAGATATGAACAAATTCATCCAAGCATTCGAGGCTGACACTACTCTTGATGTCGTGCTGGGTTCGAGATTCATCGTCAAAACTAACACCAATGTTCCATTCCTCCGACGATTGACTCTCTGGTGAGGCAAAGTATTCACCTCTCTCGTTTCCTGAGTACATCTCACGGATGCTCACAACGGATATCGTATGATGCGAGTCATCGTACTTGATCGAGTGAGGATCACGATGGATGGGATGGAATATGCGAGTGAGCTCATCGATCAGATTGGGATTTATCATCTCCACTTCACTGAGGTTCCAGTCAATATCCACTACGATGAGTATACTCTCGGCAAGTGACAACGCTATGGCTGACCACTACGCATAGTGGTTCGCATGATATTTAAAAAGTTTTTTTAACTATATATGCAAACCATCATCATCACCTGAGGAGCTGGATTCATCGGCTCCAATTTTCTCTCGAAATATGTACTCGCGTTCCCAGATATAGAGTTCGTCAATATAGATATACTCACCTATGCTGGTAATATCGAGAAAATATCACTAGAGGCAAGGAACGCTTCGAACTATCATTTCGCCCAAGTCGATATCCGAGATATCGATGCTCTTCGAGCAGTGTACATCGAACATCAGCCAACAGATATTATCCATTTCGCGGCTGAGTCGCATGTCGATAATTCGATCCGCAATCCGCGACTTTTCACTGAGGTGAATGTGCTCGGAACCCAGAATCTCCTCGATCTACACCGAGAATTCTCTATGAACCGATTCCACTATATCTCGACCGATGAGGTGTATGGAGATATACCTGATTCTGGATACTTCACCGAGGAGACGCATATCGAGCCATCATCACCGTACTCAGCGTCCAAGGCGTGAGGCGATATCCTGGTGCAGGCGTATGGTCGCACCTTCTGACTCGACTACACGATCACTCGTTGTTCGAACAACTATGGAGCCCACCAGAATAGCATATCCCTGATTCCACTTTTTATCGCAAAAATCCAAAAAGATGAAAAAGTACCACTCTATGGAGATGGGTCCAATATCCGAGATTGGCTCTATGTCGAGGATCACTGCGATGCTATCTGGGAGGTGTTCACTCGGGCTAAAAAGGGAAGCATCTACAATGTCGGAGGCAACAACGAGTATAGTAATCTGGAGATTACCAAAATATTGTTGCAAGCAATGTGAAAAGCAGAAGATCTGATTTCCTTTGTCCCAGACAGACCGTGACATGATCGGCGTTATGCTATCGATGCATCAAAAATAAAAAGGGAACTCGGATGGGAACCGAAGGTGGGTTTCCCTGAAGGAATTACAAAGACTATTCAATTTTATAATTAATTCTTTATGAAAGGTATTATTTTAGCAGGATGATCTGGCACTCGCCTCTATCCGATCACGATGGCGATATCGAAACAACTCATGCCGATCTATGACAAGCCGATGATCTATTTTCCGTTGTCTGTCTTGATGTTGGCTGGTATTCGGGAATTACTCATCATCACAACCCCAGAGGATCAGTCAGGATTCATTCGTCTACTTGGTGATGGATCACAGTGGGGAATCTCTATCTCATATGCAGTACAGCCGAGTCCCGATGGTCTCGCTCAGGCTTTTGTCATCGGAGAGGAGTTCATCGGATCAGATGATGTCTGTCTCATCCTCGGAGACAATCTGTTCTATGGTGACGGATTCTCTATACTTCTGCGAGAGAGTATACGCATAGTGACACAGGAGCGCCAGTCAGTCGTATTCGGATATGAGGTGTCTGATCCAGAGCGGTATGGTGTAGTCGAGTTCGACCGAGCCCATCAGGTCGTCTCCATAGAGGAGAAGCCCCAATTCCCAAAGTCCAATTTTGCAGTCGTAGGACTCTATTTCTATACCAATGATGTCATCGAGATCGCGAAGAATATAGAGAAGAGCAATCGGTGAGAGTATGAGATTACCTCTGTGAATGAAGAGTTCCTCCACCGTGGTCAGCTCAAGGTCGAGATCATGAATCGTGGATATGCGTGGCTCGATACTGGGACGCATGAGAGCATGATGGATGCTGCGAACTTCATCTCGATCATCCAGAAGAGGCAGTGACTCCAGGTCGGTTGTCCGGAGGAGATCGCCTATCGTGCTGGTTGGATCACTCAGGTGCAACTCGAGGCACTCGCGAAACCGATGATGAAAAATGGATACGGGAAATATCTCATGTGACTTATAAAATAGAATATGCCCTTCAAAAAAATAGAAACCACACTCTCGGATTGTTACATCATCGAACCTCAAGTTTTCTGAGATGCTCGGGGATTTTTTATGGAGACATACTCTGTGGTTGAGTTCGAGAAGATTGGGATCGAGACGCAGTTCGTCCAAGACAATCACTCAAAATCCAAAAAATGAGTCCTGCGTGGACTCCATTTCCAGTCTCGCAAACCTCAGGCAAAGTTGGTACGAGTGACGGTAGGCTCTGTCTATGATATTGTTGTAGATCTCCGTGTTGGCTCGTCGACATTTGGTAAGTGGGAGGGATTCATACTCTCGGCAGCAAATAAAAAAATACTCTATGTGCCACGAGGATTTGCTCATGGATTCCTCACGCTCGAGGACGATACTGAGTTCCACTATAAGTGTGATGATGTGTACGATCCAGGATATGAGGTCGGACTCAAGTGGGATGATACAACATTGCAGATTAATTGGCAACAATATATGGATCAGTATGGTATTACTGAGCTCGAGATCTCAACCAAAGATCAACAAAATATGAATTGGAATATCTATCTCCTTGCTCCTATTTTCTCATGCTAAAAAAGAAGATCCTCATCACGGGTGGAAATGGGATGCTCGCATATGATTTCGTCCGTACTCAGAGTGATAAATACGAAATAATTGCAGTCGATCGAGAGGAGTGCGACGTCACTTCTTTTGAGTCGGTGATGCAGTGTATTGCTCTGAACGACCCAGATATCCTCCTGAATTGTGCAGCCTATACGGCGGTCGATGACGCTGAGGACATCGGTATGAAGATGTGTTTCGATGTGAATACTCTCGGTGTTCTGAACCTCGCGAAAGCGACTTCTGTATTCGGGATCGAGTTCATCACTCTATCGACAGATTATGTATTCGATGGGCTCAAAGAAACTGGGTATCTCCCATCTGACGAATGTAATCCAATCGGAGCATATGGGATGAGCAAATATCTCGGTGAGAAACTCGCAATCGGTGAAAACCCAAGGACGATCATAGTTCGGACAAGTTGGCTGTATGGGGGAGAGATTTGAGTATTGAAAAACTTTGTGAACACGATGTTGAAGCTTTCAGAAAATCGAAGTGAACTCAAAGTTGTGAATGATCAACATGGTATCCCGACATCATGTGTGGATCTTTCACTTGCGATTGTAGATCTGATCGAAAATATTTTTGATCAAGATCATTCTGGTGGTGTTTTTCATTTTTCGAGTGCTTGTGAAAAGAGGAGTATTACTTGGGCTGACTTCGCTCGTCAGATATTTGCAATGTCATGAAAAGATGCTCAAGTGATCGATTGCAACTCTTCCGAATACCCAACAAAAGCAAAAAGACCAAGTTATAGCATCCTCCAAAATGATTCGGATATACTACTTCCTGATTGGAAAATCGGATTGGCAAGGTATTTGGGGAAGAGTTAGATTTGGAGAACTGGGAATCAGTAGGGTCTCACAATACAAAATTATCTTTATCAAAAATATGATCCATAATCACATCCATAATCCGATAGAAACACAGAAACTTATTACCCAAGCACTCCATTTTTTATTTACCCCAGAGACTCTAGTATTGTGTGATACACGATTACTTATCAAAAAAGAAGTATTACCACATATTCCATTTGTTGGATACTACGATCAGCGTATTCTGCCTATTATATCAAATACCAATATTATACTTTCAGATTGAGTTGATTCTGATATTCTCTCATATTTTGAGAGATTCTGACTTTGTAGTGATGTGAATATTTTTGCCATACCTAATAATACAAATATAACTCTTACAGAAAATATTTTATCTCATCCTGAGACAATCCAAATGTTGAAAAATAAAAATTTCACAAAGATTGTCTCTCTTTCTGTCAATGATGATGTGGAGTATCTAGCAAAACAAATTGGTGTAAATTGCATCGTATCTGCAGATATTATGAAACGAGCCAACGATAAACTCGATCTCAAGAAATTTCTCATAGCAGCATGACTCCCTTATGTCGAATGAGTATCCACTTCAGACCCAGAGATCATCAGAAAATATTATGACCAGTCTACTCATTATTTTTTCAAGTCACCACAATGAGTCTCATGATATGGTTTTTGGAGCAATAAAAATAATACTCTGGATGATATATTGAGTCAATATGCCGGTGAAGAGATCATTATCGAGCGTGTTATAGAAAAAATCGGTTCTCCGAGTATACAATTTTGTATTTGGGGTGAAGATATCAAAAAATCATGTATATTTGGTTTTACCGATCAGATTCTGGAAAATGGGCAACACTATCTTGGTAATACTTCTCCAAGCGGATTTCTCATGACACATCCGCACCTTATCGATGAGATTATATCCCTTTCTGAGAAGATTATAGAATATATTGAGAATATTGGATATATTGGTTTTGGTGGTATTGATTTTATGATTGATGCAGATGGACATATATATGCTACTGAGGTAAATGCTCGATTCACCGGTGCAACATATCCAGCTATAAGCTCCTTTCTTTTGAGATGAGATCTGAGCACACCATGGAAATATATAACAAAAGAATGAGTCACCGAAACAATAGAAGAATATCTTAATATCTCAATACAAAAGTCCGATGAATTGTGACTTTTTCCTATATGTATTGCTCCACTGAAACAATACTGACGAGCACAAGTACTGTTTCAGGGTGAATTCGATGAACATGATATATAAGTAGTTGACATTAGATAGCATAAGTTATATAATACCAAAAAATAATTTTGAGACTATGTCAAAACCTACTCTTGCTATCATCTCATCAGTTCCTGAGACTTGATTTTCTTTTGTATCAGGTGCTGATCCTCGCTTTGATCCTCGAGAGATTGCGAGTGCACATAAGAATGAAAAACAAGTTTTTATCGATGCGATAGGTATTCCAAATATTGAAGAAAAGATAAAAATCGAAGTTATTCGTGCCATGGATGGTATACCTCGGGATTTTTCTGCTGATGCCTATATACTCGGGTGATCACCATCTATGGTTACGGAGGCGAGTGAAAAACAATGGATTGCCCGACTCATATCATTTGTTCGATCAGAAGTAGAATCTGGAAAACCACTTCTTGGTATTTGTTTCGGACATCAGGTGCTTGCAACAGCATTTTGATGAAAAGTGGATTTTATGAAAGATAGAGTCATCTGACCGAGAGAGATCGAGATGCAAGACGGTACGCCAATATCGTCACTATGGTCACACAAGCAAGCTGTATATATGCCATGAGATGCATCAATGACTGCCCAGTCTAGTGATATCATCCAGATGATACAGGTAGGTGATCACGCACAAGGAGTACAATTTCATCCCGAATTCACTCCCGAATTCACTACTTTTCTCGTGAAACTGATGAGAGAGTCCATCGAATCAGAGTGACTAGACCCCAATAGCATCATTGAAAATATTGCCGCAAAATGACAAAATCCATCAAGTATTTTACTGCATCAGTTCATTAAAAAATATTATAATGTATAGTTCTCGTGTAGGCATACCTATCATAGTAATGGTAGGTTTTTTTTATGGAATATGATGTGAGTGAGAAAATATATTTGTATAAAATGATAGTGTGAATATAATCCAGCCATAATCAATTTTCACTATGAAAAAAGCACTCATAACTGGTATCACAGGGCAAGATGGAGCCTACCTTGCTGAGCTCCTTCTCTCAAAATGATATGAGGTCCACGGCATCAAGCGTCGAGC
>JANNYQ010000059.1:0-10721 GCA_031410215.1 Candidatus Altimarinota bacterium | reverse complement strand
AATATCATAGTTGCTATGATAAAAACTATACGTCGAGTCCTCCTCATCATCTGGATACTCTCAGTTATCTGACTTGCCTACTATATATCACAGCACAGAGAATACCTCGATCCTGCGAATTTGCTCACTTTTTTCCAGTCGTTTGGATCATTCGCTCTGATGGTGTTTATCATAGCATCGTTCATCCGTGGACTCGTATTGCTCCCGAGTCTACCACTGGTTTTTGTCGGAGTTTTATTTTTCCCGAGTAGTCCGCATCTCGTATTCCTCATCTCGATGCTCGGGATCGTGTTCTCCTGAGTGCTCATCTACCAGTTTTCAGATCTGATGTGATTCGATGAGATGTTTGCTCGACATGCAGGGAGTGATAGAGTCAAAAATGCGATCGAGAAATATGGATTCTACGCAATATTGCTCTGGTCATTTGTTCCTATAGTTCCGACAGATCTCATATGTTATGTAGCGGGCACAGTGCGGTATCATTTTTGGTGATTTATCCTCGCACTCACGATCGGAGAGTCGATCATCGTTGCTATCATCGTATATGGCGGACGAGAGATGATAAGTATGATTGGACTATAATTTATTTGACAAGAGAGAGATATCTCATATGATTCAACCGGAAAATGATCTATCGGTCTGTGTAGAATAGGCAGGAGGCTTTGAAACGCTTGAGAATGTAGCATATTCGTATGAGCTCATCAAGAATGATTTGGTCGGGTGTCAACGTCCGAACAAAGATAAGTATCGCAAGGTACCGTGGAGCCACAATATGAAATACTTGCCCTGATGGGTAGTGTCATTTTCCAACCAATCTTAAAGAAGCTTCGTATAATACGAAGCTTCTTTTCATTTTTTATACGTATCTATCTCCTCAATCCAACTATAGCCAATACAAAGAGTCCGCATGTGATCCCTGAGGCGACCAAAAATGGAAGTGAGTGACTCATAGTATAGAGTGTACCGACTGCGAATGGACCGACTATGTTGGCGATCGAGATGACAGAGGTATTGTATCCCATGACTTTACCCACCTCCTTCCCTGCCTTGCCTGCGATGAGTGAGTTGATCGATGGTTGGAACGATCCCATCCCGATAGGGAACAGTGCAATTATCACATAGAGGAGGACCGTATCTCGATTGACTGCAAAGAGGAATAATGCCACGCCTATGATAGCGAGTGCTACCTGGAGCATCTGTGTGTCTGTGAGATACGCTCTGACATATCGAATGAGCCCACCCTGATATATGATCGCAACTGCTCCGACCAGTGAGAGAGTATATCAGATCTGAATCGCTGTAAAGCCGAACACATCACGATAAAATTGGCTTGATCCTGTCTGTATACCTGAGAACGCGAGCGCTCCACCGAACGAGAGGACGAACAGAATCACCATAGTCCTCGAGAAGTGGAATGGTATATGATCAGCATGCATCTCAACCTCATGTTTCGTAGGTTCTCTGAGGACTGCGAGTATGAGTATGAGATTCACCGTGATAGCTAGGATACACCCGAATATGACATACTCTATCCCCCACTGCGAGAGGAGTCCACCGATCGCAGGTCCGATGAGGAAAGCAAGACCAAACGCGGCTCCGATCAGTCCCATATTCTTGGTCTTTTTCTCGGGCGTCGAGATGTCTGATATATAGGCGAGTACTACTGGGAATCCTGCTCCACCGAGTCCTGAGACGAATCGGGCAATCAGGAATATAATAAAAAGAAAACCGATATCTGTGGAGATGATCCCAGATGAGAGTGAGAGCCACAGGATTATATATCCGAGCAGATTAAATCCAGTCGTTACAGATAAGAGATTCTTGCGACCGTACTGGTCAGAGAGTCGCCCGAATACGAGCCCTCCGAGAAACATACCGATCGAGTAGATTCCTTGGGAATATGGATTCCATGCTTCACTCACACCGAAGTGACTGATGATATCCGGGAGTACTGGGATAAGTATCCCGATACCGAGAATATCGAGAAAAGCGGTGGCGAGGATGAGGAGCATAAGAAGATGATTGATTATAAATTATAGATATGAGATTCTAGAGTTGGTTTTTTATTACTGCTCTCTTTTTATTCGTCTTCCCTTTCGTTCTCTCCACTTTCTCTTGATCTTGTTCATGAGTCACTCATGTTCCGCGACGTAGATCTCGTAGTAGATCCCCTTAACCACGAAGAGTGTGAGAAATGACGCAGCTATGATACCGAATATAATGGTGAATCCCATCCCTGCCCAGAACCGATCTCTGAGTGCGATCGGGAGTATACCGAGTGCTGTTGTGATCGTCGTGAGAGTCATGGGTTCCAGACGAGAGGCTCCTGCCTCGATGAGTCCATTGATGCCGCCCATTCATTTTTGTAGATTCTGGTTGATCGCATCGATCAGGATGATGCCATGATTGACTGCGATCCCTGTGAATGCTATGAATCAGATACCAAACGGCATCGAGAACTGGTTGCCTGTCGCTAGGAGCCCGAGCATCACGAATGGGAGTGACATAACGACTGAGTAGAGGATGATAGCAGGTTGTGAGAAGCTGTTGAATTGGAGGGTGAGGATGGCGAATATGACCATCACCGCGATAAAAAATGCTGATACTACCGCTGTGATGAGCTCACTATTGGCATCATTTTCTCCTCCTGCCTTATACGATATCCCAGCTGGGAATTGATATCTACTCGCATATTCGACGAACCCTGCTTGACTCGATACACTATCAACTCCATTTTCGAGATCAGCTTCGACACTGATCTGTACTTTTCCATCTTCTCGGTTCACAGAGGCAATAGCATTTTGTGTCCGAGTATCGACGAAGTTGCCGACAGTATAAGTAGTAGGGCCAACAGTGAATGGGATCGAGAGGATATCCTCCATGCGAGACTCTTTCTGGAAAGTATCAGTTTTGAGAATGATACTCATATCTTCCCCGTTATCCTCGATACTACCGACAGTGATACCATTCATACTCGTGGTGATGGATTGATATATGACAGATGATGGTATCGAGTAGAGAGCAAGGAGATCTTTTTTGAGCGTGAAGACAAACTGTCCAGGTGTATCCTGAGATGATACGGTGACATTCTTGGTTCCTGGTATTGTTTTGAGATGTTCACGGAATTCTTTGGCGATCTGGATAAGCTCAGGGAGATTGCTAGCCTCGTCAGCAATGAGCTTGAGTCCTACTGCCTTGGATGATGGAGGTCATCACTCTTGGATCTTGCTTGTGACCTTGAGTCACTTGGACTCGAGGGACGAGAGACTCGAGAGCCATATTTTCTCGAGGTCGAATACGCTTTTTTGTCCGAGAGATTTTCGGGTATTTTTCTTAGTGAGTTCGACGGATATAGTTGTCTGATTGCCTGCAGTCGATATTCCGACATAGCGGATCTCTTCATAGCCACGGAAGGTAGCAGATACATCTCCGACGAGCTCACTCATGACCTCAGTACGGATACCAATGGGTCACTCGATGGCGAATGTCGTCAGATTGTTATCATCACCCGGGAATAGCTCGAATCCGACACGAGGTGCGAGGAATATAATCGATAGAACAAAAAGTACCAATGGAAGAAATATAGAAATCCGTCTCAGGTAAGTATGTTCCAGAAAGTTCCTCAGTACTCACTTGTACCAATCGATAGTCGCATGGATCATACGGGTGCGGAGTGATGCCTCACTACTGGCGAGCTTGGTCTTGCCAACTCGCTCGAGTTCGAGGAGCTCCCGCTCATCTTGAGTCGAATATTCGAGCGTTGTATCACTCTCGACATAGGTGTTAGATTTTCTAACAAAAAGGAGATAGAGAGCACTATTGACAGTCAGAGCAAGGACGAGTCCAGAAGCGAGAACACCGAATATTGTTATCGGGATATATGCGAGGAACTTGCCCAGGATCCCCGGGAGGAACATCATCGGGATGAATACAACGATCGTTACCGAGACTCCTGATATGATTGGAATAGAGTACTCACGCAATGCGAGCATGATAGCGGTACGAGGCTCATATCCTATACGAGCCTTGGCGCTCGCTGCCTGCACGATCACAATGATGGTGTCGACTGCGATACCGAACGAGAGAATCAGGGAAAAGTTAGTCAGGAAGTTGAGTGTGAACCCAAAATAGTATAGGAGTATAAAAGTAGTGAGAAAAGCGAGCGGGAGTGTGAGACTCGCAAAAAGTGAATCCCGGAATCCAACAAAGAGATACATTGCTATGAATACGAGTATGAGTGTCGTGATAGCTTCTTTGGTGAGCTCACCATAATCATCTCGGATATTATCTGCGAGATCAGAAGTAAAGAGATATTGGAGTCAGGAAAATTCACTTGTTGCAAATACTCGCTCGATCTCTCTCTTGGCTGCATCACTCGCGGTAAATATATTTGCTGAGTCATTTTTGTTGATCGTGAGTCCGATGTAGGCGGCACTCTGTCCTCCAGAACCGATGATAACCCGATTCTCTGCCGTACTCTTGTACTTGCGTTCGATCTTCGCGATATCTCCGAGTCGTATCTGTGATCCGCCGGGGAGTGCGATCGCTGTCGAGAGAAAGTCGAGAGATTTCCTATTTTTTCATTCGATACGGTAGTCGTATTTTTTGTCCCCAAGAGCATAGTTACCGATCGGTTGATCCAGATTGGCACTCCGGATCGTATTTGCGATACTACTGAGTGTGAGTCATAGGGATGTGAGCTTGTCCTCTGGGATGATGATCTCTACATCATAAGAGGTCTCGTTGCTCCCACCGCCACCTATAGGTCCAGTATCAGCACTCGCTGATAGATCGACGCTCTCGATACCTGGTATGAGCTTGACAGCCTGCTGGAGATCGATGGCCCTAGAGACGAGTACTGATCGACTTGACTCCCCAATCGGATCATATATAAAGACTGAAAAGGCCCGACTTGTATCGGTTTCTATCTCAGTGACTACTGGGGTCTTCGCATCTGTGGGGAGTATGACAGTTCATACTTTGTTTCTCACGTCATCGAGCACATCTTTTGGATTGGCACTTGTTTTTAGATTGATAGTTACGCGAGAGATCCCGAGAGCAGAGCTCGTAGTGATAGTATCGATTCATTTGATATCTTTGACCTCTTTGTATATCTTGTCAGTGATGAGCGAGTCCATATCCTCCGGATTCGTACCTGGATAGAGAGTTGCGACTGATATGATTCCGAGCTGGATACTCGGAGATGACTCCTTGGGAATAGCTAGGGCAGCCAGGATACCCATCGCCGTCACGAGGAGGACGATGAGATAGGAGATACGATACTTGCGTACCCAGAATCCGAGGAATCAGGATTCGACACGAGATCTGAGTTCAGTGAGACGAGACATATATAACAATTAACAATTATAGTTTCTTTTTCCCTATAGTCTGCTTGCTCTCATCATAGTTGCTCATATCCGTGATGATGACCTCGGTACCGCTCGCAAGAGGTGAGAGTATCTCGACGGTATCACCGAGCGTCTGTCCGATTTTTACGGACTCTCGAGTGACACCTGTAGTCGTATATATTCGTATTTCTCCTTCCCCCTCTGCTATGATAGAGATTGCACCAAGCGGGAGTGTGAGGATCGTTGGTCACTCAGTTTCATCTTTTGGTGAGAATGTTAAGAGAACACTCTCACCTAGATATGGTTGGCCATCAGGAACAGAGATACGGACCGTGGAAAGTAGATTGGCATTGGCAACTGTCGAGAGAGCCGTGATTATACCTGTGAGTGTACGCTCGGCGACCAGTATAGAGACATTCTGTCCGACTACTAGAGATGCCACGAGACTTGGCTCAATATCTATGATAATCTGTGGTTGTTTGCTCGTGAACTCAGCGACAGAGGTGCCAATATTCACTGACTGTCCGATACTTGCGATCACTCGACTGATGATGCCATCGATGGGAGCACTGACTCGGAGTTTGCTCGCATCTCGTTCTGCTTGTTGGAGTGCGATTTTTGCATTTTCTCTGTTGGCGTCGAGCTGTATGAGGGTTGCTCATTTGAGCGCTTGAGCGGTATCGTAGGATTTCTTTGCTTGTTCGAATGTGAGTCGAGCATTCTCTATTTTATCCTTGAGGTCGATTCGAGTATTTTCATATGTAACCTTGATATCTGTACTACTGTTGACCTGAGACTGTTCCTCAGCTGTCAGTGGACGAGTCAAACTAGCAAGTGCGAGATTAGTAGCCGATTCGGTATTCTGATATCCCTTGAGAAAAGTGAGTGTCTGAACTTTCCATGCATTGTATCATCATTGTGATCCCTGTATCGTGGCTCTCTGTCCATTCCATGATGCTATCCACCCTGTCAAGAGTTCCTGTGGTAGTCCACCACCGATGACGCTATTTTGGAGCATATAGAGCATTGCATCAGCGAGTTTGCGAGCTTGCTCATAGTTCTTTGAGATGAGATCGAATTCTGCAGTTGGGTTCGAAAGATTGATCATCATAGCTTTCTCTATCCGTGCTCGAAGATCACCACGCAGAGCATAAGTACTATTCCATTCATTGTTTGCGAGTGCTCGTGAGTCACCAACTCGAGTTCCAAGATAGGGTTCCCATGCATCATTTGCGAACTCAAAATTGGTCGTTATGCCCAGGATTTTATCAGCTTCGTAGAGCATCTGAGTCATGATACGTTCCGCATCCAAGAGGTATGTTTTATAACTTTCATTATAGGTATCGATGGTTTTTGAGTTTGTATTGACGAGAGTATCGTAGGCGAGCGCATTTTTCCCTATGAGGGTCTCATACGTCTGGCGAGCTCTCTCATAGGCGATACGAGCTGCATCGATTGCTTGCTCTAGATTGATCCGTGTCGTATCGATACTCGCATTTTGTACTTTGATAGTATTGAGAGCTTGAGAATATTTGAGATCGTAGTTATTCTGAGTATCTTTCAGTGTAGCGATGACAGTTCCTGCTTTTACTGATTGTCATTCTCGTACGGTGATCTTACTGATTTCACCAGCTCATTGTGACATGAGTGTGAGTGACGAGCTCGCAGTAATGCGGCCTGTTTTTTGGATCTCGACTCCTGCCTGTGTCTGTCCAATAGTGTAGGTCTCCACAATAAATGGAGTTTTTGGCGGCAGTACTGGAACTACGGCTGTAGATCAACAAGCAGACAGTATCACGGTTGATATGAGAAAAATTGCGATAGGCGATTTCATGGAAAGAGAAAAATTCAAAATTAAAAAACTCAATTAGTTTGCGATATTACATTCTGCTTTGAGAAGATCGATGAAGTCACCCATATCTTCAGCCTTGATAAATCCGACGAATTTACCATATTTGGTCATCGACATGAGGGTATCTCCCTCAGTGATTCCGAGCATATCACGGACATCCTTGGGTATGACGATCTGTCACTTGGTTCCGACGGTTACTGAGCCATGCATTTTGACACCGACTACTGCTTTTGCTGGTACATCTTTTTTGGATCCGAACATCGTGAGAAAAGTTAGAAAAGTAATACAAAACCCATTATATATACTTTTCTTTCTGATACAAGTCTATCTGAAAAATCTATTGATTTTTTCGAGGCATGACTATAATGGAAATATTCTAATTTTACATTTATGCAGTTTTTCAAGCGTATTTTCTTTTTTCTCCTGACCAATATGGCAGTGCTAGCACTTCTCTCTATTGTGATGATGGTAGTCAATTATTTTTTCCCAGGTATCCTTTCTGCGAATGGTGGGATGCTGCAACTCCTCATCTACGCTCTTGTTCTTGGCTTCGGAGGTGCGATTATCTCGCTTCTGATCTCTCGTTGGAGTGCGAAGCGAGCCTATAGTATCGTGCTCCTCGATGCTCACACTGCCAGTCGAGATCCTGGTCTCCAGACAGTCTGGTCTACGGTCGAACGCATAGCTCAGTTACATCAGATCACCATGCCAGAGGTCGGATACTACGAGTCGGCTGAGCCAAATGCTTTTGCCACTGGTGCTACTAAAAATAAATCACTGGTTGCTGTGTCGACTGGACTCCTCAATCAGATGCAAAAAAATGAAGTCGAAGGCGTTGTCTGACATGAGATGGCTCATATCCTCAATGGTGACATGGTGACACTCACACTTCTGCAATGAGTGATGAATACATTTGTCGTATTCTTCTCGCATATCGCAGCACGACTCGTAGCTGGAGCGATAGCCAAGGACAATGAGACAATTAGTAATCTTGCCTATATGGGTATATCCCTAGCCTTCCAACTCGTATTCGGAGCACTCGCTTCACTTGTCGTCATGTGGTTCTCTCGTATGCGAGAGTACCGTGCAGATCTCGGTGGTGCACAATATACATCTCGTTCCAGTATGGTAGCAGGACTCCGGCGACTTCAACAGATGAAAAATATTCCACCAACACAGCATCCTGATGGCAATCTGACAGCATTTATGATCACGGAACAGGACTCATTCTGGTCTACACATCCATCACTCGATAATCGTATCAAGGCACTCGAGGAGAACTATCAACTCGTATAATTCAGATCAAAAAAACTCCCAAATATTTGGGAGTTTTTTTATTGTGATACAGTGAGTATCTCATACCCTGTTTCAGTCACTGCTATAGTGTGCTCGAATTGAGCAGAGAGTGATCCATCCTTGGTTCTTGCTGTCCAGTTGTCTTTATCTAGTTTTGACGCATATTTACCGAGATTGATCATCGGTTCTATGGTAAACACCATACCTGCTTGCATTTTTGGCCCAGTATTCCTCTCGGCTTTATGATAGACATATGGCTCCTCATGGAACTCGATACCGACACCGTGTCCCGTATAGTCTCTCACGACTGAGTAGCCTCGTCCCTCGGCATACTGGGATATTGCATATCCGATATTCCCGAAAAAATTGCCCGCTCTGACCTCGGCGATCCCGATTTCCCAGGCTTTTTTTGTCACTGCGATGAGCTCTTTCGCCTTCTCACTAATAGCTCAGACAGTATACATACGAGACGCATCACCGAAGTATCCATCTACGATCGTCGTGACATCGATATTGAGTATATCTCATTCCTTGAGTATCTCGTCGGCTCTCGGGATGCCATGACATATCACATCGTTGAGTGATATGCAGGTAGATCGAGGGTAGCCTCACTTGCCCCAGGTATTGTTCCCATTATAGTTGATACATGCTGATATTCCGCCGTTCGATAATATGAATGTGTTCATGATATTGTCGAGTTCGAGCGTTGAGACTCATGCCTTCACATAGGCTCAGATCATATCGAGAGTCCGAGCAGTGAGATTTCCCGCCTTGCGGATTCCTGCTATTTGTTCTGGGTTTTTGATGAGGATTTTGGACATGAGTATGCTTTTTTGAAAAATATACTTGCAGTATAGGAAAATTGTGATAGAATGCAAATATTGACAAATAATATTATTTATATGCGGACAAATTTGTATAGAGTTGCTATTGATGAAAAAGTTGAAAATCTTGAAATAGTCTCCCTTAGAGATGAGACTTGAAAAAAGGTTATGGAGCTTTTATCAGAAAAAAATAGTAGTCAGCATGCCCTGGTATATAACATAAGTGTAGGAACATCTATTATAGATGGTAGTGAGGGTGTGTATGATATTGAAGCATTTGGTACTATTTTACAAAAATATATTGAACATCTTCAGACAGAAAAACCAGATACACCCTTTCGGTTAGTGATAGAGAAAAAAAATAATGTTGATGATTCATTTTATGTGGCTGTATGAAATTTACTCAAGAGTCATGCTGATAAAATAATTACCAAATCAAATAATATGATTTTAACTTGCGAATAATTCTCTATAAGATGTTAAAAGTAGAAATATGAAATATATTTGTTAGGGAAAAGCCATTATCAAAAAAAACAGTACAATCCTTGATACGTATTTTTTCTGATAGAATTCCTTTTTTGAGAGCAAATTGTAAAGATAAAAACCACACTAACTCTCATTGGTTATATTGACAGGATCCTTTTTCTCCGCAAATACAGAAACAAATTAATAAGTATTTGGGCCTCGTATGACTCGTATTGAGTGATTTACACAAAGAAAGAAATTCTCTAGTAGCATACAAATATGTTGATGTACATTCTGATGCTCGGAGTTTTATTGAATTAGATCGTTCTATAATATTTATTCCACTGAGCTGACATACTGGTGCAGAATTTGTACTCAATCCAGATACACAACAAGAAATTAGGAAATCTATAGATAATTGATCTGTTGTTGTTTTTGATCAGAATCAGGAGCATCAAGTAGATTTTTCAGCTTTGATTGATACCACAAAATTGAAATTTTGACTCTCATTTTTTGTAGATAAGTTACTAACTCCTACCCCACAATCTCCCTCGGCTTTGACCCATCCGCAGGACCCACTATCCCCATAGATTCTAGGATATCTACGACACGAGCAGCACGACCATATCAGAGCTTCAGATGTCTCTGTAGCATAGATGTAGAGCACTTGCCTGCTCATCTCACGAGCTCTATGGCCGCCTCGATGACTGCCTGATCCTCGGCTCCTGCATCACTCGGATTGTTGGTACTCGATCATTCCCAGTTCGTAGAGCGATCTCCATCCACGATAGATGAGTCATATATATCCTCCAGCATCGCTGGATCTATCGTCCGCTTGATATGATTCACCACTCGCTCGACCTCGTCTGTCTCGATGAGAACTCACTGGATACGAGTGGATGTCATCGCCCCAGTTGGGAAATAGAGCATATCTCC
>JANNYQ010000058.1:0-22252 GCA_031410215.1 Candidatus Altimarinota bacterium | reverse complement strand
CTCACGGGTGCCGCCGCAACATCATCAGGCCTCTGGATAGATAGCAATGGCTACTACATGGCGAGTGGTGCTACGACGCCAAAATGTACTATTACACTCACCACGAACTGTCAGTCTCCTTTTACTCGTGATATACTTATCACTGCTGACAATACTATGGCTAATAGTGGCACTATGACAGTGACAGCTATAGTCGGCTGGTATGAGAAGCGAAAACAGAACGTGATACTCAAAACGACCCTCACCAATTGGAAAAGTAAATTCTAAAAATTTACCATATCTGCCTAATTCCCTCAAAATCTTGAGGGAATTTTTTATTTTTTTATATTAGGAATTTGCTTAATTAGAAATGATATGATAGGATAGTACAAATACCAAAATAAATCATGCAATTCCCAATCATCAAACATATATATGTACAATATGCCATCATCGGTATATGGCTAACGAACTGTGTACTCGGTGGCATGATAGCAATACAGCAGTCATGGTTGCCCTATATGAGTGCTGGTATAGCCACCTATACCAATATAAAGGCTGATCCATTCGATGGTATGATTATGCCAATACGCTATATCCCAGACTGGAGCAAGATCGCATACCAGAACAAGACTACACGTTTCTCAGATATCCCTATCAGTGATTACGTACCTTTGCCAACCTATGATATACAGTCTCTCAGAGACATGACCAATACGAGCAAGAGGGCTCTCATTGAGCATTATACCTATATCACGACATATATGGGGAGCTATAGGCTCAATTACCAAGAAAATGATGGTAGTCACAACGCCATCGATATACGAGCTCCGATTGGTACACCTGTCCTCTCTATCGCCAATGGCGTTGTCGTTAGAACTGTAGAGGCGGATGCTACTGGGAATAGATTTGTGGTCGTGAGGCATGAAGGGATCACTCTCGCCTGACGGAAGCAAGATCTCTACTCTGGATATCTGCACCTCTCCGAGATCAACGTGAGAGAAGGGAGCAAGATCCGCAAGTGAGATATGCTCGGCCGTGTTGGAATCAGTGGGATCACGACCACTCCTCATCTCCATATACAGATAGATACTCAGGATGCACCATTTCACCCGTATTGGCCATTTACTTCTGCGGAGTCTCGATGAGCTGGACTTTCGATATTTGAGTCAGTCAATGCTGGACTTGGTCGAGACAATGCTATGAGATATAGTCTCCATCCGATGAGCGTGATACAGATGTTTGCAGGTGGGGTGACACCGTCTGCATGAGTGGATAATCCTCTCAATTCTTTATCGGATCTTCCGAGTGCTCCGCAGATCCCGAGAGAACAACAGGAATATATACCAGTAAATGCATCCATCGAGAGTATCATCGCGAGTATGAATAGCTCATCGAGTCCAACTACCACAATAGGCATAAAGGCGACCCTATCTGATACTACAAGTAAAAAATGTGAGAAAAAACGATTTTCAGATATCAGCTCTACGAGCAAAATAGGAAAAATCCTCTATGAACTCATTGATACGAAGTGTATGTTCCAATATATTCCTACATTTGATGGAACTGCAACGATCACACAGAGAGATGCTATAGTTATGTTGATGCAGTATTATAGCATTAGTCCAGCAACAGGAACAAGTCATTTTCTCGATATTGCTATCGGTGATCCATTTCAAGGATTTGCAATCGGAGCATACCGTAAGGGGGCTATCGATGGCAACTATGCATTGCCTGAAAAGCTCCTCTCTCGAGAGGATTTCATAGAACTTGTAGTGAAGATCGGAAAACTCGAAAAAAATCCAAGTCAAATCAAAATATATCGAGATACGAGTGCAATGAACTTCAAATTTCAGTATATTCAGGACTATGCATTCAAGGTACGGGCACGTGGTGGTAACTTCTATCCGCAGTCACTCCTCACGAGACAATGAGCTATAGAAATTATGGGAAATATTATCACTCAAGATAAGATAAAAAAATAGTAGATTTTTTCGACTAAATAGATATTATACGATTCGATCATATGCCACAAGGTATAAAGTTTTTAGTGTTTAACTTTTAACTTTTAACTTTTAACTTTTAACTTTTCCTCTATGTCCCAAAAGAAAATTATATTTTTTGTCATAGTTGGACTCATTCTTGTGAGCCTCATTGCTACAGTAGTATATATATCCAAACAAACAAAAACGGCAAATATAGCACCAACATCTCTCAAAATCTGGATCACAGATGGTACGAGTGACTCGTACAAGTCTCTGATCGAGGGGTTCAAAAAATATGCCCCAGAATATAGTAAAACTGATTTTATAGTAGAGAAGCAAACAAATGATGCCGACAGATATCGTACTCTCCTACTTTCAACACTCACTCAGTGAAGTGGACCAGATATATTCATGCTCCATAGTGGCGAAGATGTTATACTAGAATCTCAGATCGAGCCCATACCAAGTGACATACTGGATTTCTCTGATTTCGATAAGCGATATGATGATATCTTCCAGGGACTCCTTATGTCTACTGGATCAGACGAAGATATAACAACTACACTCAAATGAGTACCACTTGCGTATGAGACTCTCGGTGTATTCTATAACAAATCGCTCATCCGTGAGGTCCCGAAGACATGGAATGAGCTCGAAGTCCTCTATAGCGAATCGGCTCCTGGTAAATATCCGAGTAATATCGGACTCGGACCTACCTATACACCCAATATGGGTGATATACTGCCACTCTGGCTCATGGATGCTGGTGCAACCAGCTATAACGATATCTCTAGTAGTAGAGATGGTATAGCTGCATATCTAGAATATGGCGACCTCAAAACAGCAGCACCAGTCGATTCTGATGTATCTAGTGTACCAGATACACTCAGGCGTGAGCAACCGAGAATGCTCATCAACAAAAATAATACACTCGATATGTTTATGCAATGAGATATTGCGATGATCATCGGATATCCAAGCCTGATACTTGATCTAGAAAAATCAAGCAAACGAGTAGGATCTACGAGTACAGCGAACGTGATACTCACAGACAGAGTTCCAAAAAGTAACTCACAGTCACGTACCAATGTAGGTAGATATGCCTATTTTGCGATCTCCAAACTCAGTGATAAATGAGCTATAGGCGTGAAGTTGCTAGAATATCTCATGACATCGGAGGCACAGAGACTCTATATCAACGAGTATCCATATTATATCCCTGCACAGAGTGAGTTCTATGCAAGTGTAGAGAATATATCACTCTCTGATACACTCTCAAGAGCAAAACTTGCCCCTTTTATTCCCAATATCGGTGATACACTCTCCGTATTCCAGTATGGCCTCAGATCTCGATTTGATCAATATCTCAGAGAAGGTATTGATACATCGGCTACACCAGACATAGAGTCCATCACGGCAAAAATATCAAGAGATATAGGCTGTGATATAAGTATATTGACTCAATGAAAGCTATCGGGAGATTGCTCAAATCAATAAAACATTCATAAAAATGCAACGAAAAGTTGCATTTTTTACTTTTTTATGGTAATGTAAAGGTATATAAATTCTTTCTCATGCGAAAAAACTCACTCATTATAATCATTCTCACGAGTCTTGCTCTCCTTTTTGGACTCTCGATATCAGATACATTCGCAAGTTGTGGTGGATCATGGTTCTCGACGAGCTGTCCTGTGTCACCCTATTGTGCAGATGGCAAGTGTAATATAGATGAAGGAGTCAAGGCAGTAGAGAGTGCAGTAAATGGACAAATAACGAACAAATGAATTGCAGCATACGCTCAACAGATCGTGACATATTTGATGACTTTTGTCTCAATTATAGCGGTGATATATATCATATATGCCGGATTCCAGCTCATGATCGGGGCTGGAGATGAGGAGAAAATGAAGAAAACTCGACAAATCATACTCTATGTCGTTCTCGGTATTCTAGTCATGTGGCTTGCCTATCCGATCGTCAAATGGACCATCGGTATCATCGCACCTAGTGGCCAAGTGGCCTACAAGTGGTCGATGATCCCAGGAGCTCAAGCATATACCGAAAGTGACGCTGATACCTATGCTGAGTACAAAAACAAGATCAAAGAGTGAATTAATCAAATGGAGAGCGAACTCCTCCTTAATAGATCAGTAAAAGTGAGTACCATACAAAATGTTAAAAATCTCGTACAATGAGGTTTTGATAGGTTACCTGACTATGGGGAAGTTGCAAGTATCAATAGAGAAGCTAAGCAAGTCGTTGATACATATCTCGATCTTGCTATAAAAAATCCAGATAACTCCAATCATATTGGTAATGCAATCTCTCGGGTAGCCAATTTTGTAGATAGGGTCAGTATCTCTCGTATCACTGGCGATATCAGTGCTGGTCCTATCGAGGGCAACGCTCCCCTCACGGCTTCATTTCGAGCTGACAATATCCGTGATCCTTCTGGAACGACTCCAGCAGATGGTAACTATATATGGTGGACTCGTGAGAATGGTGGAGTACGCCGTGAGCTCAGTCGTGGACCTAGTCTATCATATACATTTACCAAAGAGGGTACTTATACCATATTTCTTGATGTGATATCAGGAAGTCGCAATAGCAAAGGAAAAACGGACGTCCTCCCACTCTCTGTATCTAAGCAGATAATTGTGAAGCCAAAACTCGGCGAAATCATACTACTCATCAATGGAGTCAATGTGAGTAATATGACGAGTCTCAAACTCTCTCCTACGATCGGTAAGATGGGAGTAATTCTCGATGCCTCAGCATCCCGAGCTATCGGAAATGGTACGATTGCTGAGACGAAGTGGGAATTTGGCAATGGCAATGACTCTACCAATCGTGGAGGACCTATCATAGAAAGACAACTCTATACGAATCAGGGAGGCTATATACTAAAGCTCTCGATGAAAACTAATGATGGGCAAACCATATCCAAAGAGATACAACTCCTCGTACGTGATCCTGCTGCGATCATCAAACTCGACTCCGATATTGGCAAGATCGGAGAAGATATCTCCATGTCTGCAACTTCGTACTTTGCAGACACAAAAAATGTAGAATACTCATGGCAAGTACAAGATGAGAATGGTAAGAAAATAGTAAAAGTTGGAGAAGGTACCAATTTTAGATATAAATTCGACACAGTAGGATCATACATTGTATCACTCACTGCCAAGAGTCCAAATGGTACTATTGATACCGACTCCAGAGTTATCACTATAGAGTCTCGTGATCCAGTAGTCACAATCGATACACCACGATCTATGAGTAGTGAAAAGCCGAATATGATCATATTTGACGCATCCAAGAGCTATGATCCAGATACCAGTTCTCGGAAGAATCTTAGCTATACTTGGAGACTCGATGGAGAGAAGATCTCACTCAATAATACCGAAAATGATGGAGCGAAATGAAGCTATACATTCGATGAAAAAGGAACACATACAATATCAGTTACCGTAGCCAATATCTATGGCAAGATTACAACTATAGAGAAAGAATTCGAGGTTACTTCAACACTCGCAGTCAATATGATCATCACACCCAAGGTGGTACAACGTGGATCCAATGTTACGGTGATTGGGCAGTCTGCGAATGCTGAGTTTTTTGAGTGGAATATGGGAGATGGGACTCCAGTAACGAGTGGTACAAATAGGTCTATACAACACACGTACAAGCAATCAGGCGTCTACAATATCGTGATGAGTGTTAATCGCAACTGAGGTACTGAGATAAATAGCATAACTCGCAAAATCTATGTCTCTGATACGGAAAGTCCATTCGCCATTATCGATGCAACTAACTCGTCCAATAGTATCATCGAAGAAAAATGAGCTTGTAATGGGCTCGATGCCCTTGTAATAAATCGAGCTGATACAACTACCTTTAATAGTAATAATTCTGTGAATATAGATGGTACAACAACTGGCCTCACCTATACTTGGAAATACTTTGGTAAGGCTCGTACTACTCCTCAGATTTCTGAGAAGTTCAACGAACTGTGATGCTTCCCTATAGAGCTAACAGTCAGATCAAACAAAAATGGGACTAGTCATACTACAACTCAGTACGTCAAGCTCGCGAATCATCCTCCAGAACTCACGAGTCTCACGAGTAGTGTGGATGCGGCCAAAAAAGATAGCCAAAAAATTCTGGTAAAAGTACAAGCAAACGGAGCCACAGATGTTGATGGTGTAATCACCTCATATATCTGGTATTATACGACTGAATCTGACCCAGAGCCACAAAATGTCCAAATCACACAAAACAATAGTATTACTTTTGTACTTCCGAATATTACTGAAAAATATTTTTTTGGTGTGATACTCGAGGACAATGATGGAGCCAAGATGAACACGATGGAATCAGGGCAGAGTCCAACTCCACTCATTATCGATAATTCAAATGGTAATATCAACCTCCCACTCATCAATCTCACGGTCTCTAAGTCAACGATAAATGTCGGAGAGAAAGTACTCTTCTCAGCTGATGTGAAGACGATCATACCATGAGTCAATATCACTAATAAGTCAGAATATGCATGGGACTGGGATGGGGATGGTCGTATCGATGAGAAAAGTACTACATCGAGCATAGAACATATCTATACACGCTCAGGCGACTATAATATGAAAATCCGTGTCACCAACAATGGGGTATCCAATAGCAAATACCAGACTATTCACGTCAAAAATAAGTTACAGGCTGCCGTCTATGGGTATAGACTCCCTGATGACAGAGTATATTTGATGAATGCATCAGAAGGTGCATATGAATCGGCCCGTTGGGAAATAGGCTCTACTATATCTGAGTCACCTACATGAGTCATACTCGATAGTACGAATCTCCCTACAACTGGTAAACTCACGATCTCGAGCAATACCAGTGATACATCTACCACAGATATAGATCTCTCACAGCTTGAGACGATCTCAGGAACCGGTGTACTCTATCAATCATATCCACGAGCCATCAGTGATACGATCACTGTGAAAAATCCAGGTGATGCCCTACTCATCTCGATGTATGGAAATACAGCCACGAACTACGCTATCGATACGGATACCCTTATCGATACGAGTCTCGATGGTACTCCAGATAATGATGCAGATAACAAACTCGATACATCATATACCGACGGATCTACATATGCACTCCATGATCTCTCAAGTACGAACAAGCGTGAACACAAAATCATACTATCTCTCATATCGAGTGGATCGGTAGTAGCAACCCGTACGATTACTATCATTCTTGATTATATCGCGAGTACGAGTGAGGCGGATGTATTGCTAACAGGGAGCACAGTAGGACTCAGTAGCACAGATAGAGCCAAGCTCGAGGAACTTTCGAAACTCATTCGAGAACTCACAGATAGTGATCGTATCATCCTCATGCAGCGATATAACACTCTAGTCGAGAACTGGAACAACACATTCGATAAGGCAAAATCACTGATCGACATCCAAGAAGGTATCGAGAGCGGTACTATGAGTAGTGACCAAAAAATGAAACTCTCAAAAGTGGTAGATGACTTACTCATCGGTGATTCTCAAGTCACTGATGAGATAGCTATTGCGGTACGCCTCATCCGAGACCTCATACCAACAGAGAGTCAGAACCACGATATACTCATATCAAAGCTGTCAGAAATCGAGTCACACCCGACACTCCTCACCGAAAACAAAAAACTCGGTAAAGAGATGCTCGTACTCATTGAGACGGATACCACTATTCCTGACAAATATAAGGTCCATATCAAAAATCAACTCTCTATCATAGTAAATGGTGGATCTAATGGTGTGACAACTGATAGCACTGGATCTGTCAAAGTAGAAGATACTCTGTCTACATGAAGTAGTGGGATACTCGGATTTATAAGTGGATTTATCAAGATATTCTTCATAATAGTTGGTATTATTCTCTTAATTGGGGTTATTGGTTTCATTTTTTATCGTCTCTCACGCAAAGACGATAATATCTGATTCCAAGACTTCCTGATTGACTCAGTATTCCATAGTCGCAAGGCAACACCTATCACAGTAGATACTATGAATACAAGTGTCGTAGTCAATGGTGCCCCTCCACTCCCAAAAGAAGATCCTCTCGTCAACTTCACCCCTACTGCTCCTACCGCTACACCTAAACCCTCTATCGTAGATCCACTCACTACGGTAACACCTATTATAATAAATACGCAAACTATACCATCAGAAACCTCAGTAACAACTGATACGGTACCTGATTGGCTCAAGGCACCATCGAACAAAGAAAAAGAGATCCCAAAAATAGAATCTACTCCAATAGCACAATCTATAGACTCCATGTCTCCATTGTTTGAGGTCAATACGCCAGAACCATCAGCTATAGCTGGAACTCCTACGACAACACTCTCCGATGATGGTATCCCTGACTGGATCAAAAGTAGTCCTACAAATATAGATATACCCGTAGCGATAGACCCACTCGCGGCACCAAGCAATACTCTCGTTGATGGAGATAACCTAACAAAAATAACTCCTACGACAGAGCAACTCCCCGATTGGCTGATGAGCTCTATCCAATCCGATACAACCCCTATATCTACACCTGATACTATAGATCCTCTCGTATCACCATCATCAGAGACGCCGTTAGACACCGCACCGGTACAGGCTGTCAAAAAACCAGCCAAAAAATCCAAGAAAATAGATATAACTCCTACAGCACCATCCCCTACAGGCGATATACCGAGTTGGTTGAAATAAACTAAAAAGGATAGTAAACATACTATCCTTTTTTTGAAAACCGTTTCTTTTTGACGAAAAAGCTCTATTTTGGTATACTGATAATATAATTTCTTTTTTCATATGGATACTCTCCCAAACAATACGAGTGCAGTAGCTCCAGCTGCGTCTCCATCACTCCTCGATCAGATAATCCAGACCTCACATGAATCATCTCTCTCAGGAATAATGCCCCCAGTAGTAACATGACCTGATACTAGTACAAGTCAAGTTACTACAGTACGCAAACCTCGTGACCCTATGACCGCAGCAACAGTACTTAAGCTCATATGATCACTACTTCTTGTTACGGTGATATTTTTTGGGAGTTTTTTAGCGTATGTTGTATTCAACCCTGATCAAGCTGCTTTTTTTGTCAATATATTCGGAATTAATCCAAACGATATACAGAATCTATTGAAATGATTGATCAATGGGAGTTTTGGTATCACGGTTCTCATCTTTTCTATCGTATGGATCACGAGTCTATTTCGAGCGATATGGACACCTCGAGACCAAAAAAGACGCCGACTCATCAGTTGGCTTACTGCCGGTACGGTGGGGATTTTTCTCTTTAGTATTCTTGCTTTTTGGGCGTATCTTTTTGGTATTATCAATGCAACGGACAAAGCTAATCTCGGTGGCGATGTGAGTATATACGACAATGACCTCTATACACATACAGAATCACTACCTTATGCTCGCATAGGATCTACTACGAGTCTTGTGGGTCCAATCAGTCTCAGATATGATATATCGACCAATGCTCGTACCGTTGCCAAAAAAAATCTCATCACTATAACAGGATATGAGATCAATTTCGACGGAGCAAAGTGTGCCAATGACAAATCTATCATGAACGGGTCTGATCCAACCACAGAACAATGACTTATTTGTACTTTTGACCAAGTGCGTACTTACAATATCAGAGGATCCTATACTGCTAGAAACAAGCTCGGTGAAACAGTACAGATCGACATACCACTTTCAACTGTAGAAATCAAGTGACTCATCGAGAGCAATATCAATACCAACAAAGATGGGAAAAAAATCATTACTATCTCTGCTGCTAAAGTCAAAAATCTCTGAAATCCCCGATGGAAGTATGCAACTATAGGAAGTAGTGATGAAGCAAAACCATCCATTACTGAGATTATATCATCAACACCACTCCTGGTATGTCTGAAATTATTTAATACAGCGTGTGATAGATATTTTCTTATTAGTGATATCAGTGAGCGTCGTATTGAGTGATCACTTTCATTCGTACAAGACTTTTTCAAGCCTCTCTCGATAGTTGTATCGCTTACTGGCACTACACTACCAACCAACGAGATTGTTAGCATAGACTGGATAGCTGATGATGGTACTCGGATGTGTCAATGAATATCTGAGAGTTGTGATTATGCATTTTTGAGTTATGGATCCAAGACCGTGACTGCCACAATACGTCTCGCGAATAAAACAAGCTACCCTATAGAATGAACTGTAGTGATCAATGAACCTCTCATTATCGCAAGACATGCGCAAATACAAGATATAGATGGAAATCTACTCAATACTCCTGAGACTTATGATCCTACGGTGAATGGCTATGTCATACAAGATCTCATAGCGCCTACCTATATTACACTCGATGCTCGGGATGTCGTGAGTGAGAATCTCGGATATAGAGTAACAAATATCGTCTGGAAAATATCAGACAGCAAAAGTACTATAGAACTAGTCGGCGAACAAGTCACATATGAAGTAACTCGTACAGATCGCTATACAATAGAAGCAGTATACACTCTCGAAAAAAATATCGTCACGAGTAGCTCAGATACACGCACTGCTCGAGATTTCATCATACTCGATCTCGAACGCAAATCACTAGAACCAATACTGAAAATACAACAGTCAAGCGACTACACTCCAGCAAAGATAACTGTCGATGCTTCGAGCTCCCGTAGCAAAAATGGAACGATCCAAAAATTCATTTTTGATTTTGGTGAGTGAAAACCACGAACAGAGGGAGATGCTATACAAACCTACGAGTATCGTACACCAGGTGAGAAAAAAATCACACTCACTATCATCGATAATAACAATGAGCAGGTAACGATAAGTAAATATATCATTCTCAAAGATACTCCGAAAACTCTTTCATTCACAACCAGTATGTCACCTGGTATAGTAGCTACGCCGATAACGCTCACAGCAGATGGTGTTACTGGACAGATAGATGAGTATATCTGGAACTTTGGGGATAATACTCCAGTGAGTAAGTGATACGAGATTGATCATACATTCTCGGCGATCGGTACATATACCATAACACTCACTGTCAGATATACTAATGGGACAGAATGAACAACGACTCAGTTATTCCGAGTCGACACAACTCTCGAATAGTTATAACATTTTCAGAGGAAAAATTCTGATTAATCAGAATTTTTTTTGTTGTGTTTTTTGGTATGGACATACGTGCCTCGTATTTCCTCCGATCAGATCAGATGCGTATCCTCGATGCGGCATACGAATATCGGCATATCCTCATCATGAGCAAGTGCGATAGCAGTCTGATCCATGATTCTCAGGTTTTTATGGAGAGCTTCTTCGAGTGAGAGAATCTCATAATGTATTGCATTTGTATGCTTCTTTGGATCTTTATCATATATACCATCTACCTTGGTCGCCTTCACCACACAATCACACTGGAGCTCGAGGGCTCTGAGTACTGATGCTGAGTCAGTAGTGGCATATGGATTGCCGGTACCACCGACACAGATTACAACTCTCCCCTTCTCGATATGGCGGAGAGCCCGTCGAGCGATGAAGTCCTCGGCTACTCGATGTGTCGGTACTGCGGACATCACTCGTACATCGACGCCAGCTGCCTCGATAGCCTCTCCTATAGCGAGTCAATTGATGATGGTAGCTAGCATGCCCATCTGGTCTCCGATCACTCGATCAAATCCACCCTCCTCGAGCTGAATACCTCGGAATATATTCCCACCACCAATCACAATAGCTATCTCAAGTTGGCGAACCTGCACGAGATGAACGATTTTCTCTGCTATATAGGTGAGGAATTCTGGATCGATACCGTATCATTGCTTTCATTGGAGGGCTTCACCAGAGAGCTTGAGGAGAATTCGTTTTGGGTTGTGATATTTTTTCATGAATAGAATGAGAGATTATTACCGAAAAGGACAAATATGACAGAGAATCAGAGCACGAGGATAAAAAGAATCACGAGTGTGATGATTGCTGAGTTACGTTTCCCTACCTCGGATTCGAGTGTGGTGATCCGCCTCCCGAGAGCATCGGCATCATTATCTGATTTGGATTTGGCCGATTCAAGAAGGAACGCATTTTTTTTGTACTCGAGTACTGGGACTGAGTTCGCAAGCTCAGTCTCGGCTTTACCGAGCTTGTAAGAGAGCTCCTGTATAGTAGCTTCCTTGCGAACGATCTGATCACGAGCATCCTCATAGATACGGACAATCTCTGCAAGGGCAATATTCGACTGCTTGGAGTCTGTGATATGTCTCTCTTTTGTGACGATCTCAGGGATTTCACGCTCTGGTAGATCATCATGGATGACTATATAGTCCTCCTCACGACGAGCTGGATCTGTCATACGGAGCGTCTCGATGTCGTCTTCTTCGAGGTACATCTTTTTGCCAATACGACGAGTACGGATCCGTCCAGCCTGGATATGTCTGTCGATAGTCCGCGATGAGACTCCGAGACGACGAGATGCCCCATCACGATCAAGAGAAAAAGCCATAAAAAAAATATCAGATTGATGGCAGTATTGTATAAAAAAGCGACGAAAAATCAAACAAAAAACTCTCCCAAGAGTATAGGAAAGTTAATTCAACTAACCTCTGCTTTCTATACTTACAATTCGGGTGCTAGCTATTTGAAATTTTGGATTACAGTATTGTAAGCACGAAGATAATCAAGAGTCATATTTTTATAATTGAAAAAACTCTTTGTCCTACTAGAGATATATGCTCTATCCATATTAAAGCAATCTTGAATTTTATGGTATCATTCCTCAAAATCTTCGACCAATATTCCCGTTTTTCCCTCTTCGATGAGTTCTGGCATAGATCATTTTTTGATCGCTAGAGTAGGAGTGCCACAATATGCAGATTCTAGTACAGTCAGACCAAAAGGTTCTCTGAATCCTGTGGGATGTATATTACATTTTGCATTACTTATAAGTTCTATTTTATCTTTCATATCGAGTTCTCATAGATATTCTATAAGAGGATTATTCAGGTATGGTTTGATTTCTTCAATAAAGTATTCAAACCCAAAAAAATCTATTTTTCATCACATTTTTAGCTTTATTCACAATTGTAGTGCTAACTGTATGGCAATATGAGGATTCTTCGTTTCATCAAATCTACCGATAAAACAAATATAATTTTCTGGTGTATCATTAAAATGAAATTCATCAGGATCTATTCAGTTATAACAATTTCAACAATACCGTAATCATGGAAATGCGTCTTGCTGATTTTTAGAAATACTTGCAAAAAAAAGCTCTCGTCTTTCTTCATAATATTGCATATTTTCCATAATAATTGGACCATGCAAGGTTGTTATATTGGGTATATCTCGAAAATCCAAGAGATCGAATCCATGAGAGTGAATGATATCAACATCTGATTTAATCTTATGTAAAATTTTTTTTGTTATATCTAGAATTCATTTAATTTTTATTTCTACTTCAATATTTTCTTCGGGTGTCTTTCAGAAATTTATAGACTTTTCGCAAGTTGGTATGATTTCACAACTCACATCACTGTCTCCAGGTCAGATGAGAATCGGCTCATGGCCGAGCTCTTGCAACCCTTTAATCAGATAAAAAATAACCCGCTCTGTTCATCCATACTTCTTAGGAGGTACAGGGAGATATGGGGATGAAATTATGGCTATTTTCATAGTTTTTTAATTTTAAAATCTAACCAAAGACTTCACTATTTAACAAACAAAATCTCATTTATTATAATAATTTTTTAGTTTAATTCAATATTTGTTATTTATACATACGCTTCATAACTCTAATTCTTTATCAAAAGAAGAAAAGTTTAACATTACTAATGATAAGGTTAGTAATGTTATTTTTCAGTGTGGATTTACCCGTATAATTTGTCTTCTTTTTGTCTTTTCATCTTGAAATATATTTTCTATACTAAAATGGATTCCTTTAAACTTCAAATTAGATACTAATCATTCAATCATTTGTTGTTTTACTACTAAAAGCTAAAAAAAGAGGCTAAAGATTTTAGAAAAATTACTACTAGGAATAGAAAATTATAGAAATAAAATAAATAAGAAAATGTCAGCTTCATTTGTTGTTTTATTATTTGCATTAAGTGCATCATACGATATCACGGAGGAAGTAATAAGGTACAATCTTAAGGTACAATCTTATAGTTAATGTCAGTTACGAATAATTACCCACCCTTAATAGTTACTGATTGGGAAGATATTGAGAAAGATACAGTAGAATGTATCATATCTATCATTATTTATTCCTGAATTAATTCATTGTTAATTTATTTTCCTGCAGTCATTATACATAGTAGATACTTTTAGTTTCTTAAAAATTAATGATATGGTTTATTGATACAAAAATATACATCACGTATGAATTCGATCGCCGACAATTAGGTATGTATTTTTGTATATTATTTGGGTATAATCTATAAAATAATTAACATATATATATTCACTCAGTTATAAAAAATTAAAATAATGTATTAATAACTGCTATGGGCAGTTAGAATAATAGAATATATGAATGTATCTGCTATAAAAAATATAAATAGAATTATTAATAGATAATTATTAACATTATGAACACATGAAACAATTACATAAGAAAATTGTCAGTTGAGCCGTAGTAACAACACTACTATTGCTGACCAACATCAACGCATTTGCATCGAGTCACCGTGAAGCTCCTATGATCAGTGGAGATCCGAGGGTAGATGCAACTGATCTATACGCATTCGTAAGTCCTGACCAGACGGATACAGTGACACTGATTGCGAACTATATACCATTCGAGGAACCAGCAGGTGGTCCCAATTTTGATTCATTCGATGACAATGCACTCTATGAGATCAATATTGATAATAATGGTGATGCTATACCTGATACGATTTATCAGTTCAGATTCAAGACTACTGTCGGTAACCCAAACACATTCCTCTACAATGTTGGGGCAATAGAGTCACTAACAGATCCTGACTGGAATGTTCGACAGACATATACTCTCACGAAAGTAGAGAATGAAATATCCACAGTACTCGGTACTGATCTGATGTCTCCTCCAGTCAATATCGGTCCCAAGTCAACACCTAACTATGCAGCACTCCAGGCATCTGCCATCAATACGCTACCAAACGGTATAAAAGTATTTGCTGGACAAAGTGCTGATCCATTCTTCGTAGATCTTGGATCAACTTTTGATCTCCTATCAATACGTAATCTACCAGGTAATGCTGGTGGAGGAATCAATACAACAAAAGGATTCAACGTGCACTCTCTCGCACTCCAGATCCCTATCGTACAGTTGACCAAGAACAAAGTCATACCTACAGACGCCACGAGCGGTGACGCTGTGATCGGAGTATGGACAACAGCCTCTCGTATGAGTACCCGTGTCATAAACACCAATGGAACTCATGATAACTCGGGTCCATGGGTACAAGTATCTCGACTCGGTGCTCCTCTCGTGAATGAGGTAGTTATTCCTCTCGGAGCAAAAGATCTCTTCAATAGATCTAAGCCAAAGAATGATGCTCAATTCGCAAATGGAGTAGCTGATCCAGAGGTAGGCAAACTCCTCTATGCACTCTATAACATACAGGTCCCTCCTCAGTGAGTATTTGGCTCTGCAAATGCACGAGATGATCTCGTGGCAATATTCCTCACAGGAATACCTAAGCTCACTCAACCTACGAATGTAGTAGCATCTGAACAACTCCGTCTCAATCTAGCAATAGCACCTACTGCCAACCCTAATAGACTCGGTGTACTCGGTTGAGATACTGCAGGATATCCAAATGGACGTAGACTCACCGATGATGTAATAGATATTTCACTGCAGGCAGTAGCAGGAGCCGCTTATCCCCTCTTTCATACTGGATTTGTAGCTGATGCTACATGACTCAAGCTGGGTGATGGAGTAGATAAAACTGACTCCGTTCTGCGTACTAAATTCCCATACATGGGTCTGCCAAATCGTGGATTCGAAAGTGTTCCTCATGGTAACTACTCTTTCGGTAATAGCGGAACAGGGACAACTGGAACTGGAATGACAGGAACTGGAGTCACTGGAACTGGAGTCACTGGAACTGGAATGACAGGAA
Source organism: Candidatus Altimarinota bacterium (assembly GCA_031410215.1). Classification (GTDB taxonomy): domain Bacteria; phylum Patescibacteriota; class Gracilibacteria; order BD1-5; family UBA2023; genus JABFSX01. The sequence goes on along the minus strand of JANNYQ010000058.1, from coordinate 6,130 downwards.
CTGGAGGTACAGGAACTGGAATGACAGGAACTGGAAACTGAAGTGGTACAGTATTTGTTATCTGTAAGATAAAAGACCGTCTTGAATACAAATCTAGAGGACAAGCAGTCAAATGTTTGCAACAATATCTTAAGGATAATTGATATATAAGTATCAAAAATCCAACAGAATTTTTTGGAATAGTCACTAGAGAAGGCCTGAAAAAATGGCAGAGAAATAACAGACAAGAAGAAACAGGATATCTGAATTAAATCTTATATCTGAGTATCTCTTTAGTGGTTTATTCATAGTAACATCACGATTCCATCGTGATGTTACAATTGAGTGAATCTTCATAAATATCAACACTATGACAAATTTTTTTACATGAAAAACGGTTTTGATCATTCCGATTGCTCTGGCACTCATCTGATTGAGTGGGTGTGATATAGGGAGCATGAACACATCTATGAACACTCCAACAGATGAAATCAATACCTTGAAATCTAGTGTCGATGAGCAGATAAAATGACTTGAAAAAAATATAAACGATGATACAAAAAATATAGCCAATTATATCTCATTGAGTTCTCTTTATTTGCAGAGAATACGAGAAACGGCTGATGTATATGCCTATGAGCAGATAGCTACTTTGATGCGTGAGGCTGAGAAAATAGATCCAAAAAATAGTGATATACTCTCATTGCAATCACAGATAGAACTGGGTCGTCACAATTTCTGAAGTGGCAAAATACTGATACAACGAGCAATCGATATCAATCCAAATCGAGCAGCATATTATGGAATATTGGGTGATACACAGATAGAGCTGGGTGAATATACTGGTGCGGTTGACTCATTCCAGAAGATGATCGATATGAGGCCTGATTATAATTCGTATATACGGATTGGGTATATCCGCGAACTCTACTGAGACATTCCTGGTGCTATGAGTAGCCTCAAGCTGGCCATTGATGCCGGTAGCAAACATCCAGAGAATATCGCATTTGCCTACATTGAACTTTGAAAGTTAGAATTAAGAGAAAATCTTGAAAATGCAAAGCAATATTTTGAATCAGCGATACGCCTGGTGCCAGAGTATCCACCTGCTCTGGAGTGATTGGGCAAAGTTGCCTACTATAATCAGGATCTCACACTAGCTCGATCATATTTCGAGAAGGCCTATGAGAAACTTCCTATTGTCCAATACCTCATCAATTTAGCTGACCTCGATATGGTCATAGACGGGGTAGTCGAGGCCAATCAAAATCTTACACTGGCCGAGATCACTTTTGATATAACACAAAAATCAGGGATCAATACTGATCTCGAAGAGTCGTTGTTTCTCAGTGACCATGACCTCAGGCTGCCAGATGCACTCACGATGGCCAAACGATCCTACCAGATACGACCAAACATATTTGCAGCCGACAATCTTTCATGGGCTCTCTACAAAAATAAAGAGTACTCAGAAGCAGCAAAATACACTACATGAGCACTCATACTAGGAGAACATGATCCATTCATATTATATCATCAAGGTATGATTGCTCTAAAAAACAATAATACTACAGAAGCCCAAAGATACCTGAACAAAGCTCTTGAACTACACCCGCGATTCTCGATTCTCGATTCACGGCAGGCAGCCGAAATACTCAATTCAATTAAATAAAATTTGTATGCAGTATACTATCAAAGCCTTGATTCGTACGTGAGTTTTATTTTGAGTAGTATTTTTGTTTGTGTGCAATCCCACGGAGGCTCACGAGCTCATACCTCGAGCATTGCAGGAATATATCCAAGCCAACCCTGATGCGACTCCTGATGAGATACAACAATTTGCATACAGTCAAACTCCCGAGTTCGCCAATAGATTCCAGAATTGAGCAGAGATACTCAAGATTGTTAGAAACAACAAGACATCATTCATCGATAATATGTTTGATTTTTTTTGAGTTGGAGTAGCACATATTCTCGATGGACCAGACCATATTTTATTTGTTCTGTCACTCCTTTTGGTATTTATATCATGGAAAGACATCTTGAGATTGACTGGGATTTTTACAATTGCCCACAGCATAACCCTGCTACTCGCAGGAACTGGTATATTAGTATTGAGCTCTCGTATCGTAGAACCCATGATTGCTCTTTCTATTGCCTACGTAGCTTTTACCTCTGTATTTTTATGAGACAAACTATTTATCTGAGGAAGTAGATCAAAGATGATAGCTATATTCTTCTTTGGATTATTCCATGGTCTCGGATTCGCAGGATTACTCAGAGAGATCAATATTCCGTCAGACAAATTTGTTTCATCATTGCTTGCATTCAATCTGGGAATTGAGTGATGACAGCTGGTGATAGTGTGAATTGCATTTCTTACCGTATATGCATTTCGACACAAGATATGGTATCCGAGATTCATACGAGTATTCTCCATACTGATTATAGCTATAGCTATCTACTGGTTCGTAGAGAGAGTAATACAGATATAGATCATATTGCATGTATAATACGGTAAATATGACTCGCATGCGGTCGGAGATATATTGATAATTCTAGATATTTAGTTCATTTCTGATGAACTATCTTGATGCGTCAGTCTGGCAATATATCAAAGAATTTGTCTGCTTTTTGTCTTTTCGATTGAGCAAAAAACCCATATACTACGTTCAGTCTTTCAATCAACGTGCATCTGTCCCTACCTTTTCTCTGCAAATTTGTGCAACCTTAGCAACAGCCTTTGTGATCAGAGTACTAGTCTTTGATAATCACAACTAGCTACACAATGATCTGATATTCTCAGCATCATTGACTACTGCATCAATAGAGTCTAAAATAAGGACATTAACGAATTTGAAAGATATATTTTTTTCCATAATACAATCAGTTACTCACGTGAATTGCACTTCTGATACCAGCTGTTTCATATGACTGATATCTCGATTTTCTACTTATTTAGCTAATAATGTGTGGACGGACTTATCCGTTATGTATCAATTTTTATTACTACGCTACTAGAATATATGAGGTGGGGTGAACTATGAAAATAACTCATGTATCTTATGGTTATGGGTAGTTGTGATTCATTACTATTTGTGTAGGAAAAAGGTATTCTAAATTATTTTATTATTAAATTTATTGTATATGAATATGTATAACACTGGATCCAAAGATGGAAGTGGTCAACCAAAGAAAGGTTTTCACGCAATGGCTAATTCTAGCGACTCAAAAGATGGAAGAAAGGATAATGGTGGTTCTTCTAGTGGCGGGTCTTCTAGTGGAGGTTCTGGCGGTGGAAAATCTGCTTCTAGCTCTTCAAATAGCAAGAAATAGGTTACAGTATATTATTAACTTTACTCAATATGAATACATTTAAAATGAATCAAGATGGTGATCCATCTTCTCAGCAATCAGGAGGCTCAAATAGCTCTGGTGGAGGAATGGGTGGCTCACAAGGAAGTCCAGAGGAAATGCCTAAATCAGGGCAAGGTGGTAACAAATGAATGGAATCAGAAGAAATGTAAAGCGTAATGTATCACATACAAAAAAACACCTCTCAATATTGAGAGGTGTTTTTTTTGAAATCAAAAACTGGTGGAGATGGCGGGCACCGCCCCCGCGTCGAAAAAGGTATGTCGTATATATCTACTATGTGTAGCTCGATTCTGATATATCTGAGAATAGAGAATGAGCAAAAAAGCTCTCAAATAAACACGATCTCTATATGAACTCTTTGCGAGAATTGTGTCAACGAGGCAAAGGTAAAACTCATAAATATGATACCACTCTATCAGTTTCAAGTGGTAAAAGTTGTAGTAGGCCATCCGGCACTCATCCGCCTAGGCGGAGACTACACTATTGGAGCAATTAAGCAGCGATAGCGAACGCAGGAGTCATAGACTTCTTGAAAGAAGCTGCGAGTCGAGCGAGAGGTGATGTATTAGCATCTGTTTGTTGCCCTTTGATAACGAGGCGAGCCGCCCCAACACAGCATATACGGCATACGAGTCTTTTCCTCGAATCCTATATCATCCCCGAATATGTTAATGAACAGAAGTATAGTAGTCAAAAATACGAAAAAAGCAATCAGATTCATAGTTTCTTCGCAAACAAAAATCCCCCATATAGCGAATCCAAACGCCAGGGGGATAACACGGATGAGGGCGAGACCCTATCGACTGTGGAGTGTTGCGAGTACGGTCTTGGCACGATCAGATGAGAGGTCTCACTCGATCATTGCTATACCGTGAGGCAAGCGAGAGTAGGTGCGTGGCATATTTCCAGTATTTTTGGACTCTATTTCCTGTATAGACAGTGTAGAATAAAAAGATACCCGAACCGAATCTCTATCATAGACGAGACCGTCACCTGGACGGATCTCTACCTGATCAAATTCACCACTTCCCTGCCTCGTGTATGTATCTCATGTGACACTAGTGAACCCATATCCGATCTTGTCATTCCAATAGATGGATGTCAAGATGGCTGGCTTCGCCGGGACATCTCTGAGGGATACGCTGTTACTACTATAGGTAGTAGAGAACATATATATACCTGAGAGTACCATGAGCGTACATACGGCCTGTATGAGCTCGACTCCACTGCGACGGGGTCTCTGGGATACTGTATGTTTCATGCCTTTACAAAAAGAACAAAATAATTATAGCATATAAAAATAGAGAAGTCAATTATTTTTGAAATAAAATATAAATATGTCAAATACACTTTTTATTTTGAATCGATTTTTGGAGGTTTTTGTATATAGTGAGCCATATTCTCACTCAGATACAATATGTCTCTCCATCTCTACAACACTCTCACTCGCACACTCGAACGGTTCAAGCCAATCAAACAAGAAGAGGTCAAAGTCTACTACTGTGGGCCAACACCATACAACTATGCTCATATCGGTAATCTGCGGAATTATCTCATGGATGATATCGTAGTTCGGACGATGCGATACCTCGGATACAAGGTGCGAACTGTGATGAATGTGACTGATATCGACGACAAGACGATCCGCGATAGTCAGAAATCAGGTAAATCACTCAAAGAATTCACAGAGTTCTATACGAGTGAATTCATTGAGGATTGTGCTCGGCTCAGTATTTTGCCAGCAGATACTATCGCCCCGATCTCGACCCTGATTCCAGATATGGGCATGATCATTGATGGACTCATAGTGAAGTGATATGCCTATCTCGCTGATGACGGGAGTGTATACTATAGCGTGGCAAAATTCAAAAAGTATGGGGAGCTTGCCCATCTCGATGTGAAGGGAATGATATCTAGTGTACGTATAGACAATGATGAGTACGACAAAGAGAAAGTGGCAGACTTCGCACTATGGAAGGCGTATGATGCGGGGGCAGATGGCGAGAACTCATGGCAGATCGAGGTGACAATAAACGATGAGAAGAAAGTCCTCAAATGACGCCCGGGTTGGCACATAGAGTGTAGTGCCTGTAATATGAAGTTCTTCGGTGCACAGATCGATATCCATATGGGTGGCTGTGATCTCATATTTCCCCATCATCAGAACGAGATAGCTCAGACGGAGGCATATACTGGCAAAAAATTCGCAAACTATTGGCTCCATGGTGGACACCTCCTCGTGGACAACAAGAAAATGTCCAAGAGTGCCAACAATTTTTATACGCTCCGTGATATATTCGAGAAGAGTTCAGATATTTCTGAACTATTGATTGCGAGAGGATTCCGTCTTATGGGACTACAGAACCAATATAGAGAGAATTTTAACTTCACATTCGAGAGACTAAGTGCTGCAATCAACACTATCCGCTGACTCGATGAGATGATGAAACGACTTGGTCGATATCGAGATCTATTGCTCCGAGACAAAGTAGAGCTCTCGGACGAAGATCGTGAACTCACAGCGAAGTGACGGATCAAGTTCCATGATATCACTCGCGAGGTCCGTGAGAATCAGCAATCCTATATGCAAGAGTTCATCGAAAAACTCGAAGATGATTTCGATACACTCGCCGCTATGCAACTCGTTTACGAATACCAGACCTACATCAATACGGGTATCGATGATAGCCTCTTCACCGCCTGAGAGTGCAGCTCACTCATCGGACTCATGCAGAGTTGGAACGAGGTACTTTCGATTTTTGATTTTGATCTC
>JANNYQ010000057.1:0-34860 GCA_031410215.1 Candidatus Altimarinota bacterium | reverse complement strand
TAGAGATGATTATGGATAGGGGTGAGGCTTCATTGGAGTTGTTTTTTGGCTCTGTAGATAAGAGTGCCGACAGTGCCTATAGGGATTTTGAGTATATCACTGATCTCTTCATAGTCGCGTCATTCGATATATTTGAGGATGATGACCTCTTTTTGCTCAGGTGTGAGTGATCCAAAAGAGTCTTGTACGAGCAGTCGCATATCTTTTTCCTTGAGATTGCTGGCGATATCTTCATCACTAGAGAGAGTTTCCTTGAGTCACTCATATAGTTCATCATCGAGACTTATGACTCATTTTTTGTTATTTTTTCGATATGTATCGATGGTTGTATTATGTGCTATACGATATATCCATGATGAAAAAGCGAAACGCTCATCATATTCGTTAAGATGAGTATATATTTTGATAAAGATGTCTTGGAGTATATCCTCTCATTCTTGGATAGAAAAATCCCCAAGTCGCATAACATAGCGAAATATTTTTTGTTCGTATCGATCGATAATAAGAGCGAATTGATCGCTATCTGCAAGGGTGAGTGAAATGATCTCTGAATCCAAGAGTTCTATAGGCATAGATATTTTATGATATTCTACTCACCTTATACGAAAAGAGAAGTAATTTCTTTCAATTTCATTTTACATAGCTTTATCCCCCTATCTTCCCATATTTCTCCTCCAGTTTTTCCAGTTGCTCTCGTGCGAGATTCTTTTTGTCCATCTCGACTCTGATGATCTTCTCAGGAGCTCGACTGGTAAATGCCGTATTGGATAACTTGACCTCGAGAGCTCTGATATATTCCCGCTTCTCCTCGATGAGTCCCATGATTCTTGTTTTCTCGAGCTCTATCCCAGCTACATCGATCTCATTGTGGATATAGATCTCGACAGAGCCACAGATACCATAGGCGTATCCCTGAGGATCTCGACCCGCTGGATTGAGAGTGATATTGACACGTCCGAGACCTGAGATGAGATTGAGATTTGCCTCGAGATTGGCTATCATATCAGATTTTGCCTGGATGATCGTATCGTGATATTCTCCTGGTTTGATCCCTGACTCAGCTCGGATATTGCGGATGGTACGTACTACTTCCCAGATTTGTTCGAGATTTTTCTCACTATCTATATTTCTCGATATAGCAGGAGTCGGCCAGGATGCAGTGGCGAGAATATGACCCTCTGTGATATATCCATAGAGCGTCTCGGTGATATGCGGGATGTATGGATGCATGAGTGTGATGATATCGAGGACACAGAGTGAGATGACCTCTTTGCCGTATTTGGTATTATCTTTCTCTACCTTGTATGCCTCGATGGCTATATCTGCGAACTCATCTCGGACGAACGTGATCAGCTCAGAGCCAACAGCCGCAAATCCGTAGTTTTCCATGCCTTCTGTCACACGCTCTGTTATAGCTGTGAGACGAGAGAGGATCCATACTTCATAAGGGAGGAGATCATTTTTGTTTGCAGTGATCCTCTCTATGATATCTGCTCGTGACTCCGTGATGTATCCGACATTCATCCAGGCAAATCTGATAATATTCCAGAACTTGTTGAGAAATAGTGAGTTCTCCTCGACGGACCTCATGGAGAAGTTCATATTGTTCCCAGGAGTATTGCCGAGGGTGACAGCGAGACGGAGTGCATCCGTCGAGTGGGCCTCGATCACCGTGAGTGGATCGATGACATTGCCCCAGCTCTTCGACATCTTGCGACCAGTCTCATCGAGGATGAGTCCATGGAGATATATTGTCTTGAATGGCGTCTCTCCAGTGTATTCGTATCCCATCAGGAGCATGCGGATCACCCAGAAAAATAGTATATCATAGCCTGTCTCGAGGACATTGGCTGGATAGTATTTTGCGAAGAACTCACTTGGATTCTCAAAATCCCAATCAAGCACCGCAAATGGCCAGAGTGCACTCGAAAACCAGGTATCCAATACATCCTCATCACGCTTCATAAAAAATTCTGAAAATGTCGTTCTTCAAGTTCAGATCTCCGATTCCTCGCTCGCCGTATTATGAGGTACGGTTCGCTGTGGTTCTCGATCTTCACTCGAATTACTTCCATTTTGAGTATTTTTCCACTGCTCATTGTACTCTATATTGTATTTCTTACATTGTTCCTGGATCAGATTCGTTGGATCCCGAGTCACTCCGAGGAGCTCTCCAGTATTGATATCATAATATGCTGGGATCTGATGCCCCCACCAGAGCTGACGAGAGATACACCAATCACGCAGATTGTAGATCCAGTCTTCGAATGTTTTATTGAATCGTTCTGGCACGATTTTGAACTCTCATTTTTTGTATCCTGTCGTCACTTTCTCGGCCATTGTACTAGCCCTAACGAACCACTGAGTCGATACTACTGACTCTACTCGACACTTGCCACGAGAACAGAATCCAACGGTATGCGTATATGGCTCTATCTTGACGAGGTTTCATTTGCTTTTCAGGAGTTCGACAATATTGTCTCTCGCCTCACCTACTGCCGAGAGCCCAGCAAAAACTCCAGCCTCAGCACTCATGAGCCCTGTCTTCTCGATGACACGATAGTCAGTGCGGAGCCCATGACGACGAGCCATCTCAAAATCTGATGGATCATGAGCTGGGGTCACCTTGACAACTCCAGTACCGAATTCCATATCGATACTGTCATCGCCAATTATCGGGATTTCACGATTGACGATCGGGAGGATGACTGATTTGCCGATGAGTTTCTTGTACCTTTTATCCTTCGGATGGACTGCGAGTGCCATATCTCCGAGGAGGGTCTCAGGACGAGTAGTCGCCACGAGGAGCTCCTTGTCAGATCCAGAGACAAAGTAGTTGATATAGTACATGTGCTCGGCGACCTCCTGATGCTCGACCTCGATATCTGATATCACAGACTCGAGTACTGGAGAATAGTTCACCATGTACTCCCCACGGTATATAAGTCACTTCTCATAGAGATCGACGAATATCTTCTCTACGAGTTGATTATTGGACTCATCAAAAGTAAATCGCTCCATATCCCAGTTCACTGACGCCCCCATCATCTTGACCTGATTCTGTATATTTCCTCCGTACTCATCGATCCATTTCCAGCACTCCCCGAGAAATGCTTCTCGTCCTATATTTTTGCGGCTTGTTCCATTGCGTTCGAGTCGCTTCTCCACCTGAGCCTGAGTTGCTTTCCCTGCGTGATCTGTCCCTGGTACCCAGAGTGTCGCATCCCCCCGGAGTCTATGATAGCGTGTCATGATATCCTCGATCGAGAGTGTCAGAGCGTGTCCGAGGTGGAGATTGCCTGTTACATTCGGTGGTGGAATAGGTATGTAAAATTTTTCCTGTGTGGTATTCGTAGAGTCCACCTTTGGTTGATATATCTTTTTCTCTTCCCAGAGTGTCTGACTCTTTGGTTCATGGATCTTTGGATCGTATTGTTTTGGGAAATCTGACATACTCTAATTAACAATTAAAAATTAAAAATTAACAATTCGATACAAATGTATCCATTTTTCCGTATTTTGCAAGTGTATCCTATTTCCAGACTCTCTGTATGACTACGAGGATGGTACGCAACAATATAGCAAGATCGAGAGATGTTGAGTAGTGCTCGATATAGTAAGTGTCAAGTGTTATCTCTTCTCGGAACGTGTTCTTGTCTCGACCGTATACTTGAGCCATGCCTGTTATGCCTGGTCTGATTGTGAGAACCTGCTTGTCTGCCTCATCATAGAGCTCGATCTCACGAGGTTGATGTGGTCGTGGTCATATGAGTGACATATCCCCCTTGAGGACATTGTAGAGTTGCGGGAGCTCATCGATAGATAGGCGTTCGATGATATGACCGAATCACATTTTTCTCGGATCATTTTCTATTTTGTAGAGTGGTCACTTTCGGGTATTTTTCTCTTTCTTGAGTTGTTCCTCATATGCCATCGCATCATCCGTGATTCCATATTCTTCTTTGGTGCAATATTGCCAGTACATATATCGGAACTTGTAGAGTGCAAATATACCTCCATACTGTCCGATTCGTCTATTGCGATAGATGATTGGTCCGGAGGGATCATTGATCCATATACATATTGATATAATCAGAAATACAGGTAGGAGTATAATAAGTAGTATTGTAGATATGATGATATCTGCCATTCTCTTGACGATCCGTCACCATGCAGTGATGGCTACGGCTCTGAGCTCTATCATCGGGATTCCACCAATCCAGTTTTCTCTTGCTTGACTCAGCGGTGTATACCTAGATATCTGAGGGTAGAGCAGTGTTATACCGTATATCCTTGCTAGGGTGAATATATTTCCCAGTTCTCCGTGATCTCCGAGATAGATGATACACTCGAGTTGTTGTGTGCGAATGATATTCTCTATTTCTAGACTGTCTCCTGGATCGATATATCTATATGAGTAACAAGTATCTTCTGATATTTCATGTTTATTCTCTTCGGTCGTGATGACGAGTATGAGTTCTTTTTTTATTTTTTTCTTGGTGTACAATATACTATATAGGGTATATATAGTATATCTCACTAATATTGATATAGTGGTCGCAATGATATAAGTATAGAGTATGATAAGACGAGGGATCTCCGTCGAAAAAATGAATCCCCGAGCCAAATATACGAATCCGATATAGACAAAAAACCAAAAAAAACTATAAGTCAGCACGAGACGGATCTCCTCGACAATAGGAGTATGTGCCCTGAGTGAGTAGAGTCATCAGCGGACGAATATGATACACCAGGCAATCATTCCAGATATGACAAATGGTACGAATTGCTCATAGGATATATATGGAATCGGTAACTGTACGAATGGGATCCAATCCCGCATCAGTCGTAGGGAATACGCGATAAAAAATGCGAGTGTGACACCGCTAATCTCTAGGATACTGGTAAGTAGTAGTTTTTGGATGTAGACTTTGGACATAGGGTGAGTATATAGACTGATATTCTTTTTGCAAATTGTTTGCTTGATTTCTCTAGAGCTCTATATATACTCATGATATGAATCCAATCTTCATAGCGATCATCGCTCTCATCCTCGTGCTCCTTGCTATATATATCACTACCTATATCGTCCTCACTCGCCGTATACGAGAGAGAGAGTCACGGGTGATATCACTATTTATCCAGAAGATCGCAAAGATCCCAGCCGTCATCGAAGTGATGCGTCCTCATGTCGTCGATGAGCATCTCGCGTTCGACCTCATGACTCGCCTCCACTCTGAGGCCATCATCCGTGAATATGATAGTATTCCCATGCTTCTCGAGCACAATGCTCGTATCAATGATCAATATGGATTCCTCATGCGGCTATCGATGGCTATCCCAGAGCTCCAGCGAGATGCCTACTTCATCTATATCCGTGAATTCGTGATGGGATACGATCGCACTATCCGTAGTGAGCTCTCAGAATATGATACTCGGGTACGTCAGTGGAATCAATTCATCTCTATCAAGAATTGGAGTATGGTGGGCTATCTGCTCCCAGGGCGAGATCGAGTAGAGGTGTAGGTCAAATATAAACCATACCCCAACATTGGTAGTGTGTAGAGTATCCCGAGTGTCAGCCAATCAGTCGAGATGAGATATCCGATATGAGCATCAGGGAGACGATATTGTTCTCAGGTGATCCGAGCTATACTATATCCAATCAGGAAAATTCCTGAGAGTAATCATGGATTTTTTTTGCTCAAAAATCTCCATGAAATCAACATCACGATGAGTAATACTATACCCTCCAGGAGCATCTCGAGGAGTGGAGAAGGGAAGTGTCATACTCCGTCGATCATCATCGGATATACCCCATCATATGGGCTATATCCTGGGAGTTCCTGATTGACCCAATTGCCCATGCGTCCGAGCCCGAGTGCTACTGGTATGATCACGGCGAGCGTGTCGATGAGTGACCAGAATCCGTATGAGTACCGCTTCGCAAAAAGATATACAGTGATGACTACTCATATGAATCCTCCATGGAAACTCATACCTCATTCCCAGATTTTTATAACATTGATAGGATGCTCTATAAAGTAAGATAAATTGTAGAGCAGTACATAGCCGAGTCGTCCACCTAGTATAATTCCTACGAATATATATGAGAGGAGGGTATCTATATGCTCTTTTTTGCTGAAAGTATAGAACCGTCTCACGAAGAAATAACAAATAATAAATCCCAGAGCATAGGAGAGTCCATACCACGTTGGAGCTATACGCAGACCGTATATCGAGAGATCGAATATGTGCATATGAATACAAGAGTTATACAATACATTTTGTTTCTACTTTGTGAAGTGATTTTTTTTGATTTTTGTAGTCTACCACATACAATGCGATCTAATCATATCTATATTCTATGAAAGGCAAGATATTCGTCGCTCTTTTGATCAGCTTGTTCTCTATCGGAGCTCTCGTCGCTCTCTCGAATCCTACCATCTCTCTCAGGGGGATTTTTCCTATCAATAATGGGTGGAGTGGTAATGGTGGTACGAGCTATACTGGTGGTGGATATCCTGGAAGAGTCAATTTTGATGTCGGGAGCGGCACTATCCTGTCTGATGGTACTCTCTCTGGAGCATTCTGGCTCGGCAATGTCTGATGGGTATCATTTTCTCATGGTGTAGCAGGCTCCACCGCACAGATAGTATGCCCTACTACGATATGGACTGGTGCCACTCAGCTGTGTCCTATGAGTGGGTACGCCTGGAGTCAGAATGCTGGATGGATAGCATTCTCAGCTACAGATATTGGGGGGACGAGCTCAGGTACTTATTTTAATCCGAATACCGGTAATATCGAGTGATGGGGCTGGAGCAGGTCGCTCGGATGGATCCCTATGTGGACGAGTGTATCTGGATCTCTACTCCCGACTCCGACTACTATCGTCGATCCACTAGCGGGTGTGCCGATCAACTTCGTCTCCAAGATCGCGATTGTGGGGAATATCGCAGGGTCACGAGTGTTCTCAGTCCAGAACAACGGAGTAGTCAATCAGGATGTTGGATACAGCTACAAGTCAATCAATCATGCGAATATCCTTAATATGATTCGCAAAAATATAGCACTCATGAGTAGAAATATCAGTGATAGTGATCTTGATCCTGTCAGTACAGATACTAAATTTGATTTTATAATCAGAAAATGATCTGATCTGCGTATCGAGCTCTCGAGTCTCACTCCATACCTCACAGCAGGGAAGAGATCTCTCATCGTCATCGGCTGAGATATCGTCATCAATGATGTCGATGTGAACTCACTCCTCTGGGCCAATCGTACTATCGGACTCATCGCTCTCAAGGATCCTATCACAGGAAATGGAGGCAATATCGTCATCAGTGATCAGGTGAAGCGTATCTATGCGTATCTCTATGCTGAGGGGAGTATATTCTCAGGAGACAAGGCATCATCAGTAGCACCTATAATCAAATACAGTAATACGGGTATATGGAATATCCCACAGAATCAACTCTATATACGAGGACTCATGGCATCCAAGAATACAATCGGTGGATCTCAACAGACTCCACCTATCTGTCCTGCACTCGTAGTAGGGTGTAACCAGGCCAATGTCTACTCCTATGATTGGGACTATTTCCGTACCTACAATCCGCTCATCACTAGTCAATCATCACTCCCAACGCAGAGATCAAGTGTAGCAAAGATCAAAGATGCTGTCATGATCATAGAGTATGATCCAGCTATCCTCACTGATCCTCCTCCATGATTCGCCGAGTCGAGATAGCGAGTTCCTCTCACTGCTTCCATATTTCTCTAATCATCCCAGTATGCGAATATATATCTCACTCCTCTCGCTCCTCTCATTCGTTGTAGCTCTCATGCTCACACCGATGGTATCAGCCATCCCATATCCATCTACGACGCCTAGTGGAGAAGTATGAAGTGGTACGTTCAATGGGTACTTCACCAACATGTTTAACACCAGTGGATGTAGCGGATGAGATGTAGTGAGGGGATTCTCACCGACTGGGATACTACTCTGTACTGCCTGAGGATCATGAACTGGAGCTGAGGCACCGATAGGGACGATATCAGCGTTCAACCTCGCATCATGTCCATCAGGATGGTCACCGGCAGATGGTACTGGTGGCAATCCTGATCTCAGGGGTGAGTTCATCAGATGATGGGACAATGGTCGGGGAGTCGATACTGGCCGAGTACTCGCGAGTACTCAGACTGATACTATGCAGGGGCATATCCATACAACTAGCAACATACTTTGAAATCTTGTGAGCTGATGGAATGTGACTGGATGAGGTGGTCAGTTTTATACTGGATTACTACCCTATAACACCGCATGACCAATATCAGATTGAGTAAACTGAACGCCTCGTACAGGTACTGAAACTCGTCCCCGCAACGTAGCTCTCCTCTACTGTGTGAAGACCTCGGCAGGTACTCCAGCGAACAATACTACTTGGGGACTTTCAGGAGCCAATGTGATACAGGCGAGTACAGGCAGTGTCGGTATCGGAACAAACACTCCAGGAGCCAAGCTCGAGATAGCAGGAACACAGGACAATCTCCTCAGACTCAACAAGACAAGTGGTACCACATACAACTATATGGAATGGCTGATCGGGGGTGTCCGCAAGTACTGGACAGGTATCGATGCAGCTGGTATATACAACATCCAGTCAGACTCTCCGTATACCGCTGTCGCGATCAATGCCGCCGGGTGAAATGTCGGTATCGGAACTACGACTCCAGGTGCCAAGCTCGAAGTAGCAGGACAGGTGAAGATCACCGGAGGGACACCATGAGTCGGAAAAGTCCTCACGAGTGATGCAACTGGTCTCGCGAGTTGGATAGCGACAACATCGTGACAAGTATGTCCTGGAAGTGGATCTAGCAATACGTGTTATGGTATCAATGCTCTGGTTACTAATACCACCGGGGGATACAACACTGCGAATGGAGTCTCTGCTCTCCAGTACAACACCGTGGGAAGCTCCAACACTGCGAATGGAGTCTCTGCTCTCCAATCCAACACTGCTGGAAACTATAATACCGCAAATGGACAATCTGCTCTCCAGTCTAATACCACAGGAGTCAGCAATACCGCAAATGGACAATCTGCTCTCTTCTCTAACACCACGGGAAACTATAACACCGCGAATGGAGTGTATTCTCTCTACACCAATACCACCGGAGGTAGTAACACTGCAAATGGAATGTCTACCCTCAGATTCAATACCACAGGAGTTCAGAATACTGCCGATGGAGACTCTGCTCTCTATGCCAATACTACAGGAGTCAGTAACACTGCGAATGGAGTCTATGCTCTCTTCTCCAATACCACAGGAAACCAGAATACCGCAAATGGTGTAAATGCTCTCATGTACAATGTTACTGGTGCTGGTAATACAGCTGTTGGGTTCTGAGCTCTCTGGCAAAATCTCGCCTCAGAGAGTACGGCGATCGGATTTCGGGCACTCACGAATAATACCACTGGAATACAGAATTCTGCAAATGGAGCATATGCACTTGCTCAAAATACTACAGGGAACTTCAATACTGCAAATTGACTTCAATCTCTCTATAGTAATACTACAGGAAACCATAATACTGCCAATGGTGTCTGAGCACTTCTTGCTAATAGCATAGGAAGTGCTAATACCGCTTATGGATTTCAATCTCTCTATGGAAATGCTTCAGGCGGTGCCAATAGTGCTTATGGATATCAGTCACTCTATCAAAATAACGCAGACTATAATGCTGGTTATGGTGCATTTTCTCTAGGATTCAATACAAGTGGAGCTAATAATACTGCCAATGGTATCTATGCTCTCGGATACAACACCACAGGAAGTGATAATACTGCTATCTGAAGATCTGCAGGTATATATATCACTACGGGATCATCCAATATCGCTATAGGTAGCAATGCACAGGTATTATTTGCTACTGGATCCAATCAACTCTCTATAGGGAACTGGATCTATGGAACGAGTGGGAATATAGGTATCGGCACAGCAACTCCGAGCAATGTTCAGGGTTGGGGAAGAGTATTGGATGTCAATTGAGCAGGTACCGCAAAAATCCTCGCAACAGAAAATACAGCAGGAGTAAAAACCGGAATATTTAGTCACTCATCTTGGCCTATTGCATGATGAGCTGGTAGCATAGGTACTGAGAGTTCGCATCCATTAGTACTATTTGCATGATATGGTAATAGCGTCATGACTCTATTGACCAATGGTAATGTCGGTATCGGTATTACGACTCCATGAGCCAAACTAGAAGTAGCAGGACAAGTCAAGATCACTGGAGGTCTTCCTGGTGCAGGCAAAGTACTCACCTCAGATGCAGCGGGTCTCGCGAGTTGGATCACCCCATGAGCTGCCTCATCAGTTCCATGGACAGGTATCACAGGTGCTCCAGCATTTGCCGCAAACAATGTCACTGGTCGTGTACGTATGTTCGAAGTCGGATGTGAGAGTGGATATGGTAGTAGCTGTGATGCCAATACCAATGGACGAGTCGATCTATCAGATAGTACGACACTTGCAGCTAACTCTACACTTGCATGAGGTATCAATCCATCCAATTTTCACCGCAATGATGCTGCTGGAGACTGGCAGATGGCCTCCGCCACCAATAGCTCATCATACTCCAATGCGGCACTCGAGGTACGAGAGCTCAACTTTGCCTGAGCCCAGTCAGCAGTAGTATCTGAGGCTCCGAGAGTATCATTTCACTGGGCAGGGAGGGTCGCGAGTCAGATCGGTATGGGATCTGATGGAGCTATCCGTACGTTCGATAATCCAGGTACTGGATATGAGAACTTTGCAGCAAAAAATATCGTAGCCAATGGTACTCTACAGATCACAGGAGGTGCACCAGGAGCTGGCAAAGTCCTCACCTCAGATGCATCAGGACTTGCGAGTTGGCAGACGGCTACATCATCTGTCACATGGGCTGGAGTCACAGCAAAGTCACTCGGTGATACCGCTCGGGTTGACTCTACTCTCGATATAGGTACCTCTCAATATATGAGATGGAAGAACTATGGAAATGGTCATGTCATCATCGATGCTTCTGCTAGTACGTCACCTGCTGGAGGAGCTATCAGCAATACTGATTCATCAGCACCATGGTCAGCGAGCTACCCTACACTCATGTGATGGAATGGAGGGAGTACCTATGGGGTACGTGTCGATAGTGCGAGAGTAGCAGATGGCTCTGCTGGAACTACCTCTTCACGATTCTTTATGCCTGATACTGACGAATCAGCTGGATGACCCAAGTCTATCCATGCGAACTCCAATGTGATGTGATTCCTCAATGGATATGGGAGCTGGATGGTATATTGGGATACTAATGGTGGTCAGAATAACATGGGAAATATCAATGCTAATGGATCTATAACGGGAAATGAGATATACAACAATGGATGGTTCAGATCCAATGGCAATGCTGGGTGGTACTCTCAGAGCTATGGATGAGGGTGGTGGATGAGCGATCCTACGTGGATACGCAGCTACGGATGAAAATATATGTACGTAGACTCGATCATACAGGCCGGTGCCTACATGAACTCTCCAGCCTATTACTATATCTCAGATGCTCGTCTCAAAAAAGACCTCGTCAAAATCACATCATCTCTCGACAAGGTCACGGCGATGAATGGATATTACTTTAAGTGGAAAAAAGATGATAAAAAAGATCTCGGACTCATCGCTCAAGAGGTAGAGAAAATATTCCCTGATGCAGTATGAGAATACACGGATCCAGACTCTAAGAAGACATACAAAAATGTCGAGTATGGACATCTCATCGCTCCAGTGATCGAGGCTATCAAAGAGCTCGCTACCATAGTCAAGTCAAACAAAGCTGATATAATTGCTCTCAGATCAGAGAATGAGTCACTCAAGAAGCGACTCGATGCTATCGAGGCAAAACTTTCTAAATAGTAGTTCTCTCCAAATCATATACTATAATTGGTAACTCTTCCTTATGCGATCTCTCTTTTCTCGGCTTTTCTGTATCATCTCTCTCATATCACTCGCTATACCAAAGACATATGCAGTGACCTATCCTGTAGGTACACCTGCGAGTGAGACTACTGGTGGATATTTTAATACGTATTTCACCAATATGTTCACAGATTGTTATGTCTGAGAGGTGTTGTACGGATTTGGTCTAGATGGTACGCCACATTGTCAGATCATCCCGACTGCTGCAGTATCCAATGCTACCCTCTCCCTCTCAGGATCACTCGTCGGTACTCCAAACTATGTAGCCAAGTATACTCCTACTGGTACAGGGATCAACAATTCTCAGATCTATGACGATGGTACCAATGTTGGAGTCGGTACAGCGACTCCAGGTGCTCGTCTCGAGATCAACTGACAAGTCAAGATCACTGGTGGAACTCCTGGGACTAATCGTGTACTCACCTCAGATGCCACTGGTCTCGCATATTGGTCATCATCAGTTGCTGGTGCTACTGCTACAGGGATCACTGGAGGAGTCGCGAACTACGTATCAAAATTCGGTACTGGAGGTACAGGACTCTATCCGTCTCAGTTTTTTGATAACGGTACCAATATCGGTATCGGAACTGCAGTCCCAGGTGCCAAGCTCGATATTGCGGGGACGATCCGTATCATGGGTGGTGGATTTGCCTCAGGGAGAGTACTGACCTCTGATGCGACGGGTCTCGCCTCATGGCAACCCTCTGTGAGTACTGCAGACTTCGCTCTTTCTGGAGCATTCTGGCGACAGACTGGTAACTCGGGTACTACCTCAGCAACTGACTATGTCGGTACCGCAGATAATCAGGATCTCGTGTTCCGACGCAATAGTATCGAGGGGATGCGCCTCTCGGGTGCCAGTAGCAATCTCGTCACTATCGCAGATGCTACGATCAACTGAGTCACAGTGGGGCGAGGAGCAGGGAATATAGCTACCAATACGGCCAATGGATATAACGCCCTCTATGGCAATATCACAGGATACCAGAATACTGCTGTCGGTATGAGCTCACTCTATAATAATAATACTGGATACAATAATACGGCTCTCGGATATCTCGCAGGAGCTAATCTGACATCAGGAAATAATAATATATTCATCTGATACAATACACAGCCCAATATCGGTAATATCTCATCCAATCAGCTCAATATCGGGAATGTGATCTATGGCTACAATGGCAATATCGGTATCGGAGTACTCAATCCTATAGCTCGTCTAGATATCGGTGGCAATATCAAGATAGCTGATGGCACACAATGAAATGGCAGAGTTCTCACGAGTGATACAGGAGGTATAGCAACTTGGCAAATTCCAGCAGCAGCACCATCGACCACGACTCTGGGTCTCGCATGACCACTCGTCGGTACTACCAACTATATAGCAAAATATACGCCAACGGGAACGGGGATCAATAACTCACAGATATTCGATGATGGTACTAATGTTGGTATAGGTACCAATGTACCATTAGCTCGACTTGATGTGCCATATGATATACTCATCAACTGATATAGAATAGGTCGATGAGGTGGCAGTATGCCTGGTAATACCGCTATAGGTAGACTCAGTCTACAGAATAATAGTAGTGGTAACTATAATACAGCTAACTGATATGATTCACTCGTATATAATACTACTGGTAACTATAATACAGCGAATGGAATTAGCTCACTTTGGGCAAATACTCTTGGAACAAATAATACAGCGAATGGTGCATTTGCACTCCAAAATAATACGCTCGGTAGCTATAATACTGCTATTGGTAGCAATGCATGACAAAATCTCGGATCTGGTAGTTACAATATTGCCATAGGTGCATGAGTCAATCTAGTCTCTGCAACATGATCTAATCAGCTCAATATCGGTAACTGGATATATGGTAATAGTGGTAGTATCGGTATCGGTACAACATCTCCGACAGCACTCCTCGATGTGAACTGACAGATCCGTATGCGGAGTGGATCTGCCAGTGGATACTATCTTATCTCTGATGCACTCGGAGTTGCCAGCTGGGCTGCTCCGATCGCGACAGGACTCTCTATCTCTGGATCAGTGCTCGGTTCTACACTCTACTACAATGGTACAACCTGGGTACCCTCAGTCAATATCTACAACTCAGGATCCAATATCGGTATCGGTACATCGACTCCATCAGCGAAGCTCACAGTATCAGGATCTGCTCTCATCACAGGTGATATCACTGTCCAGGGCAAGGTCATCACCGATACGATAGTCAATCGTACTGTAGCCAATGTGACGATATCAGGATCTCTACTCCCAGATGTATGAGCTCCTGCTATGTATCGCGATATCGGATCGGTAGCACTCCCATGGCAGAACCTGTATCTCTCAAATCAGATACGGATTGCAGGAGGATCACCAGGTCTTGGTAAGATCCTCACCTCTGATGCGAGTGGTCTTGCTACTTGGATGACTGGATTCTCAGGTACCACTACGGCTACTGGTATTACAGGAGGTTCTGGATACTATATTCCATATTTTGGTACTGGAGGTACTGGGCTCTATCCTACATCACTCTACTATAGTTGATCGCGGATTGGTATGAACACGATCAATCCACAGTATATGTTCGATATCCGAGGATCGGGCAGTATTCTCAATACGGGTAGCTGACTCTGTATCAACGATATCTGTATATCATCATGGACAGGTCTTAATAATCTCGTCCGTAGTAGTGGTACACCGAACTATATATCCAAATTCGATAGTGGTGGACTCATCAATAATTCACAACTCTATGAGACAGGGTGAAAACTCTATATAGGAGATATTACGGGTATCCTCTGATGAGCTGCTACACTCGGGTATATCACAGTGGAGGCCCTCGGTAGTACGAATTCTACCAATCCTATGCTCACTCTCTCTGAGAATGGATGACAGGAGTGTCGTATGTGGATCAACGGAGTGAATAAGATGTGATCCAACTGTGCCTGGTCAGCGGGCGTCTCATGACTGGGATTTCTCCCGAATCAGATGCCACGAGCGGATGCGACCCTCTGAGATGCTCTCACAGGATCCGTGATGTACAATGTGGGCAACTTCGTCGGTATCGGTACGAGCTCACCTACTACAACTCTCACGGTATCCGGAACAGTGCGTATCACCGGAGGTGTACCATGAGCGGGCAAGATCCTCACCTCAGATGCCACCGGTCTCGCCACATGGTCATCATCACTCTCAGGTGCAACAGCTACAGGGATCACAGGAGGAGTAGAGAACTACATCTCCAAATTTGGTACTGGAGGTACTGGACTCTATGCTTCTCAAATATTCGATAATGGTACCAATATTGGTGTAGGCACTGGAGTAGGACTCACTACCAAGTTCGTTATTGACTCTGGTATCGCCAATGACTCTGGACTCAGGTTTGCTCGTATCAATCTCTCTACTCCTCTCACCTCGAATAATGTCCTTGCACTTGGTGTTGATTGATCAGGCAAGGTCATGCCAATCAGTCCGATCAGCAATATCGCCGTCTATACTGGTACTCTCCGCAATTCACCACCTACTCCGAATCCTGATCTTACTACATTCAATGTGAGTTATGATTTTAATCAGTATTTTGCTATCCCTGGTAAACAATCATTTGTGGTGAGTAAGGGGGATGGCCCATCAAACAATGGACCATATTTCAAAGAAGACGGTACGGATGCTCTCTGTTCGATAACTGGTACCTATGGTTCCCCAGGAGCCTATGATTGTGCCAATGCTGATCCTGTCACGGGACTCTCTGCGAGTCCATATAACTCGTTCACTATGAGTGCAAAATGAGATACTTTCGGGTATCAACTTGCACTCGGTGCTCGTGGTGATGCCCCACTCTTTGCACGTAGTGGTCGGTTCAACTGAGCGAGTACAGGATGACTCTATACCAACGACTCACCCTATCAGACTCCAGCTCCATGGCAGAGAGTACTCTCGATACCAGCTAACCACTCAGAGTATCTCTATATCAATACAGGTCTCAACTCACAGCTCCAGGCAATCAGTGGTGGCGGACAGGTCGGTATCGGGACATCATTCCCAGATCGTCACTTCGTCGTAGCAGGATCACCATCATGATCGACGAGTTCTGCAGTGCCACAGATGATGATCAAACGATGAATACAATGAGCTGATGCCAATCTCAGTGTTGCCTATGGTACCCCATATCTCAATATCTGATGACTCGAAAACCGACTAACAGCTCTTCAGACGATCGGATTCGGCTATAGTGGACTCGCTGGTACGACGAGATATGCTCCTGCTGAGATCTGATTCATCACGACGAGTACCACAGGGAATACTCAGGGAGATATCGTATTCGCCAATCGTAGTACTACGACCAATATAGCACCAGTTGAAGTAGTGCGCATCATGAGTAGCGGTTCAGTGGGTATCGGTACATCAACACCATCGAGCTTGCTGGATGTAGACGGGGCAGTGCGAGCATTGGGATGATCTTTATTCAATGGATCAAACTGATATCTATTCTCATCTCCTGGAGATACTGATGGTGGTATGTTCTCTCCTGCAGATGGTACAGTCGTATTCGCGACTAACAATACAGAGCGTATGAGGATCGATGCATCAGGAAATGTAGGTATCGGTACGAGCCCTACATCGAAACTCGATGTCGCTGGTACATTTGAGCTCGGAACCAACGGAACTCAGCTCAATGCCTTTATCAAGGTAGCACCTACTGTTGATATAGCGTCTATAGCAGCCTCTGCTTGTCTTGCTCAGACATTTACTGCTACCAATGCAGCTATATGATGAGTCGCTACCATATCACCTACATCAGCACTTGCTGATCGTATGATCATAGCATATACTCGAGTGTCAGCCGCCAATACGGTCGAGGCAAAGTTCTGTAATGTCTCTGCAGCCACTATCGATCTCCCATCGATGATCTACTATATATCAGTGATACAATAATTGATAGGATTGAATAAAAACTGATTCATAAAAAATTCTACCCTCGATTACTCGGGGGTAGAATTTTTTATTATTTCTTGAGCTTGCGTCTGGCAAACTTTTCCTTGATACGGCGAGCCTCGACGACTCCCAGTTTCTCCTCGAGGACGAGATCCATCTCGCCATCCACATTGAAGAGACTCATATCGAGATCGATCCCTCGCTCACGCTTGTACCGATAGTCCTCATAGTTGCCATAGGAGATGATGAGTTCACCATCCTCTATGATCCAGAGACGCTCTGCGAGCTTGTTTACGAAGTATCGATCATGAGAGATGAAGAGTACAGTCCCTGGATATTCTCGAATTGCTCGCTCGAGTGATTCTCGAGTATCTGCATCGAGGTGGTTTGTTGGCTCATCGAATACCAGTAGATTGGATACTGATGAGGATTCTGGAATTATATTTTCATTTTCTGGGATATCAGTTTTCTTGGTATGCTTCCATGCAAGCGTATTCTGGCTTAGTATAGCGAAAAGGAGACGAGACCTCTCTCCACCAGAGAGGTTACCGACGATCTTAGTATAGTCTGCGAACTCGAACCCATAGGTCGAGATGATACTCCCGACTCGTTCATGAGAATATGGGAGTCCATGGAGCACGAAGTTGTCATATATACTCGTACTTGTGTCGAGCGTCTCATGGAGTTGTGAGAAGTAGAGGATCCGAGCATGTTCATGTACACTCAGATATCCTTCGAGTGGCTTCATCTGTCCCAGTATAGTTTTTATGAGAGTAGATTTCCCAACTCAGTTTTCTCATACAATTCATACTCGATCTCCTCTTGACAATATAGCACTCCGAACAAAGAAGAGTGGCTCATGTCGTCCGATGAATGTATCCTCGATCTTGATGAGTGTCTCGGGCCCATGTTTGTCATATGCGAATATGAAGTTGACTCCTATACGAGTCTCTGCTTTCTCTATGATCTCGACTTTTTCGAGTTGTCGCTCCCTACTTTTTGCGAATCCTGATCGGGATCCTGCTCGGAATCGGTTGATGAGTTTCTTTTCACTCTCGATATGGATCTGCTGTTCTTCATATCTCTTGTCTTGTATGGTTTTTACCTTTTTTCGCTCCTCGACGGAGTACGAGTAGTCGCCGTGATAGGTGTTGATCCCGCCCTTTCCGAGTACTTCTAGGGTGATACTACAAGTGCGGTCGAGGAACTCGCGATCGTGAGAGACTATGATATATCCTCATTTCCAGGTATGCTCGAGATAGTGCTCGAGCCACTCGACTGATACGAGATCGATGAAGTTGGTCGGCTCATCGAGGAGGAGAAAATCAGGTTTTGAGAGGAGTATCTTTGCGAGAGCGATCTTGGTCCGTTCGCCACCCGATACATTCGATAGAGGTTTTTCGAGGAGCTCAAATATCCCGATCCCACGAGCCACCCGTTCTACCTCATTCTCATAGGTATATCCTCCAAGGAACTTGTATCTCTCGATCGCCTCGGTGTACGCCTCGAATTCTCCTGTTTCTGCCATTTGTATCTCTTCTCGTACTATAGTCTGTTCGAGTGCTCGGATATCTGCGAATGCATCTCGGAGCTCATCTCTTATAGTGATAGACTCATCCATGAAGTGTATCTGCTCGAGATATCCGAGCGTCATGCCACCGATATTCTCGATATTGCCATCATATTCCGATATCTCTCCAGAGATGATCCGCATCAGTGTACTCTTGCCGACGCCGTTGGGTCCAATGAGAGCAAGTCTGTCAGCCTGGTTGATGATTGTATGGATATCACCGATGATGACATCGCCGTCACGCTCATAGGTATTGATGTTGATATTGAGATGATTCATAGGAGTAGTATATACAAAAAACTCTTTATACAAGATAAAGCGCTCGGTTCGGAATGTACTTCTTATCTCTTTATCATATACTTAGCTTATCCTATAACAGACATCATGAGTTTCTCTTGCATTATCCCCGCATATAATGAGTGACCACGCATCGCAAATGTAATTTCTGCAGTTCTGTGTTGTGATCATATCGATGAGGTCATCGTCGTAGATGATTGCTCTATGGATAATACTAGAGAGATGATCGATGCATTTACTCATCCGAAATTGCGTACCATATTTTTAGAAAAAAATGCATGAAAAACCAATGCAGTACTCACGGGAATCAGGATTGCGAAGTGAGAATATATCGTGATGATAGACTCAGATTTACTCTATCTATATCCTTCGCATATTACCGCTCTGATCGATCCTATCAGGAACAGGCAATCCGACATCAGTCTCTCTATTAGGGAGAATAGTCTCCCCATCTACAAGTTCCTGGGTACAGATTTTGTCTCTGGGGAACGAGTCCTCCCGAGGACGATATTCGATGATGAGCAATACTATCTGAGATGATCAAGATTCTGACTCGAGGTACTCCTCAATGCTCGTAGTATAGAACTCGGATATAGTGTCAGTAATATCTATCTCAAGGATGTCATCACACCGAGAAAATCAGAGAAAATCTGATATATCCGTGGGACTCTCGCAGATCTCCGTATGATTCGAGATATCCTCTCAGTTATGCCACTTCATCGGTTGATCTATCAGCTGTGGTATTTTTCTCGATTTTACCCGAAATAGACGATTCCTGCTTGAGGATTTGTATCGATTTTTGTCTGAGAAATAAGAAAAGTCATACAGCAAAACCGATCATCCCGATGCCTCATAATATATAGAGCATCAATGTTGTTCCACTGTATCTGCTCATGAGTGTGTTCATAATCCCGATATGGTACCCGACGAGTCCAGATACGAGTGGTATTGGTATACAGAGTGCCATCGAAGCGAGGAGATACTTCCGTATATCGACCCGCATCCTACCGATATAGGTGAGCCCGATGGGTGCTGCATACGGGGTGAACTTGATGACGAGGATAGCGAGGATGAGATTCGTCTGGATGAGATGATCGAGTTTTTGGATGAGCGATGATTGTGTTGGATTTTTGATCGTAGTACTCCGCTGGAATATTTGCCACCCGAATCTCCCAATACTATAGAACAATAGATCTCAGAGAATATCGCCCATCCAGCCGAGTATCAATACAAGCCAAATATCAAAAACTCAAAGAGACGCGAGAAATGCAGCAATGAAAGTCACAATCGGTCCCTCTATGATCATAAGGATCAACATAAATATATAGCCTCCAGTTTGGAGAGATATGATAGTCTGAGGATCTAGATATTGGTTGAGGTCCATAGTGTTTTGCTGATAGGGAATTGATGAGCAATGAACTCTCTCGCATAGTATTGCCAAGTAGCGTCTCGTACAGAATCTGCACATGCCTCGCAACTGATATGCACTATATCTTTGATTGCGGTTTCGAGTTTTTGCCCCTCAGGGACGAGTACTCCCGTGACCCCATCCTCGACTATGCACCTTGTATTCTCGAGGTCATAGGCGATGATAGGGAGTCCACAGGCCATCGCCTCTAGATTCACGAGTCCGAGGGTATCCGTCCTAGAAGGAAATACAAATGCGTCGACACTCCTGTATATCTCACCGAGTTCTAATGCACTCCTTTGCCCGAGAAACTGTATATCTCTATATTTCTCTTTGTATAACTCTAACAGAGGACCATCTCAGACTACTATTTTTGCATATTTGGTATCCATATCGAGAAAGTCTATTATATTTTTCTCTATCGCTATGCGTCCTACATAAAGAAGTATAGGTCTTACCATATCTAGAAATAGAGTTCTTTCTCAAGGATAAAATAGAGTATGATCGATACCAAATGGAACAATAGTAGAGTTCTCATAGCCGTTTCTCATCAGGTATTCGCCCAGTCCTGAGTTTGAGATGAATATCTCCTCAGCACTATCATGTATATAGTGGAGATATTGGTGGACGTATTCCTCTTTGACGAGGCTGTTTCTCATATTGAGATACTCAGGGTACTTGGTATGGAATGTCGTAGTATAGGGAATATGTCGTCTCTGACAGATATATGCGACGGTCAGGCCTATGGGTCACTCGGTCATGATATGGATAAAATCTGGGCGGATATCTCGTATACGAGCAAGGATATTGCGTGGAAATGCTAGAGAGAGTCGGATTTCTTTGTATCCCAGAAATGGGATAGTCACGAAGTCATCCGAAGATATAATAGAGAGATGTATATCAGGAGAGAGATTGTTCGCGAGATTATCTAGACAGCGACTCACACCATTGATCTGCCCCGTATATGTATCTGTGAAGATGAGGAGTTTTTTCATATGGTGTTGCGTTGAGTATACCTCTGAATTATATAGAGAATTGCTCTCTACACAAGCAGCTCCGCTAGAATACCTCAGCAAATCACCGTTCGCTATCATCGAAAACTCTCAGTACTCACTCTTGTATCAGCCAGACTCTATTGGAGATATGTTCGAGGAGATCTCGGTCATGGGAGACAATGAGACTCGTCCCATCAAAGTGTTCGAGCATATTTTTGATCACTTCCTTAGAATGGAGATCCAGATGGTTTGTCGGCTCATCCATGATGATGACGTGTGGGCGAGTGAGGAGCATTTTGGTGAGTGCGACCTTGGCTCGCTCTCCACCTGAGAGCGTCTGTATAGTCTGATCCACCTTGTCACCCGTGATGAGGAGACCACCGAGCATCGCTCTGATCTCTCACTCGTTCTCGTAGTTGCGTCCGAGCTCCGTGATGATACTCGCACTGCCATCCAGGTCTGCCAGCACCTGAGAATAGGATCCAATGATGAGGTCTGGATTGGTTGTGACGGTTCCAGATATGGCTGCAAGCTCACCAAGGATTGTTTTTAATAGTGTCGTCTTCCCAGCTCCATTGCGTCCGATGATGCCTATTTTGTCATCTTTTCTTACTATCATCTCTCCATGAGTCGTGATGATCGGTGTATTGTACCCGACAGCGAGATCCGTGATGGTCATGATCTTCTCAGGGAGTCGCTTGCCAGCCCGGATCGTGATACCTCTTACACTCGATTCACCCTCAGGCTTATCGATACGCTCGATCTTATCTACTTGTTTGATACGACTCTGGACACTATTGGACTTCGACGGAGTATAGCGGAACCGATTGATCCATGCTTCTTGCTCTTCGATTTCCTTTTTTTGCAGGGTATGGGCCTTGAGTTGGCGATCGTACCTGGCTTGTTTCTCCACGAGGTATTCTGAGTATTTGCCCTGGTAGTTGTTGATACGCTTGCCTGAGATCTCCACGATCCGATCGGAGGTATTATCGATGAATCTGATATCATGGGAGATTGAGAGGATCGCCTTTTTCCAGATTTTGCAAAATTTCTCGAGGAAAATAATCCCCTCGATATCAAGATGGTTCGTCGGCTCGTCGAGGATGAGTAGATCGACCTCGGTGATGAGGAACTTCGCAATCTGCACCTTGGTCTGCTCGCCTCCGGAGAGTGAGAGGACATGCTGATCGAGCATCGCATCGGTGAATCCAAAATATCTGAGTATCTCTGTCTGCAAGTCATATCTGCGGTACCCATCGTGATCTCTGAGGTAGGTCTTGATCGCATCTGCCTCTTCCCACTGCTCATCGTCCCACTCGATCTCGGCGAGTCGGTCTACTCGCTCGGTGATATCTGGGAATACCATGAGCATCTCGGCTCTGAGGGTATTGGATGTATCTTGCCAGAAGAGATCCTGCGAGAGGTATCCGACCCGGAGTCCTGACGCTCGCTCGATCGTCCCCTTGTATTCTCACTCTCGACCGATTATCATCTTGAGGAGTGTGGTCTTTCAGGCTCCATTTTTACCGATGAGGGCTACCTTGTCCCGACGCGTTATCTGCAACTCAGCATCCGTGAAGAGCTCCGTTTGTTCGATGTTTTTGGTCAGTCCGGTGATCGATACGAGTGCCGATACGATACGAGCATCTCACGCAAAAAGATACTCGGGAATGGACTCCAGATTGTAGATTTTGTTCGATATCTTCTCTAGGCGAGATTCACTGAGTTCGAACTCCTTCTCGACATACTTCACGAGTCGCTTCATCTTGGTCTCTTCTTTGATTTTTTCGCTACTCATGGAGTCCATATAGGCCTGACACACTTCGGCGACCTCATCCGAGGTGAAGTCGGGGTGAGCGGTGATGACGCGAGTGATGAGATCCGTGAACATGGTATGGTGCTTTAGTTGGGCAGAGTGTAGTGAGAAAAGGGGATCAGTCAAGGAGGGTGAATAAAAAAAAGTCTACTTTTATGTAGACTTTTTTTGAGCTTTTTATGAAGTTGATCTCATAAATAAAAAACTCCATCTCAGATGTTTTTGGGATTTTGATTTCACTAAAATCAAATAATCTGATACAATCCTCAAAATATAACAATATATGCGAATACTCGACCATCTTCATATTCCAGATTTCCGAGAGTTCATCACCACTCCACGCAACAGCACCTGTCCTGTCATAGATAGTACACGGCTGATGGTAGAGATACTCTGATGACTCCATGTTGCCTCGTGAGAGTTCTCTGGATCTACATATTCCACCAAGATGCTCCTAGATGGGGACATTGCTCTCGTGGTACGATACAAGCGTGAAAAAGATGGCAAATATAGGCCTGCTTGTGCCATAGGTCTTGATCTAGATGAGGATGGCGTTCATATCCGTCAGATCCAATGATCCAATGACAAGAATGTAGCATTTCGATTTCATTCTTCATTCAATACTACCGCTTTTCTCCTTCGCCTCATCGAAGAGTCTTTTATCAAAAAGGGAATTCCTGTGACTACCGAAAAGTTTCCTCGAGTAATAGAAGATGCTTCTTATGCGTCTCGTGCGAGTGATAGATATCTACATTTTCGAAATGGGATCGAATGACTCAAGCAAAAATATCTGAAATAATATAGGGAATAGAAAATAGTCTAGATAGATTTTAGGAGATTGGTTATATTATATTTTTCTATCATTTGAAAAGAATCCGAATGCAGATACAATGTGTGAGAAATTGATTTTTATTCATTACTTCTAATATTATGAACAATACACCAAAAAACGAGCTGTCTAGTGAACAACAAGCAGAGCTCCTCATGGTTTTGCAGGCTCGTTTTGACAAAAATATGAATCGTCATATAGGTCTGGAGTGGTCTCTCGTACAATCGAGGCTCGAGGCCAATACAGAGAAACTCTGGTCGCTCTCTGAGATGGAGAGGACAGGTGGTGAGCCCGATGTGGTCGGATATGATACCCAGACGGGTGAATATATGTTCTATGATTGCTCATCCGAGAGTCCGACGGGTCGCAGGAGTCTCTGCTATGATCGGGTAGCATGGGAGTCTAGACGAGAGAACAAGCCTGTCAACAATGCTATGGATATGGCTGCCTCGATGGGGATCGAGATGCTCACTGAGGAGCAATATCGTGAATTGCAACAACTCGGGAACTATGATACCAAGACATCGAGCTGGCTACTCGCACCGCCTCAGATCCGAGAGCTCGGTGGTGCCATCTTCGGTGATCGCCGCTATGGTAGGGTATTCGTCTATCACAACGGTGCAGAGTCCTACTATGCGGGTCGAGCGTTTCGTGGAGCACTCAGGGTCTAGATCTAGATATCTCAGATTATATACTAAGAAAAATCCCAGATTGACTCTGGGATTTTTTGGGGATTTTATGGCTCCCCGAATTGGATTCGAACCAATGACCTACCGGTTAACAGCCGGTTGCTCTACCGCTGAGCTATCGGGGAATACTACAGGAACGCGAGCATATTATGAAAGTTATACGAAATGTCAAAATTTTTTCTTGAAAAATGTGTATATTTCCCTACAATCAGCCTATCTAAAACAAAAATATGACAAAAAAGAAGTTCTATATCACAACACCAATATACTATTCCAATGCACTCCCGCATATAGGCAACGCATATGCATCATTTATTGCTGATACGATCGCATCATATACTACACTCTCACTCCATGAGACACGATTCTCGACAGGTGTAGATGAGAACTCTCAAAAAGTCGTCGAGTCTGCCGCAAGTATGGAAATGACTGTGATGGACTATGCAGATATGATGGCTGGCAAGCACAGGGATACTTGGGATATTCTGGGTATCCACTATACAGACTTTATCCGAACAACGGAGCCTCGTCATCATGAGTTCGTTCAGCAGGTTCTCCAGAAATCATTCGACAATGGTGATATCTACGAGTGAGTCTATGAGGGGCTCTATTGTATTGGTTGTGAAACATTCAAAAAAGAAACTGATATCGTAAATGGAAAGTGTGCTGATCATCCCAATAGGGAACTGGAACATCTGAGTGAGAAGAACTACTTCTTCAGGCTATCAAAATATCAGGATCAAATCCTCAAATTCTATGAAGAAAATCCAGACTTCGTAAAACCGAGAACGAGATACAATGAAATCATCGAGTTCGTCCGTGGTGGACTCGAGGACTTCTCGATCTCTCGTGAGACGAACAAATTCGGCATACCACTCCCATTTGATGCTACACAAGTGACCTATGTGTGGTATGATGCCCTATTCAACTATCTGACATTAATACAGGATGATGAAAAAAAATGGTGGCCAGCAGATGTACACGTGATCGGCAAGGATATCGTAAAATTCCATGGGATATATTGGCCTGCGATGCTCTGGAGTACTGGATATGAGGCACCTCGACAGCTCCTCACTACTGGATTCTTCACGGTTGATGGACAGAAAATGTCGAAGTCTATCGGCAATGTGATTGATCCAGTTGCCTATATCTGAGAGTATTCTCGTGATATGCTCATACTCTATCTCTTTACGGCGTTCCCGATCGGAGAAGATGGTGACTTCTCACAGGAGCAGGCGATACTGACGTACAACGCGAAGCTCTCGAACAATGTCGGTAACCTCCTGAATCGTGCTATAGCCCTCGCACTGAAACTCGATGGTCGTATATCTGGATCAGTATGAAAAGTATGAACTCCTAATATAGAGAAATATATATTACTCATGGATAGCTCTGATCTCAAGGGATCACTCGAGCTCGCATTTGCCTATGCGACTGAGATCAACCAGTATGTCGAGGAGAACGCACCATGGAAGATCAATATAGATGAGGATGGTGGTCGTGAAAAACTCGAAAACATACTTTTCATACTATTATCAAACCTTAGAAAAATATCGATTATGCTCCTCCCATTCTTCGATGTGAAGATGCGAGAGCTACTGACTCGTATCGGTGCTCCATATAATAATAGTATCTCACTTTCGGGGAATCTAGATCAGGATCCTACACTATATTATATCGCGGAGAAAGGGGAGCCACTTTATATGCGGATTGCTCCGAAGGTATAGTTCTCGTCATCGTAATAATCAAACTATCATGACACACAAATCCATCATCCCAGATAATGCAGAACTCATGTTCTCAGGAGTGAGATCCCAGATTTATCAGTGGGATCAGGTCGTCTATGATGGATCTGTTCGGAGATTTGAGCTGATCCGGTTCATCGATGGGGCATTTGTCCTGCCGATACTGCCAGATGGACGGATACTTCTCACGAGACAGGAACAACCAGGACGGAGTGAGTTTATCTCTCTGCCTGGAGGGTCCTTTGATTCACCAGATGAAGATCCTGTTGCATGTGCTCGTCGTGAGCTCCGAGAAGAGACAGGATATACTACAGATACACTCGTCGAGTGGATGAGATATCATGGCACGAACAATGTCCAGACAGAGGTACACTACTATATCGCTCGGGATTGTGTATACGAGCGGGAGATAGAGGGTGACGGTGGAGAAAAGATCACACTTTTTACAGTATCGTTCGATGAACTCCTAGAGCTCTCATCAGATCCAGGATTTCACCATCACTGGAACCTCCTCCCGATACTCTATGAGGCTCGACTCAATACTGAGAAGAGAGCAGAACTCAAAAAAATCCTCTACGGTCTGTAGAGGATTTTTTGACTAGAACTCAATCACTCGCCAACCTGCATCATCTTGTACTGACATGATCACTTTGTTGTCATACCCGAACGTCACATCGAGTCCGACATCTTTGTATACGCCATTGATCCATGCTCATTTTTTGTAGAGTCGATATCCTGTATCTGAACCTCTGATAAAGAGATAGTAGCTTGGATTGGTAATATCGAAGAATGCATAGTCACGTGATATATCTTCTCGATTGATATATCCAGTGTTGCGGATGATTGCAGATGTGTTGCGATAGATCCCCCAAGAACCATCTAAGAGAGCTGCATATACGATACTTGAGTCTGGTGCTTGGCGAGGATTCATGTATCCAGTCAGTCCACAGAGGTTACCACGATATCTTGTATATATACAGTAGGTCGACTCACCGAGAGGACGACCGAAATATACATATCCACCACCATCCGTATCCAGATATACTTCTCTGATCTCATCGAATTTACGATCGAGGATGGTGCCATTGTGGATGAGCTCTACTACACCATCTCGATCTACAGCATAGAGACTTTCAGTACCATTCATCCTGAGAGTTCATTCGATATATCCAGGTGCGATTTGTTCGATTTTGACATCATTTCTGATGATATATCGTATACCATCTCATTCTGATATGAGAGCCATGATCGATCTCCCGTCAGACGATGATGAGATATGAGAAATCTCATAGTGCGGCATCGTGATAGCCTCACCATCACGATATATACGATACCCATCTGGAGTGAGAGACCGCCATATATTATGATCACCTCCTGGTGTTGTGAGTATTTCTTCTATACTTGCGTATTGTCAACTCATTGTTCGGATCCCCGATCTACTCAGTGATATGATCTCACTCCCTGAGAGCATCATGATAGCACGATTCATATTTTGTGGCAGGATTGCCTTGCCCATGATAGTACCTGTATCTTTGGTCACTATTCCCTCAGCACTGATTGTATATGCTATATTGCCGATCGTCGTCGTCGCATACGGGAGTCTCTCATATATCTGTCCACTTGGGAAGGCTACCATCTGTGTACCACTTGATGCAAAAAATGAAATCGAGTCACTTGCCCGATCGAATGCAAACTTTTCGATACTCGGAAATGGGATAGATCTCGTCAATCCAGATTGAGTCTCAATATATCCACTACCGAACATATTCTCTAGGACATGACCTCTTGATCTCTCCATACCAGGGATGTAGGATATCGATATGATCAATCAGGTGAGCACGAGTACAGTGATAGATCCGAGCCATCCGAGCCAATGATCTCAGAGTGATGGAGTATCTCGATCGATCTCTTCACCGAACATACTTGCGATGAGGAGCCCCACTCCGATTGCGAGGAACAACCATCACCAAGAGAGTGATGGTGTCAGGAGACCACTATTGCTACGTACCTCACCGCTCCATGATACTACAAATAAATACCCGATTAATAGTATAATGATGAGTCCAGCAACACGAGTCCATATCCACCATCTGACGGCAAGTAGGATACAGATGATTGCGAGTGTGAGCAACACAAGATAGGCATAGATCTGCATATCTGTGAGTGGAAAAGGGAACACAGAGCTAGCACTTCGTACCACTGGAGATATCATACCAGTGAAGATGCTGACAACACCGAGCATACCCAGGTGCATACGAGAGAAAGTCATATATTAATGCATTATAGATAATCTACAATAGACATTGTATATATTTTTTGTAGAATGCAAGAAAAAACCTAACACCTAGTTCATGTCAGATTTTGCAGGGTTAACTTGCTGGAGTTGTCACTCTATACTGCGACTATCTGATGGGGGATAGTTGAGAGATTCTGTGATTCTTTTTTGCAATATTGGGAGCTTATCCCCACTCGTGAGTATATCAGGAGTACCTCAGAGCTTGGTTATTGATTTTTCTAGGATATTCTTGCTCATAGGACTGAGTGGCTCTCAGAGTTGTATCTGATTAGATAGAGTTCGATCTCTATTGACGAGTCCTATGATACGATCGATTGCGACTTGAGCGTTTGGTCCTATACGATCGAAATATTTTGTCGTGAGCCATGAGAGATTATCTCTTGCGTTTGTATCCCAGAGGATCCTATTGCTCTGAGTATTTTCTTCTTCTATAGTAGTCTTTTCTTGTATCTTTTGGAGTGACTCCATGATAGTATTGATCCTGGTAATAGTTCATTTGATGCCTCATATATCAGGATCGAGAGGATTGATTTTGCTCTTATCTTGTGATAGTATATTCAGACGACCTTGCTCCATACGCAATACACCTCATGTTGTCTCGATCATAGTTCGCGATAATTTCGCAGATTGCGAGTTCCTGAGACTGATATGAGAGAGGGTATTATCGAGCATACCTCATATCTCTGGAGAGACTATTTCATTCCCATCTTCCATCTTGTCACTGAGCATCTCTTTGATATCCCGAGATATCGTTGGTACTATCTGTGCCACTACATTTCGTTTGCTCTCATTGCGTTCTCTAGCGGGATCAGCTACTATTGGACTGATCTCACGAGAGATATAGAGTCCATTCCTCATTATACTTTCCCTAGGTGGGATATTAGCGGTATCGAGTATCCGTGTTCCACTCTCTCCATGGAATATGACACTCCGAGTCTCACCATCCCAGGTCATACGATCATACTTGCCACTCGATCCGATCTGGTGCATATTGCTCACGATCCGCTCTCTATCTGTTCCGAGTACCTTGCTCGCAGCGAATGCATCGATATTATCGCGTGTTGGCTTCACTCAGATATTCTCACGCATACGACTGACGACCTCAGAGAATTCTTTGGCCTTTTGAGGGTCTTTTGGTATGAGTGCCTTCTCGTTGTTCGAGATGATATATGCCTCGATAGTCGAGTTGAGTCGCCCACTCTGGATATCCTCGATAGTCGATCATCGCTTGATCAGATCCTGAGCGATAGGCGAAACTGTAGGATCTGATTGTATCTGATTGAGTTCTCGAGTGACGAACTCATTCGATCCAGTATCCATCAGAGATCGTGCTTGATCAACGAGTTTTTTAGTTTGTTGCTCTGTTTCATTTAATTTTTGATTCAATGCTCCTTTATCATTCACTAATTCTTTATCTTCTTGATTCAACGCTATATTTACCCCTTTGCGTTCTTCTTTTTTTTGATTCAATGCTCCCTTATCATTCACTAATTCTTTATCTTCTTGATTTAACGCTCCACTCTTCTGAGCTATAGAGATATCCTCAATTGATATCTCCCAGTCACGAAATGCATTTTTCGTTGGGCGATCCATCTTTCCTAAGATAGCACTTCTCTCCTTCTGCTCTGGATATTTCGTCAAAAACTCCGTAAAACTCATATTCTTCCCATCGATTGTCAATACTCCTGAGCCTTTTAGATATATTGTTTCGAATCGGGATTTTTCGTTCGGATTTGTTTGAGTTACTGCGATATCTATATTTATACTCTCCAGAAGTGATGGATTCCGCCGAATTGCTGCATCAATATGTGATAACTCTTCTGGAGTTACTTGAAAACCTCCTTTTTGGAGGAGGGAATCTAGTATTTGTGTGGGATTCTTTTTGGATTGTTCCAGAGTTCCCGCACCAGATGAGATAGAGGGGATGTCAGACATAAAAATAATGATACCCCATTATGGTATCATTATTTTTGGATATATGCAAAAAATCGAGCTCTATAAGGCAATTTTTATATTTTTGACGACTTCACTGTTTATATAGGCAACATTACCACCTTTTTGTAGACTATTACCAATAGTTCTCAATATTGATATTGTTTCAGGCTTCATCCCTTGAGTGATCGTAGGATTATCGAGTGCCGCTAATATTATTGATCCTTTTTCTTGGTTGATTTTTTTCTGACTTTCTGAAGCCATTTTGAGTCATTGATTCTGCATGAGATCATCGAGTATAGCATTTACTTGAGTGATTTGAATCAACGCTATATTTACCCCTTTGCGTTCTTCTTTTTTTTGATTCAATCCTCCTTTATCATTCACTAATTCTTTATCTTCTTGATTCAACGCTATATTTACCCCTTTGCGTTCTTCTTTTTTTTGATTCAACGCTACTTCTATACTACTTGATTCATTTTTCCTCATCGATATCTCCCAGTCACGAAATGCATCTTCAGTTTTTTCATCCATCTTTCCTAAGATAGCACTTCTCTCCTTCTGCTCTGGATATTTCGTCAAAAACTCCGTAAAACTCATATTCTTCCCATCGATTGTCAATACCCCTGAGCCTTTTGTCACCTGAAGCATAGCGGCAGGGGACGAGCTGACTGCAGATTGAGCAAATGCTGAACAATGCAGTGCAGCTGCTGTGGCTACTGCGATACCGAGCTTCTTGCAGGCTTCACCAGTTTTTTCGAGTATATTTGATTTTTGGGATTCTAACTGAGTATCAACTACTGGTTGCATATCGAGAGGAGTTGCCATGATCGGAGTGATTATTTTTTATAGTTCCTGCATTTTAACTCATATTGTATCAATCGTCAAATTAATATAGAATTATCTCCTTGATTTCCCGCTCTTTCTGACTATATTGCCCACCCCTGAGCCATCTGACGCGTCCAGATATTTTTGACATATCATCATTCCCTATGCGAAATAGGGATTTTGTATTAGTGTTGTACACATATTGTGAGCGGGATGTACTAGTTGAGATGATATCTATTTATAGCTATTTTGAGAGAATTAGATGATTGAGTATTTGCAGTTGTCTGATATGTATTAAAAAATCCCATTTGCATGGGATATAGTCAGGGTCTGAAATTATTATACTATAATCTCATGATCCTCTTGCACCATGAGTGCCCGCTTCGATCGACTCTGCTTCGCGAGTGATCGATCCTGTGCTTGGTATAGGCTGATCGCCATAGGATCGACTCCGAACGACTCGAGAGCGAGTGCCCGAGAGTGGTAGGATGCGAGGGCGTGTGGGCCCATACGGGCAATGTCGGTAGTCATATTTGTATTTTTATGAGATATGTATAGAGTGTATCATATGTTTTTGGTTGCGTCAATTTTTTCTCATGAATATATCTCTCCGTCTCGCGAACTACATCAGTCGGTATGCTCCATCTCGCAAGAAAGTGACGGCCTATCTGGAGAAAAAGAATTGCCAAAATCCAGCACAACTACTCGCAGACAATGGATATGATGAGTCGATGATGGCGGATATGTGGATTAGATCGTTCGTCTCACTCGGCAAAGGCAAAAGGGACATGAGTATGAAACTCATGAAAAAAGAATTCCCAAAGGATCTGATCCTCGAGAAGATCGAGCTATTCGATACTGAGATCCATGACTGGGAGGCTCACAGATCGAGTATCCTACATCAGATACAGACACTCGAGCAGCGTGGCAAGTCTCGTCGTATTATTAGTATGCAACTCACTGGCAAGTACTCATATTTTCGAGATGAGATCACTGAGCTCCTCATAGAAAAAAATGATACCGACAATCTCACAAAAGAAGTGCAAAAGTATAAAAATCGATATAATACTGACGATAAAAAAATCCGAGAAAAGATGATCGCCTCACTACTGAGAAGGGGATTCTCCTACTCAGATATAAAGGTTGCAATTGCGAATGACTAAATTTTTAAGTATTTATTTCTCTCCTATGTTCATCTGCTCATCATGCTCCGAGACATCACCGAAATGGGTAGGGAAGTGCCCGAAGTGTGGCGAGTGGAACACATATCACGAGTCAACTGTACAAAAATGAAAGAGTAAAATTGGAACTGGAAAAGTCCTCGCCACGAAATGAATCGATCCACTCTCTACCTCAAACAAGATGGAGAGATACCCGAGTTCATCGGGTGAGCTCGATGCAGTTCTCGGTGGTGGACTCTCGGCTGGATCTCTCGTCCTCCTCTCAGGAGAACCTGGGATAGGGAAGTCTACACTCGCACTCCAGATGAGTGAGTGGTATGCGAGTCGCAATCAAGAGGTACTCTATATCTCAGGAGAAGAGCATATCGGACAGATCAGTGCTCGGGCAGTCCGTCTCGGCGTCAGCCACGGCAATATATCTCTCCTGACGGAGTCGGATTGGGACTCTATTTTTGTCACTATAGAGCGGTCGACTGCGAGCATCATCATCATCGACTCACTCTCCGTACTCTCATCATCCTCGATAGATGGATCTCCGGGGAGTATCTCTCAGATCCGTATCATGACTGAGATGTGTATGCATATCGCGAAAAAAATGCAAAAATCTATCATCCTCATCGGACATGTGACGAAGGATGGATCGATCGGTGGGCCGAAGTCTCTCGAGCATCTCGTCGATGTGGTACTATTTCTCGAGGGAGTTCGTACTGAGAATTACCGGATACTGAGAGCTCTGAAGAATCGGTTCGGCCCGACCGATAGTGTGGGAT
This sequence comes from Candidatus Altimarinota bacterium, assembly GCA_031410215.1. Lineage (GTDB taxonomy): Bacteria > Patescibacteriota > Gracilibacteria > BD1-5 > UBA2023 > JABFSX01. Next base: position 1,554 of record JANNYQ010000057.1, on the reverse strand, counting down.
TGTTCCGTATGGAAGAAAAATGACTCATCGATCTGCCGAATCCTGGCATGGAGTTCATTGACTCTGATGGATCGGTACTCTCGGGCTCGGCTCTGACATTCACCATCGAGGGCAACCGACCTATCCTCATCGAGATCGAGGCACTCACGACGCATACCAAGTTCGGATATCCCAAGAGATCAGCTCGTGGCCTCTCACAGGGCAAACTCGATCTCCTCATCGCTGTGATGAGCAAGTTCACGAGTGTGAAACTGGAGGACTATGATACCTACCTCAATATTGCTCGTGGTATCCAGGTGTCCGAGCCGGGAGTCGATCTCGCATGTATCGCAGCTATATCGAGTAGCAAACGAGAGAAACCTCTCGGAAAGACAATCTATCTCGGAGAAGTGTCTCTCACTGGAGTGGTGAAAAATGTGATGCTCCTCGATCGGAGACTCATGGAGGCTGCGAAACTCTGATTCACTCATGCAGTGATCCCTGCGAGCTATGAGGGTAAGATCCCAAAGTGAATGGAGTGTACCAAGATCAAAAACGTGAAAGAACTGCAATAATAAAAAGATCATTCGAGTATTCGAATGATCTTTTTATGACTATGCCACTTCCTTGGGTGTAATTACAGGAGTTTTTTTAGCTACAGTCTTTTTTATAGGAATGACTTTCTCAGTTGTTGTAGATTTTTTTGCAACTGGTTTTTTTGTAGGAGAATTTGCCACTTCGGCTACTGTAGTAGCTTTTGTGATAGATTTTTGAGTTGTTGTTTTCTTTATCGGTTTCTTTTTGATAGCTGTTGCAGCTCGAGTTGCTTCCTTCGCAAACATCACTGCTCTGGCTCGCTCGAGAACTGCGATCTCATCATCCCCATCCTCTCATATGAGAGTCTGATGACTATTGTAGTGATATCTCCGGCGTCTCCATATAGCGATCCACCACCAGATCAGAGCTATGATAGCAAGTGGTGTGAGGAGTCCAGTATTGAGCGTCTTGACTATCTCATCTGACTCTATACTCATCGGGAGATCATAGTTGCGAGATATGACAGTCTTGGTGACGGGATCCATATAGGAGAGATCGACTCGGGCACTCAGAGTGCGAGTGACGTGCGTGAGTGTGAGTTTGTCCCATGTATAGAGATATCCTGACTCTTCGCGAGCAATACGAGAGTAGTATTGACTCGGAGTCTCATAGCTGATATATACCCGACCATCAGTTCCGATATTCTCACGAGCAAATCCATACCAATTCATCATGAATGTACGATTCGTACTCGGGAGTACATTCCCATTTTCCTCATTGATAGTGAGATAGTCTACGATCTTCTCTCCGATGATGGCTCCATTTTCATTTTTGATGAGCTCTTTTCCTATTCGTAATAGCTGATTCCCATCAGCTGTATGGAGAGTGATCTTACCTGCAGGGATGATATGGATCGTTCCCTGGTTATCCACGGGGAGGCCGAGTGATATCAGTGGCTCTGGGGTGATACTTGTATTGCTCGGCTCAGTTGTATTATTGTCCTGAGAAGATGGTGCACTTTCGAGTTTTGGTAAATCC
>JANNYQ010000056.1:0-6240 GCA_031410215.1 Candidatus Altimarinota bacterium | reverse complement strand
CATTCCCGAGAGTCGAACTTATGAGTGTACTCAGATTCTTTTTGTCTGGATTCTTGATATCATTGCGAGCAAAGAACAGGAGTGCATCGACGACACCAGAGAGCTGTTTGAGGACTCTTTTGGCTTTTGTGATACCATATTCGGTATGCTCTGGATTGCCTGCGATATCGAGTGAGCTCATTACCTCGAATAGCTTGTTCTTGATCTCGTGAGCGATATCATCTGAGAACTGCTCGAGTCGTTCTGCCTCTTTATTGACTCGCGTGAATAATTCCTCGAGAGATCGAGCAAGTATGACAACCTCATCTTTGATATTACCATATATACCCACATGATTATCGCTCTCTTTCTGAGACAGTGAGAATCGTCTCGTTGCCTCATTCATATTCTGGATCGGCTTGAGTATGTATCCCGAGAAGAAGTAACCAATCAGGATAATCAGCAGAAGTCCGACAAGTGAGAGCCAGAGAGATCTCTCGATGATCATGTCACGTGTCATGAGTATATCTGTGACGTCGTCGACGGTCTTGTAGGTGTATCCGTCGTGCATAGACTCAATACCCCAATAGTAGGCACGACCCCCAGCACTGGTGATCGAGGGATCAGCAAATATCCATGATCCTATACTGGTATGCTCCATATTGTGGGTGAATATGCCTTGTTGTAGTATGATTGCCCCACTTGCATCAGATACCTCGAGATCAGGAAACTGCTTGCGAGCCTCATCGAGAGTGAGCATAGATACCATAGAATCATGCATATACGTCGATTTGCGAGTTTGCCACTCCTTATTGGCACTCTCGAATACGAGCATATTGAGAAAGATCACAAGGATAGTCACGATAGAGACGAAAAGTGCTGTTATCTTGGTGCGAGTAGTAAGAGCCATTTTTGAAGTATTTAGTCAATTATATATCAGACGAGCTTGACGGTGCGGATAATATCTGGGGAGAGTTTTTTACGGAGATGAGCGATATGGACATTGATCGTTTCTAGTACTTTATCACTCGCGTCATAGTCTCACCATACTGTCTCATAGAGATAATCTCGATCGAGTATTTTTCACCTGTTTCGAATCAGACACTCGAGGAGCTCATACTCTTTTGGAGAGAGATCAATACGGATACCATCACGGGTGATAAGGTGAGCAACGAGGTCGACACGGATACCATGCGACTCGAATACATCAGTATCTACGCTAATAGTAGTTCCATTGCGACGAGTGATATTCTCGATCCTGAGTACGAGTTCCTGTAGATCAAATGGCTTCACCAGGTAGTCATCGGCACCGAGTGAGAGCCCCTCGATCCTATCTGTCTGTTTACCAAGTGCTGTGAGAAATAGAAATGGGATATGGATCGAGCGAGACTGGAGCATACGTACGAGTGCAAGTCCATCGATACGTGGCATCATCCGATCGATAATGAGGAAGTCATACCACTTGCGTCATATCATGTCGAATGCCATCTCACCGTCAGATGCTATAGACGTCTCATATCACTTAGACTTTAGATAGAGAGAAATATTCTCAGTGATCTCGGGATTGTCATCGATGATGAGTATATGCATATGAGAGAGATAGTATGAACAGATTGTAGATAATAGTATCGAAGTTGCAAGACTAATATATCTACTTACGAAGTAGTCTCATATAGGCAACATATCATTCACTCCTCATGTTCGCAAATGGAATAAATCGGAGTGCCGCTGAGTTCATGCAATATCTCACACCAGCATACTCTATCGGACCATCATCGAAGAGATGACCGAGATGTGATCCAGATCGACGTGATCGTATCTCATCACGCAATATACCTCCAGTTGTATCATCTTGTTTGACTATATTATTGCGATTGATCGGTCGAGCAAATGTCGGCCAGCCAGTATCAGAGTCGTATTTGTCGAGTGAAGAGAAAAGTGGAGTCCCATCGATAATATCCACATAGATGCCCACTGCATGATTGTCCCAATAGGGATTGTCATATGGAGTCTCTGTGCCTCCGAGTTGTGTGACACTATATGAGAGTGGGGAGAGCTCCGATATAGGAGTGCGCTGTACGCGAGATGCGAGACTAGAACCAATAGACACTGAGAAAGATATAGCAAAAATAATACCAGCGATGAGAGTACGGTTACGCATATTGCGAATATTAATAATTAAACTAATTATAGCATAGGATATCTAGATTAAGAGTAGATTAAAAGGAAAGATACTCGCAAATTAAAAGAATATTGTATTTGACTGTTAATCTAACCTTAATATGAATTCGTATATTTGCTTTTGTGCAAAGGCACATTATTTACTAACTTTTTCTCTATGAAAAGTATTATCACTCTCGGAGTTGCTAGTGCACTCCTCGTCTCAGGTATACAAGGCTACGCTATGGTGAGCATGGACTCATCTATGATGATGAAGACTGATGTCATGATCAAGACAGATTCTATGTCTATGGACAAAGGTATGAAGATGGATATGTCGAAGCAATCGGTATATGCAATCGCTGCTCACTATGGATACAACTGGAAGCGTGACAGAGTCAAGCTCGCAGCACTCGCAGGAGTCCAGGGATACCGTTGAACTATCTCACAAAATATCCGTATCAAGGCATTCATCCTCGGACTCAAGTCTGATGCAGTTATGGTAGGGGGACAGATGATGGTCAGATCTCAGGATATCGTAGATAATGCAGTCCGAGCGAACAATGTCACTACTGTGGTTGCAGCAGTGAAAGCGGCTGGCCTCGTCGCTACACTCAAATCTGAGGGTCCATTCACCGTATTTGCTCCAAACAATGCAGCATTCGCCAAGCTCCCAGCAGGTACTGTCGATACGCTTCTCAAGCCTGAGAACAAAGGTACTCTCGTAGATATCCTCACATACCATGTAGTATCAGGACGATACAAGTCAAGTGATCTCACTGACGGACTCGTACTCACTACTGTCGAAGGGAAGACAATCACATTCACACGAGTAAATGGCAAACTCATGATAAATGGATCAGCAAGTGTAGAGACAGCTGATGTGATCTCATCAAATGGAGTCACTCATGTAATCGATACAGTGCTCATGCCAAAATAAAGCGAGAATAAAAAAATCCTTCCAATCCTTTGGAAGGATTTTTTTATGATCAAAATACTCTAGTTATAGATCTCTCTATCCAAAGATATCAGCTCGACTCGCCTCTTTCTGATATATATTTCCCTCGACAGATACGATAACTCCTGATATCTCTGGAGTTTTTTGGAGGGTTAATATAGCTTTTTCCCATGGCATCACACAGAGTGCCGTCGCATATGCGTCACTGATCATACCACTCACTCACTCGATATATGAGGCGATGACAGCGTTCGCAGACTCTCCCGTATGTGGATCTATGAGATGATGATGAGTTCCCCACGCTCGACGAGTACCCGCAGAACAAGCCAGAAAATGATCATCGAGGATGATAGTCCCGATGACCTCATCTGAGGCAAAGGGACTCTCGAGTCCGACTTTCCATCCGCTACGACCATACATATCTCCTCAGAAGTTAATCAAAAATCTCGGATAGAGTTCGAGCATATTTTTGATCACATCAATCAGATATCCCTTGCCAACTCCACCGAACTCGAGCATGATATCTGCGTGCAGAGTCACTCGATCTCAGTCAAGTTCGACATCTCTGTAGTCACTTTTTTTTTGATCACTCATATCTCATACCAGATCACTTTTTTTCCCGTATCATAGCTCTGTGAGCCTCTTGCCAACTGTCGGATCAAAATATCCATCAGTTTTCTGAGATATATTCAATATGAATTCGAGCATTTTCTGGCCATCAGTATCGAGCGTTCCAGTTCTATTTTTGTTGAGATCTGCGAGCCAATTCTCCTCGATGAATCGGGAATATTTCACTTCAAAATCATGAAGTCGAGTCTCTATCTGAGAAAATATTATAGAACAATCCTCACTCGTATCAATTCGCAGATCCAGATGAGTGCCGATGATGTCAAAATCGAATTGTTGCATAGAGCAAATATATCAAAAACGATGAAAAAAGAAAGAAAAATCCCCTCCGAATGAACAGAGGGGATAGACGATAGAAGACTAAAATGATCGAACAAACGTCTCGAATGCACCTGTCGTAAGTGATGATCCACCGATTGCATCGATATTGAGATTTGATGCCTTCTTGCCTACCACTTTTGCATTGACCTCAGCCGCGAATGCAGTCTGCCATCTCAGAGAGATTTCATTATCAGCTTTTGGTGTAGCACTCGCACTGGTAATGATCCCATCCGTGACTGTGACATTGAACTCTACCATATCTACACCTGATGGATTATTATAGCTGACGGTCTCTCGTCGAGTGAATGTTTCTGGAATTTTAGGAGTCTGAGTGACAGGAGTAGTAGCTGTTGGAGTGACTGACACTGTAGATGTAGTGATGGGAGGGTTAGTTGTCGTAGGCTGAACTGTAGTTGTGCTCGTACTCATCGTTCCAGTTTGAGCTGTTGGAGTCACCACTACACCCGTGACAACAGGAGTTGCAGTAGGAGAGAGATTGACGCTCGTATCGACAGACTTTTGTCCACAAGAGACGAGAGTAGCGAGAGATGCGATCATAACGATTGGGAGAGTGATCTTTTGCATAAAATAATATAGTCAAGAATAGACTGAATACCTACATATTATATCGGTATGAATAAGGAAATCAAGTAAATGTAATAATATTGAGGCTAAATAAAAAGAGACTGGAACCAAGCGAGAAATCTCAAATATGGTGGTATCGTATCCAGAGTGACCAATCGACTCAGGGCTATATCCTGATCGAGTTGCACCACCAGAGATCTCACTACCTCACTCTCGCCCCGGAATATAGCGTTTGTCTCATGGAGTATATCGAAACTCCCTCGTGTGAAGTTCGCTGAACCGATGATCGCAACAGATGCATCTATGAGGGTGACCTTCGCATGGATCATGCCAGGATAGAGATATACTGATATATTCTCTGTATTGTGATGGGCGATCAGTGATGGCCTGAGTAGTCGATAGATACTATGCATATTGGCATGCCATACTCCATCCGAATAGTCAGGGAGTATGACTCGTACAGCGATACCGCGACGAGAGAGCTGACGGAGTCGTCTGATGATAGTAGCATCAGTGAGATATCCGTGTTCTACTATGATAGACTTCTTCGCATGAGAGAGCTCTCGCAGTATCCTCCTTCGCATAGCGAACCGTTGTTTGATCGTCATGAATATCTCCACACTCATATCTATATTTCGCTTGATCAGCTTTTTGGTTCTTTTGGATTTTCATCGGGAGATCTCGTCTGCGAGATCTCCCGTGATACGTACCATATAGTCATGCCAACCACCAGGAGAGGCTCTACTCGGAGAGTGTGAGTCAAGATACTGATCTGCGATATTCATCCCTCCGATCAGGGCTCGGCTCTGAGGAGTGAACTCATCGAAGAGGAATACTTTCGAGTGATCGTTTTCTCTGCGGTATATGAGTCTAAGTGGTGACCATGATCCTATATAGGAGAGATGGATATTATCAATATGACGCAGGAGCTCTCGACCGATCTCACCTGAGAATATATCTCCTCATACTCGGCCCAGACTGATCCATTTCTGGAGATTGTACACCAGAGAGCCAAATGCATCTTTCTCGATGAATACCTCAATATTGGGGTATATTTGGATTTTTTGTATGAGGGCCGTCAGGATCATATTCCCCGCACTATCATCTCGCCACATATACATGCGTATGCGTATTGTATGCTGAGCCTCATGGATCGACATGAGTATTTCTTGTCTCGCCTGCTCTCCATCGATGATCAGCATCGACTCATGTGGATGTGTTTTTTTTGATCGGATATTCATATATTGTTAGCATAGAGCTATCTACAGGAGTAGATATTATATCGATAAAATGAAACGAGAGAAATGGAATGTGGAAATGATGAAAAAGAGGTACTATGATGTCTTTTTCGGATAATTATATTAGAGATGGTAGTCCGACAGAAGAGAGTTTTAGAACTTTTATAGAGAATTTTCTACTCAAATAATTTTGAAAATCTTATTCCAGTTTCAATAAACACCTTCCGATGGTCACGGCTTTAAAATACAATGTTCATCTTGATTATTATTGTATATAAATATCTTGCTATTTATCACATATTACTATACTATTAAATAGTAATATATAACTATTTGAAATATATGAAAATATTAAATATAAAAGCAAAAAAC
>JANNYQ010000055.1:0-3606 GCA_031410215.1 Candidatus Altimarinota bacterium | reverse complement strand
TCGATCTCGACCCTGTTTCGCTGATCCACCCGCCGAGTCACCCTCGACGATATAGAGCTCACACTTCGATGCGTCTTTCGATGAACAATCCGCGAGTTTGCCTGGGAGGCCAGTACCCTCGAGTGCTCCCTTACGGATTATCGTATCACGAGCAGAGCGAGCGGCAGCACGAGCACGAGCAGCCAGGAGACACTTCTCGATGATCTGCTTGGCAGCTCGAGGATTCTCCGCCAAGAAGTCATAGAATCCCTCACCCATAGCTCTATCGGCAATTCATTTTACCTCGGCATTTCCGAGTTTTCATTTTGTTTGTCACTCGAATTGTGGCTCAGGTACCTTGACGGAGATGATCACAGTGAGACCCTCGACGACATCTTCGTTCGTGAGGTTGGTGTCCTTTTCTTTCAATATATCTTGCTCACGAGCGTATTTGTTGATTGTACGAGTGAGTGCCATCTTGAATCCGACGACATGCGTACCACCCTCTGGGGTGATGACATTGTTGACGAACGATATGAGTTTCTCGTTGTAGTCGTCTTTTTTATATTGGAGTGCGATCTCGACCTGTACCTGATCGACCTGCTTGTCCGCATAGAACACCTCATCCGTGACAGGATCAGTAGATCGGTTGAGGTAGTGGACATATGACTCGATACCTCCCTCGAAGAAAAATCGATACGCAGTATCCTCAAATTCATTGTTGAATGTGATCGTGATTCCTTTTGTCAGATATGCCTGTTGGCGGAGACGGATGCGGATCGTATCGTAGTCGAATACTACTGTCGTAAACATCGATGCATCTGGCCAGAATCTCACTATTGTACCATGTTTCTTCGTTTTTTCACCAGTTGGTACCACGGCTCCATCAGGTACTCAGATCTGGTATGACTGTGTATATACCTGACCATCCTTGTGTACCCAGACTTGCATCTTGGTCGAGAGAGCATTCACCACTGATGCACCCACACCATGGAGACCTCCTGACACCTTGTATCCAGACTCATCTCATCCGAACTTACCTCCAGCATGCAGAACAGTCATGACCGTCTCAAGGGCTGATTTGCCCGTTTTTGCATGGACATCGACTGGGATACCACGACCATCATCCTCCACAGACACTGATCCGTCAGTGTGCATCGTGACCGTGATATGACTCGCATGACCCGCCATCGCCTCATCTATCGAGTTATCGACGATCTCCCACACGAGATGGTGGAGACCTCGCTCATCGGTCGATCCGATATACATACCAGGACGCTTGCGAACTGGCTCGAGACCTTCGAGGACTTGGATATTGGAGCTATCATAGGTAGTTGCTGACATATATTGGTTGGATTATTTCGCGAGTTATAATATGAAAAAAGACCGAGAAGTAAAGGTTACTTTTTGGTCTTTTAATTTTCTCTATTTTCTAGAGCTTCATAGCATGAATGAGGGCATCAGCATTGGAGATCGAGTTGTTGTGTTCCTCCTCCATCACACTCGCGAGATAGACTCTCAGATCGACAGGGGAGACCTCTACAGAGAGAGGGATATCGATGATAGGGGAGAGCTTGCGAGTTGGATAGAGTCGGATGAACGCTGGAGTATTGTCTCGTGATACCATCGCAAACCGAGAGAATTGACTATATTCATAGAACGATCCACCTACTTGGATCCCTCGTTCTGTCACATTCACCTGGAGTACTGGAGTCGAGTTATTCTCCATGAGGAGATAGACTCCCGCAAAGAGGAACGATACCACCGACATGAGATAAAGTCCCTCGACGATCCCATAGACGACGAGCATCAGGACGACTATGATAGCAATGAGATACCAAGATGCTGAGTGCTCTTTGCGAGATGCGAATGACCAAGTGAACATAGATTTTTGTGGTATAGATTAGCTGACAGCTGACAGTAGATCGACGGCTCGTGTGACGAGGAACCATGCAGCAATCGCAATGACGAATCCGATGAGTGCTCATTGCATTCATTTTTTTGCCTTGTCGACTCCAGAGCTATCTCCAGTGATACCAGAGTTGATCTGCATCTGGACGGCATGATAGATAAGGGAGAATATAGCTACGGTACCCGCGATCGCAAGGAGCGTTTGGATCACTGAGACAATTACTTGTGGGATTGTATTCATATCGACATTACCAGAACGGAGATCTTCTTTATTGAGTCAGAGGATATTGCTTGTTGTCGTTTGCGTAGAAGGAGTTCATCATTCATCAATAATATTCTGATCGATAGGTCACAGAGCAGCAAATACTGGTGTAAAAAAAATACCAGATAAGATAACTAGGAGAACAATTATTTTTTTCATAGCTAAAAGGTTATATGGATTTAGTATAGCAAATTCGAGAAAAAAACACAAACTTTTCGTCTTGTATTGATTTATATCGTCATTTTCGTATACTCGGTATCAGTTTTGGATCTATTTTTCTCAATCATTCTCATGAAAACCCCGCTCAACTGGATATCCCTCTACACGCCTCTCGCAGATACTCTCTCCAAGTACAACATCACCGAACTTGCACATCAGTACTCCATCCATACAGCGGAAATCGACGGTATCGAGTCTCATTTTATAGATCGAGTAGTAGTCGGGCAAGTGATATCATGCGAGAAACATCCTGATAGCACCAAGCTGTCTATCGTACGAGTTGCTCTAGGAGAACATGGAGAGGAGACGATCCTGACCGGAGCACCCAATATCGTAGATGCGATCTATGTGCCTGTGGCGATGGTGGGTGCTGTACTGGGCTGAGATTTCACGATTGGAGAACGCAAGATGGCAGGCATGATGAGTCGTGGGATGATCTGTGGGGCGGATGAGATCGGTCTCGCACTCGAGTCAGATGGTGGGATCATGATCCTCGAAAATATCTGGCAAAAAGAATTGCTTGAGGATATGGTAGGGAAGTCTCTTTTTGATCTCACGCTCCCATTCCCAGGAATAGATGGAAAAAAATATGAATATACGCTCCGAGATACAACATTCGAGATCGATAACAAATTCATCACTAATCGGCCTGATCTCTTCGCAGTCTATGGGAATGCGAGAGAGTGGGGAGCGATATTTGATCTAGATTTTACTCAGTATACCACAGTAGCAAAAAAAGAAGCAAAACCTCTCAAGCTCAATATCGAAACTGATCGTTGTCTCGCTTACAATGCGATCCAGATGAGCAATATTTCTGTGGGTCAGTCTCCTTTTGGTATATCACTGATGATGCAACGATCGGGTCTAGCTCCCAAAATGGATCTCGTCGATATCACTAATCTGATCCTCACAGAGTTCGGTCAGCCGATGCATGTATTCGACGCTGACAAGGTGACTGGTACTATAACTATCCGTCTTGCAAAAATTGGCGAAAAGCTATCTGCTCTCAATGGGATCACCTACGAGCTCACGACTGAGGATATGGTGATCGCAGATGACAACGGCCCGATAGCACTCGCTGGAGTCATCGGTGGGATGGACTCAGCTGTATCACTGGGGACGACCAATGTGATATGGGAATCAGCGACATTTGATGCTGTATCTGTCCGACTCTCCGCTCAGCGACATGGTATCCGTACGGATGCATCAACTCGATATGAGAAGTCACTCGACCC